>JAODNJ010000086.1 GCA_025465155.1 Frankiales bacterium
TCCTCGAGCGGCTTGATGTTGACCTTGGTAGCGGTCGTCACGTCGGTGACGCCCCCTTCGGGATCGGACGGCAGGTGAATTGCTGATGCTGTGGCACGGGTAACGGACGCCTGACGTCGCGGGGGTCAGGCTCCAGCCCGTGTCGGTTGGAACTCTACCCATGAGAGTGCCAGCCGCTCAACCGGGTCCCCCGGGCGGTGGATTCCCGTCGGCCCTGGCCAGCCGGTCGCTGCTCGAGCGATGGGCCGGAGCCGCCCGCCCGATCCGTCCCGGCATGACCGATCACCCGTCCTCGATCCGCATCACCGCGGTCGGAACCGTCCACGTCCCCGTGTCCGACGGTCGCCCCTCCCGCGAGCGTGGCCCCGACCGCCGTCGGGGAGGCTGGTCGCGTGCCCGACGCAGCACCCCCGGCCTCGGCCGACGCCGCGCTGTCCTCCCTCCGCCGGCTACGGACGGCGGAGGGCGCCGTCGCCGTGCGGCGAGCCACCGAGCTGCTGGCCTCGGGTACGGACGTGCTGCCCGGCGTGGCCCGGCTGCGGGCCGAGGTCGGCGCGGAGCTCGCCGGGCCGGCGTGGGAGCTGGCCCGGCTGCGGGCGCGGGCCCGGCCTGCCTTCGGGGCCGACGCCGATCGGCTCCTCCTCACCGCGGACACCCTCGAGCAGGCCGGCCGCCCGGTGCTGGCCGCTCGGCGTGCGGCACGGCTGCTGGCGAGCGCGACGGGACCGGTCGCCGACCTCGGTTGTGCCGCCGGCACCGACACCGTGGCCCTCGCGAAGGCCGGCGCGGACGTCGTCGCGGTGGACCGTGACCCCGTCGCCCTCGCGCTCACCGCGGCCAACGCGGAGGCGCTGGGGGTGGCCGGCCGGGTGCAGGTCCTCGCCGCGGACGTCGTCGATCTGGTGGCGGCCGCGGCGGGCGGCCGGGTGGCCGGGTGCCCGGCCGCGGTCCTCGATCCTGCGCGGCGGGCCGGCGGCCGACGGCAGCTGGACCCCGACCGCTGGTCCCCGCCGTGGTCGACGGTCACCGCACTGCTGGGCGCCGTCCCACGGTCGGTCGTCAAGGTGGCACCGGGGCTGGACCACGGCCGCGTCCCCGCCGGCGTGGAGGCGGAGTGGGTCTCCGAGGGGGGCTCCATCGTCGAGGCGCTGCTGTGGGGCGCCGACGTGGCCGCGACGTGGCGCCGGGCGAGCCTGGTGCGGGGCGACGCCGTCCTGGAGCTCAGCGCGGACGTCGACCCCGGCCGGGCGCCGCTCGGCCCGGTGGGCCCCTGGTTGCACGAGCCCGACCCGGCCGTCATCCGCTCGGGTCTGGTGGCGCTGGTGGCCGCCGATCTCGGGGCGACGCTGATCGACCCGACGATCGCCTACCTGACCTCCGGGGCGGAGGCCGTACCCCCGTGGGCCCGCTCCTACCGGGTCGACGACGTGCTGCCGTTCAACCTGAAGAAGCTGCGCGCACTGCTCCGCAGCCGCGGCGTGGGCCGGGTGACGGTGAAGAAGCGCGGCTCGCCGATCGAACCGGAGGCCCTGGCACGACAGCTCCGCGGGCCCGGTGAGCGCTCCGCCGTCGTCGTCGTCACCCGGATGGCCGGCGCCCCCACCGTCCTGGTGTGCGACCTCTCCCCGTGAACGGCATCGCTAGCGGCTGACGACCTCGATCGGCAGCGAGCTGTCGGCACCCAGGTCGGGCGCCGACGGCGCGACGCCGGCCGCGACGAGCCGCGAGCCGAGGGCCGCCACCATCGCGCCGTTGTCGGTGCACAGCCGGGGGCTGGGCACGCGCAGCACGATCCCGGCACCCGCGCAGCGCTCCTCGGCCAGCGCGCGCAGCCGCGAGTTGGCCGCCACCCCGCCACCGAGCACGAGGTGGTCGACCCCGTGCTCCCGGCAGGCGCGCACCGCCTTGGCGGTCAGCACGTCGGCCACCGCTTCCTGGAAGGACGCCGCGACGTTCGCGACGGGCACCGGCTCCCCCGCGCGCTGCCGCGCCTCGACCCAGCGGGCGACGGCGGTCTTGAGCCCGGAGAAGGAGAAGTCGAAGGGGGCGTCGCGCGGGCCGGTCAGCCCCCGCGGGAAGCCGATGGCGGCGGGGTCGCCCTCGCGCGCGGCCCGGTCGATCGGCGGCCCGCCGGGAAACGGCAGCCCGAGCACCCGGGCGACCTTGTCGAAGGCCTCGCCCGCCGCGTCGTCGATCGTCCGGCCCAGCGACTCGACGTCCCGTGCCAGGTCGGGCACCAGCAGGAGCGAGCTGTGCCCCCCGGAAACCAGCAGCGCGATCGACGGCTCCGCCAGGGGGCCGTGCTGCAGTTCGTCGACGGCGACGTGCGCCGCCAGGTGGTTCACCCCGTAGAGCGGCCTGTCCAGCGCGAGTGCGTAGGCCTTGGCGGCGGCCACGCCCACCAGCAGCGCGCCGGTCAGGCCGGGCCCGGACGTGACCGCCACCGCGTCGACGTCGGCCGCACGTACCCCTGCGTCGGCCAGGGCGCGGTGCACGGTCGGCACCATCGCCTCCAGGTGGGCCCGCGAGGCGATCTCCGGGACGACGCCCCCGAAGCGCTCGTGCTCGGCCATCGAGGTGGCCAGGGCATCCGCGAGCAGCGTGTGCCCCCGGACCAGCCCGACGCCGGTCTCGTCGCAGGACGTCTCGAACCCGAGGACCAGCGGTTCATCGACCACCGCGAACCAGCTCCCTCTTCATCACGACCGCATCGGCTCCGCTGGGCTGGTAATAGCCGCGGCGCCGTCCGATCTCGGCGAACCCGCGCCGCCGGTACAGACCCTGCGCCACCTCGTTGTCGGCCCGGACCTCGAGGATCACCGCGGGGCTCCGGCGGTCCGCCTCGGCGAGCAGGGTGTCCAGCAGTGCGGCGCCGATGCCCTCCCCCTGGCGTGCGGTCGCCACCCCGATGGTCGCCACGTGCGCCTCGTCCGCATAGGCGATCAGGCCGGCATAGCCCACGATCCCGCCGGCGTCCTCGGCGACGAGGTAGGTCCGTGTGTCGGTGCGCGAGAGCTCGTCGCGGTACATGGCGGCGGTCCAGGTGTCGGGTGCGAAGAGCTCCTCCTCCAGTGCCAGCACCCCGGGCAGGTCGGCCAGCCGCATCGGTCGCAGTCGCACGGTCACGGCCGGGGCTCCGCCCGGGTCACCGGCTTGACCGCCGTGGGAGGAGTGGCGTCCGGACGGCGCAGGTACAGCGGCACCAGAGGCGCGGCGGTGGTCGGGCCGGCCAGCTGCGCCCCGGCGGCGCGCAGCAGGCCCGCCGTCGTCACGTCCGCGGGCGTGACCGGGGCACCCAGCCGGTCGGCGAACCGCGGGTCACCGACGAACGGCCCGGCCACGGTCAGCTCCTCGGGACGCGTGACGCCGGGGCCGTCGAGCCGCGCGCCGCTCTCGGCGTACCGCGCCCAGTAGACCTCCTTGCGCCGGGCATCGGTAACGACGGTCCGCGCCCCGGTGCCGATGGCGTCCAGCGAACAGACCCCGACCGCGGGCAGGCCGCGGGCGTCGGCAAGGGTCGCCGCGGTCACCACCCCGACCCGCAGTCCGGTGAACGGCCCCGGCCCCAGCCCCACGACGACTGCCCTGACGTCGGGCAGGGAGAGCCCGGCGTCGCCGAGGACGTCGCGGATCGCGGGGGTGAGCAGCTCGGCGTGCCGGGTGCCGGAGGGCACTGCCCGCTCGGCGAGGACCTCGACGCCGCCGTCGGCCGACCACCGGGCCAGCCCGGCGAGCAGCGTCGGGGTGGCGGTGTCGAGGGCGAGGACGAGCACGAGCGACCAGATTACCGGGGCTCAGTCGCGGGCCAGCCGCTCGTCCCAGCCGGGGCCGTGCGGGATCAGCCGGACGACGCGGACGTCGTCGTCGCGACGGTCGAGCCGCACCTCGAGGTGCTCGTCGGCGAGCTGCTCGACCAGGCCCTGCCCCCACTCCACCACCGTCACCGACTCGCCGGCCGACGCGTCGAGGTCGAGGTCGTCCACGTCGGCGACACTGCCGAGGCGATAGGCGTCGACGTGCACGAGCGGGATCCGGCCACGGGCGTGCACGCGGGCGATGACGAACGTGGGGGAGGTGACCGGCTCCTCGACGCCCAGCCCCACTCCGATGCCCTGCGCGAGCGCGGTCTTGCCGGCCCCGAGCGGCCCGACCAGGACGACGAGGTCGCCCGGGCGCAGCCGCGCGGCGAGGTCCCGGCCCAGCCGGTGGGTGTCCGCGACGGTGGCCAGCTCGTGCTCACGCCTCATGCGGCGCGCCGGAGGAAGTCGGCGACGGCGGCGAGGTCGGCCGCCAGGCCGGCCCGGGGTGCGCCGTTCGGGCCGAAGCGGATCGCGGCCGACGGGTGGTAGGTGGCCCAGACCGCCCGCCCGTCGACCTCGTGCGGGCGACCGCGGACCCGGCCGAGAACCGTGCGCGCGCCGAGGAACCATGTCGCCGCCGAGAGTCCGAGCGCGACCACGACCGGCGGGTCGAGCAGCTCCAGCTGCCGGCGCAGCCAGCCGCTGCAACGGGCCACCTCTACCGCCTTCGGCGTCCGGTTGCCCGGCGGCCGGCACTTCACCACGTTGAGCACGGCGCCCGACGCGCGATCGAGCCCCGCTCCGGCCAGCAGCTCGTCGAGCAGCGCCCCGGACCTTCCCACGAACGGCCGGCCGGTCTGGTCCTCGGTCGCTCCCGGGGCCTCGCCGACCAGCGCGAACCGCGGCCGGCCCTGGGCCGGGACGTCCCCCACGACGACGTGCTGCCGTGCCGCGGCGAGCTCGGGGCAGGCCAGGCATTCGCGGGCCGTCGCCGCGAGCGCGTCCCAGTCGGGTGCGGCCGCCGCGGTGCGGGCCACCTCGTCGGCGGCCGCGTCGAACCGGGGCGGACGGAGAGCTGCCACGCCCGGCACCCTACGTTCCGCCCGCAGCCGCCCTCCGGGCCCGCGCATCCGCCATGACACGGCGCAGCAGCCGGGTCAGCGCGGCGGTGACCTCGTCGGGCTTCTCGAGGAGCACGAGGTGGCCGGCGTCCGGGACCACCACGTATTCGGTGTCCGGGAGGTGCTCGACCAGCACATCGCTGTGCTCCCTGGGGATCATCCGGTCCTTGTCGCCGGTGAGCACCAGCGTCGGGATCGCCCGGAGCGGCTCCAGTGACCCCGTCTCGTCGTATCCTGCCAGCGCCGGGTAGAACTCCGCGATCACATCGACCGGCGTGCCGGCGATCATCGCGTCCACGTACCGGCCCAGGGCGGGATCGACGTCGGTGGAGGCGAACGACAGCGACCAGGTCGCCGCCGAGACCACATCGGCGGCGATACGGCGGGTGCGCTCGGCGAAGGCGGGGCGGTGCCGCATCGTCCAGGCGGCCAGGGGGAAGACGGCGGCGCGCACGCGGGTCAGCACGTCCGGGAGGCCGAAGGTGAGATCGGCCAGGTTGCCGGTCGACGTCGAGATCAGCGCGGCCCCGACGATCCGGGTGCCGAACACCTCGGGCCGCAGCGCCGCCAGGCCCATGATGGTCATGCCGCCCATCGAGTGACCGACCAGGACGACCGGACCGCGCGGCGCACGGGCGGTGAGCACGGTGTCCAGGTCGCGGGCCAGCTGCTCGATCGTGGCGTGCTCGGCCGGGCCGCGACCGGAGCTGCCGTGTCCGCGCTGGTCGTAGAACACCAGGCGGGCGTCGGGGCGGTGGCCGTTGGCGGTGGCCAGCCCTGCCGCCAGGGCACGGCGCTGAAAGGTCCAGGAGGCCATGGAGAGCGCGTAGCCGTGGACGAAGACGACGGTCAGCGGGGCGTCGCGGGGCCCGATCTCCTCGACCGACAGCATGGTGCCGTCGTCCGCCTGGACCAGCGCTGTGCGGTCCGGCCGGCGCGAGGCGAGGCCGAGCGGGTCGTCCTCGCGCAGCTCGGTGGACGAGCGTTCGTCGGTCTCCGGCGGCGGTCCCCCGCGGCTCCGGCGGGCGGCGACCCGGCTGACCGCGACGCCGACGGCCGTACCGGCGGCGGCCAGACCGACGACCGCCCCGGCGATCCCGGCGACCTTGCCGGCGGTCGCGGCGCGCGGGTGTGAACGCCTGGCGTGCCCCTCGCTCACCGGGCGGTCCCGGCCGAACCGACGTAGCGGCGGCGGAACCGCCCGCCGATCCGGGTGACCAGTTCGTAGTGGATGGTGTCCACGGCGTCGGCCCACTGCTGCGCCGTCGGTTCGCCGCCGTCGCCCGGCCCCCACAGCACGACCTCGTCCCCCGGCGCGATCGCGTCGTCGCCGACGTCGAGGACGAACTGGTCCATGCACACCCGGCCGGCGATCGGCCGCTGCGCGCCGGCCGCCAGCACCGGGGCCCGGTTTCCCGCCGCGCGCGGAACGCCGTCGCCGTAGCCGACGGGGACGAGCGCGAGAGTGGTCTCCCGCTCGGGATGGTAGGTGTGCCCGTACGAGACGCCGACGCCGGCCGGCACCCGTTTGGTGAGGACGACCCGCGCGCACACGCTCATCGCCGGCCGCAGCCCGTACCCGGCCGGGTCGCCGCCGAGCGGGTCCAGCCCGTAGAGGGCCACGCCGGGACGGACCATGTCGAACCAGGTCTCGGGCAGCGCGATCGTCGCCGCAGAGTTGGCCAGGTGCCGGCGCGCGTCGGTGAGGCCGGCCGCGCGGGCGATGGCGACAGCCTCCTCGAAGGCCCGTATCTGTGCGGCGATGGTCGGGTGGGCCGGGGCATCCGCGTACGCCAGGTGGCTCCACAACCCGGCGACCTCGACCTCGCCGTCGGTCTGCGCCCGGGCCGCGGCGGCCACCAGCGCCGGCCAGTCGCCGGGCGTGGCGCCCTCGCGGGAGAGGCCGGTGTCGGCGGTCAGGTGCACCCGAGCGGTCGACCCCGTCTCCCGGGCGGCCGCGACGACCTCGGCGAGGCCCCACTCGGCGCTCACCGACACGTCGACGCCGGCGCGCAGCGCCGCGGCGAAGTCCTCCCCCGGCGCGTTCAGCCAGGCCAGCACCGGTGCGGTGATCCCGGCCTCGCGGAGCCCCAGCGCCTCGTCGATGACCGCGACCCCGAGGGCGTCGGCTCCCCCCGCGAGGGCGGCACGCGCGGCCGGGAGCATCCCGTGCCCGTACCCGTCCGCCTTCACCACCGCCATGAGCGGCCGGCCGACCCGCTCGCGCAGCGCCGCGGTGTTGGCCGCGATCGCGTCGAGGTCGACGACCACCTCGGCGCGGGCCCCTCCGTTGCTCACGGCTCCGAGTCTCGCAAACTCAGCTCCGGGTCCCGCGCAGGCGGGCCACCGTCTCGGGCAGGCGTCGGATCAGGTCACCGGCCACCAGCGGTCCGCGCTCTGCGGCGACCTGGCCCGCGCGGCCGTGCAGGTGTGCCCCGACCGCCGCGGCCTCGACGGCCGGCAGCCCCGTGGCCAGGAGCGATCCGGTGATCCCGCTGAGTACGTCACCGGTCCCGGCGGTCGCCAGCCAGGCGGTGCCGGTGCCGTTGACGAACGTGCTGCCGTCGGGACCGACGACGACGGTCGCGTCGCCCTTGAGCAGGACGACGACGCCCAGGCCGGCGGCGAGCCGGCGGGCGGCCCCGATCCGGTCGTCTCCGAGCTCGACACCGAAGCGTTCGAACTCTCGGTCGTGCGGGGTGAGCACCGTCGGCGCACTCCGGTGGCGCACCAGGTCCTGGTCCTCGGCCAGCATCGTGAGCCCGTCGGCGTCGACGAGGACCGGCAGATCGGTCGCGAGGACCTCGGCCAGCACGCCGCGCGCGTCGTCGTCGGTTCCCATCCCGGGGCCGGCGACCCAGGCCTGCACCCGCCCGGCGTCCGAGGGCCGGCCGGAGGTGACGATGGCCTCGGGCCAGGCCGCGCGGACCCCGTCGGCGGCCGTCCCGGCGTAGCGGACCAGGCCCGGACGGGTGCGCAGTGCGGCGCCCGTGCAGAGCACGCCGGCGCCCGGGTAGGTGGCGGAGCCCGCGACGACGCCGACGACGCCCTGCGAGTACTTGTCGTCGTCGGGGTCCGGCGGGGTCAGCCGGGCGGCGGCGTCGGGGTCGGTGAGCTGTCGCGCCGCGGGCGCGGGGAGGTGCCCGGCCAGACCGATGTCGACCAGGTGGACCCGGCCGGCGAGCCCCCGACCCTCCCCCACCACCAGGCCCACCTTCACGGCCCCGAAGGTGACAGTGTGCTGGGCCGGGAAGGCCACGCCCGGTGCGGCTCCGGTGTCGGCGTCCAGGCCGCTGGGGATGTCGACGGCGACCATCAGCCCCGAGCCGGTCGCCGCCTGCTGGACCAGCGCGGCAGCGGCAGGGCGCAGGCCGCCCGACCCGCCGATACCCACGATCCCGTCGAGCACCAGATCCGCCCGCTCCAGGCCGGCATCGCCGGCCCCCGTCACCACCCGGCCGCCGGCCCGGCGCAGCTCGGCCAGGCCGGCCGGGTGGGCACGGTCGGGATCGAGGAGCACGGCGGTCACCCGGGCCCCCCGCGCCGCCAGGTGCGCCGCGGCGAACAGCGCGTCGCCGCCGTTGTTGCCTGCGCCCGCCAGGGCGGTGACCCGGACCCCGTAGGCCCGGTCGAGCAGGCGCAGGCAGACGGTGGCCAGGCCGGTCGCGGCCCGCTGCATCAGCGTGCCCTCGTGCGTCGCGGCGAGGATGGGCTCCTCTGCCGCGCGGACCTGGGCCGCGGTGTACAGGTCGATCACTACGCGGGTCCCTCCGCGATCACCACGGCCGACGCGATGCCCCCGTCGTGACTCAGCGACACGTGCCAGGAGGTGACGCCCAGCTCGGCGGCGCGGCGGGCCACCGTGCCACGGACCTCGAGGTGCGGCCTGCCGTACTCCCCGACGGTGACCTCGGCGTCGTGCCAATGCAGGTCGCCGGGCGCGCCGAGCGCCTTGGCCAGCGCCTCCTTGGCCGCGAAGCGCGCTGCCAGTGACTCGCCCGTACGCGGGCCGCCGGAGGGCGTGCGTTGCTCGGCGGCGGTGAACAGCCGGTCGCGGAGACCTGGGGTGCGGGTCAGCGACTCGGCGAACCGTGTCACGGGCACCACGTCGATGCCCACGCCGATGATCACTTCCCCAGTCTGCCTGGTGACACGATGGAACGGCCCGGCTAGAGGGACCGGCGGCGCGCGAAGCGTGTCGTGGGGGGCAGCCGGTCCTTCTACTCGACGGTGACCGACTTGGCGAGGTTGCGCGGCTGGTCGACGTCCAGTCCCCGCGTCGCCGCGATCTCGCACGCGAGCACCTGCAGCGGCACCGTGGTGACCACGGGCGCCAGCAGGGTCGGCGTCCGGGGGACGCGGATGAGGTCGTCGGCGTAGGGCAGCACGTCGTCGTCACCCTCCTCGGCGATGACGATGGTGCGGGCGCCGCGCGCCCGGACCTCCTGGATGTTGGAGACCACCTTCCCGTGCACCGACCCACGGGTCCGCGGCGACGGGACGATGACGACGACCGGCGTCCCATGGTCGATGACGGCGATCGGACCGTGCTTGAGCTCGCCGGCCGCGAAGCCCTCGGCGTGGATGTACGCGAGCTCCTTGAGCTTGAGCGCGCCCTCGAGCGCCACCGGGTATCCGACGTGCCTGCCGAGGAAGAGCATCTTGTCCTCCCCGGCCAGCGACCGGGCCAGCTCCCGCACCGGGTCCATGCGCTCGAGGACCGCGGCCACCGCGTCGGGCAGGCGGCGCAGGTCGGCCACGACCGCGTACACCTCGTCCTCGAACGTGACGCCGCGGACCTGGGCGAGGAAGAGCCCCACCAGGTAGCAGGCGACCAGCTGGGTGAGGAAGCCCTTGGTGGAGGCGACGGCGACTTCGGGGCCGGCATGCGTGTAGAGGACGGCGTCGGACTCGCGCGGGATGGTGGAGCCGTTGGCATTGCAGATCGCCAGCACGCGGGCCTTCTGATCCTTGGCGTGCCGCAGCGCCATGAGGGTGTCCATGGTCTCGCCGGACTGGCTGATCACCACGACCAGCGTCGAGCGGTCGAGCACCGGGTCGCGGTAGCGGAACTCGCTGGCCAGCTCGACCTCGACCGGGATACGGGTCCAGTGCTCGATCGCGTACTTGGCAATCAGGCCGGCGTTGTAGGCGGTGCCGCAGGCGACCACGAAGATCTTGTCGACGTCGCGGAGCTCCTGGTCGGACAGCCGTACCTCGTCGAGGACCAGCTCGCCCCGGGGACCCAGCCGGCCGAGGAGGGTGTCGGCGACGGCCCGGGGCTGCTCAGCGATCTCCTTGAGCATGAACCAGTCGTAGCCGCCCTTCTCGGCGGCAGCGGCGTCCCAGTCGACCGTGTAGGCCTTCGGCTGCACCACGGTGCCGACGAAGTCGGTGACGGTGACCCCGCGGGTGCGGTCGAGCTCGACGACCTGGTCCTGGCCGAGCTCGAGGGCGTTGCGAGTGTGCGCGATGAATGCCGAGACGTCCGAGCCGAGGAAGTACTCCCCCTCGCCGACACCGACCACGAGCGGGCTGTTGCGGCGGGATCCGACCAGCGTGTCCGGCTCGGCGGCGTGGGTGGCGACGAGGGTGAAGGCGCCCTCCAGCCGGCGGCTCACCGCCCGCATCGCCTCGGCCAGCCGGCCCTCGCGCCGCGGCGTCTGCTCATAGGTGGCGGCGAGGAGGTGGGCGACCACCTCGGTGTCGGTCTCGGAGGCGAACTCGACCCCGGCGGCCTCGCACTCGGCCCGCAGCGCGGCGAAGTTCTCGATGATCCCGTTGTGGACGACCGCCACCCTGCCGTCGGCCGACAGGTGCGGGTGCGCATTGCGGTCGGTCGGGGCGCCGTGCGTGGCCCAGCGGGTGTGGCCCAGGCCGAGCGTGGCCGCCGGCAGCGGCTGCTCAGCGAGCACCTTCTCGAGATTGGCGAGCTTCCCGGCCTTCTTGGCCCAGATCAGCGCGCCGTCCGCCGCGTCGGCAACGCGGACCGCGACGCCGGCCGAGTCGTACCCGCGGTACTCCAGCCGGCGCAGCCCCTCCAGGACGACGGCCAGGGCGTCCTGCGGGCCGACGTACCCCACGATTCCGCACATTGGGCCCACGCTACCGGTGGAGATGGACCGGTCCGTCCGACTCGCGGGCAGGCTGCCGGGCTCGCCGTCCCCTTTCGTCACACGCTGCGCTGCATTCCCAGGCTGCGGCATCCCGGGGTCCGGCCCCTGATGGCGACCTCAGCCGGCGGCGGCGACGACCTTTGCCAGCCGGTCGGCCACGGAGTCGGCCTGCTCCTGGGTCGGCGCCTCCACCATGACCCGCACGAGTTGCTCCGTGCCCGACGGGCGCAGCAGCACCCGGCCGGAGTCGCCGAGCTCCTCCTCGACCGAGTTGACGGCGTCGGCGACCTCGTCGCTCTCCACGACGGCGATGCGGTCACGTACCGGCACGTTGATCAGCGTCTGCGGTAGCCGGGTCAGCACCGAGGCCAGCTCCGCCAGGGAGGCACCGGTCTCGGCCATCCGGGACAGCAGCGCCAGCCCGGTGAGGACGCCGTCGCCGGTGGTGGCGTGCTCGAGGAAGACCAGGTGCCCGCTCTGCTCGCCACCCAGGCTGAGGTTGCGCGCCCGCAGCGCCTCCAGCACGTACCGGTCGCCGACGGCGGTCGTCTGCACCGCGATCCCGGCGCCGCGCATCGTGTGGTGGAAGCCGAGGTTGCTCATCACGGTCGCGACCACGGTGTCCTCGCGCAGCTGTCCGCGCTCGTGCATGGCCAGGGCACTGATGGCGAGGATCGCGTCGCCGTCGACGACATCGCCCTCGGCGGTGACCGCCAGGCAGCGGTCGGCGTCGCCGTCGTGCGCCAGGCCGAGGTCGGCCCCCTGCGCCCGGACCGCGGCGATCAGCGGCTCGAGATGGGTCGAGCCGACGCCGTCGTTGATGTTCCATCCGTCGGGCTCGCAGCCGAGCGTCGCGACGGTCGCCCCCGCCCGCCGGTAGACGTCGGGGCCGCACGCGGCGGCCGAACCGTGCGCCCCGTCGACCACCAGCCGGACACCGGTGAGCGGCCGCGGCACCGTGGAGAGCAGGTGCTGCGCATAGTCCTCGACGGCGTCGGGCAGGTCGCGGACCCGGCCGATCTGCGCGCCGGTGGGACGGTGCGCGACAGCGTCCCCGGCGCGCCGGAGATGCCTGCCCACCTCGTGCTCGATCGCCGCCTCGACGGCGTCGGGCAACTTGTGGCCGCCCGAGCTGAACAGCTTGATGCCGTTGTCGGGCATCGGGTTGTGGCTGGCCGAGATCATGACGCCGAGGTTGGCGCCCGTCCGGCCGGTCAGATAGGCGAGGGCCGGGGTGGGAAGGACGCCCGCGCGCAGCACGTCGGCGCCGGCGCTGACCAGCCCGGCGACCACGGCGGCCTCGAGCATCTCCCCGCTCGCACGGGGATCACGGCCGACGACCGCGACGGGACGTTGCGTCCCGTCGCGGTCGGCAAGCAGGCCGGCGGCCGCGCGGGCCACCGAGAGCGCCAGTTCAGGCGTGAGCTCGGCGTTGGCCCGGCCGCGGACGCCGTCGGTCCCGAAGAGGCGACCCAACGGACGTACCGGTCAGCGCTTCGAGTACTGGGGCGCCTTGCGGGCCTTCTTCAGGCCGTACTTCTTCCGCTCCGTCGCCCGCGCGTCACGGGTGAGGAAGCCCGCCTTCTTCAGCGCCGGGCGGTCATCGGGCTCGACCTCGATGAGCGCCCGGGCGATCGCCAGACGCAGGGCCCCTGCCTGACCGGAGACACCGCCACCGTGCAACAGGCCGACGACGTCGTACTGCTCGGCCTTCTCGAGGATCACGAACGGCTCGCGGATGAGCTGCTGGTGCACCTTGTTCGGGAAGTACTCCTCGATGGTCCGGCCGTTGAGCTTGAACCGGCCGGTGCCGGGAAGCAGCCGCACGCGGACGATTGCTTCCTTGCGGCGACCCACGGTCTGGACGGGGCGCCCCTCGGCGTCGGTCACGGTCTGGGCGCTGGTCACTGGGCCACCTGCTTGATCTGGAAGGGCTGGGGCTGCTGCGCGGCGTGGGGGTGCTCCGGTCCGGCGTACACCTTGAGCTTCGAGAGCATCTGCCGGCCGAGGGTGTTGTGCGGCAGCATGCCCTTGATCGCCCGCTCGATGACGCGGTCCGGGTGGGTGCGCAGCTGGTCGCCCACGTTGATGGTCTTCAGGCCGCCCGGGTAGCCGGAGTGCCGGTAGGCGTTCTTGTCCTCACGCTTGGTCCCCGTCAGCGCCACCTTGCCGGCGTTGACGATGACGACGAAGTCGCCGACGTCCACGTGCGGGGCGTACTGGGGCTTGTGCTTGCCACGGAGCAGGATCGCGGTCTGGCTGGCCAGTCGACCGAGCACCACGTCGGTGGCGTCGATGACATGCCAGGCCCGCGCGACCTCGCCGGGCTTGGGGGTGTACGTGCGCACGGCGCTCGTGTCCTCCGTCGTCGTCGGGAAGGCTGGTGGCTCGCCTCACCGAGAACGGGAGACGGTGCAGCGCGCGCGGGACCAGCCGGCCCGCGCACCAGCCGACGACGATACCAGCAGGCGGGGACCTCCTTCCGGCCGCCGCAGGTCCCACTGCAGCAGCGACAACGTGTCGCTGTCGGTGGCAGCTGCGTTCGGCAGGTCGCCGGCGGCGGACAGGGAGGCGCATAGGGCGGTCGGCGAGGCGCCCTCTGCCTGTGAGCCGGCCCGCATGCGGTCCCCGAAGCGCCGCGCGCGGTCAGGACGCCGATCTGCGAGCAGACGGCAGCAATATGTGATGGGAATCACACGGTCGGTTACCGGACCTCCCGCAGCTTCCCGGTGGCCACGTCGTACACCGTGCCCCGGACCTCGGTCGAGAGCAGGTAGGGCGACTCGGTCACCAGCCGGACGGACTCGCGGACGTCGGCGTCGACGTCGGTGAACGCCCGGGCCGGCCAGGGCGGCCGGTGGCCGGTGGTCCGCTCGACCAGGTCGGCGAACTCCTCGTCGGTGGACTTCTGCAGTCCGCAGTCGGTGTGGTGCACCAGAACCACCTCACGCGTCCCCAGCAGGTGCTGCGAGATGGCGAGCGACCGCAGGGTGTCGTCGGTGATGACGCCCCCGGCGTTGCGGATCACGTGCGCGTCGCCGATCTCGAGCCCCAGCATGCCGAACAGCGGCATGCGGGAGTCCATGCAGGCCACGACCGCCACCTTGCGGGCCGGGGCCACCGGGACGTCGCCCGGAAAGTCGTCCAGCCACCGCTGGTTGGCCTCGAGCATCCGGTCGATCTCGGACACGCCTCTCCTCTCGTCGTCGGACCGCGAGCCGGTCCGTCAGGCGGAACGATGGTCGCGCACGACCTGCGCGAGCGCCTCGGCGGTCAGCTCCGGGCGCCCTCCCGGCCGGGTCACCGTGAGCGCCGCTGCGGCCGCCGCGGCCCAAGCGGCGTCAACCGGGGCGGCGTCGCCGAGCAGCGCCGCGGTGAGGGCCGCCACGTACGCGTCGCCGGCACCCGTCGGGTCCACCACGGGCCCTCCGATCAGCGGCGTGAGCACCTCCCCGTCGGCCCAGCGGGGATCGGCCTCGAGTTCCTCGGCCGCGCTGTCGAGCGGGGGTCCCGCCCGCCACGCCACCAGGTTGCCCTCCTCCCCCGCATCGATCGCCACCAGCCGCGGGCCGGCGGTGAGCAGGTCCGCGGCGGCGTCGCGGACGTCGTCGGCGCTGGCCAGCTCCCGGCCGACCAGCAGCGCGGCCTCGGTCGCGTCGGCCCGCACGACCGCCGCCCGCTGCAGCACCGCGGCACGCGTCCCGTCGTCGTCCGGGGCGCCGTCGGCGACGACGAACGCGGTGTCCGGTACCAGCCGGAGCGCTTCCCGCACGGCCTCCCCCGGCTGCTGCAGCTGCGCGACGAGGGCCTGACAGGCGCCGAGCTGCTCGGCCGCGGCAGCCACGTCGGCAGGGGTCAGGAGCACCTCGGCGGCCACGGACTCCACCAGGCGGCGCCGGCCACCGTCCTCGACCAGGTCCAGCAGGAGGGCGGTGCTCGCACCCTGCCGGCGGCAGACGGCGGTGACGTCGATCCCGTCGGCGGCGGCCTGGGCGAGTGCCTCCCTGCCCGGAATGTCGTCACCCACGACCCCGACCAGCGCCACCGGCACGCCCAGCTGCGCCAGCGCGACCGACTGGTTGGCCCCCTTGCCGCCCAGGAGCTCCCGCCGCTCACCCGCGGCGACAGCTCCCCCGGCCTCCGGTAGCGCGGTCACCCGGAGCACGAGGTCCCGGCCGACCTGCCCCATCACGACGACGTCGGACACGACTCCAACGGTGAACCCCGGCGTGCCGGTGCGCCAGCGCAGGCAGGCCGCGGTTCCGCCCCTGCCGGCGGCATCCGCCAGGATGGGCCCGTGCGCACGGTCGAGGAACACCAGGCGGTGGTCGCGGGGCTGCTGTCCCTGCTGCCGGCCGAGGAGGTCCCGCTGGCGGCCGCGCACGGCCGCGTGCTGGCCGAGGACGTCGTCGCACGCGTGGCGCTGCCCGGGTTCGACAACTCCGCGATGGACGGTTACGCCGCCCGCTGGGTCGAGATCCGCTCGGCCGCGGACGGCGTCCCGGTCCGGCTGCCGGTGGCCGACGACATCCCGGCCGGGCGCACCGACGTCGCTCCCCTCGCGGAGGGCACGGTGCACCGGATCATGACCGGCGCCCCGCTGCCGCCGGGTGCCGACGTCGTCGTCCCGGTCGAGCTGACCGACGCGGGCACGACCGTGGTCGAGATCCGCGACGCACCCCGTGCCGGCAGCCACCTGCGGGCAACCGGTGAGGACATCGCGGCCGGCACGGTGGCGCTGTCGGCCGGCGCGGCCCTGGGCGCGGCGCAGCTGGGCCTGGCGGCGGCCGTGGGCGCCGACCGCCTGCTGGTGCGCCGCCGGCCACGGGTGCTGGTCCTGTCGACCGGCAGCGAGCTGGTGGCGCCGGGACACGACCTGCTCCCGGGCCAGATCTACGAGTCGAACTCCGCGCTGCTGGTCGCCGCGGTGGAGGAGGCGGGCGGGATCGCCCGCCGGCTGCACTTCGTCCCGGACGACGTCGACCAGTTCCTCACCACCGTCCGCACCGAGCTGGCCCGGGCCGGCGACGACGGCGCCGACCTGCTGCTGACCAGCGGCGGCGTGAGCGCCGGCGCGTACGAGGTGGTCAAGGACGCGCTGGGTGGGCTCGGCACCGTCGAGTTCGTCAAGGTGGCGATGCAACCGGGGGGCCCGCAGGGGGCCGGCACGGTGGACGGCGTGCCCGTGATCACGCTGCCGGGCAACCCGGTGAGCTCGTTCGTCTCCTTCGAGGTCTTCGTGCGGCCGGCACTCCGGCGGGCGCTGGGACATGACGCGCCCGACCGGCTGCGCGCCCCAGCCACCCTGTCCGATCCGCTGCACTCACCGCCGGGGCGGCGGCAGTTCCTGCGCGGCCGGTTCGACGCCGGCCGGGTGTCGCAGGTCGGGGGGCCGGGCTCGCACCTCGTCGCCCATCTGGCGCGGGCGAACTGCCTCGTCGTCGTGCCCGAGGAGGTCACCGAGCTGCCCGCCGGGGCACCGGTCGAGGTCGTCCTGATCGAAGGAGCGTTGCGATGAGCGAGCGACGGCTCACCCACGTCGACGAATCCGGCGCCGCCCGCATGGTGGACGTCAGCGAGAAGCCGGTCACCACGCGGGTGGCCACCGCGGCCGGGCGCGTGCTGGTCAGCGCCGAGGTGGTCGCGCTGCTGCGCGGGGGCGGCGTGCCGAAGGGGGACGCGGTGGCGGTGGCGCGGATCGCCGGTATCGCCGGGGCCAAGCGGACGCCGGATCTCGTCCCGCTGTGCCACCCGATCGCGCTGCACGGCGTCACGGTCGACGTCGAGGTGACCGACGACGCCGTGGAGATCACCGCCACCGCCCGCACCGCCGACCGCACCGGGGTGGAGATGGAGGCGCTCACCTCCGTCGCCGTCGCGGGGCTCACGGTCATCGACATGGTCAAGGCGGTCGACCCGCGGGCCACGATCACCGACGTCCGCCTGCTGGCCAAGAGCGGCGGGAAGAGCGGGGACTGGGTCAGATGAGCGAGTTGCCCGGTGGCGCGCGCGCCGTCGTCCTCACCGCGTCCAACCGGGCGGCGGCAGGCGTCTACGAGGACACCAGCGGCCGGTTGCTCGCCGACGGGCTGGCGGCGCTCGGCTTCACGGTCGACGGCCCGCACGTGCACCCCGACGACGCGACCGCGCTCGAGAGCGCGCTCCGGGCGGCGGTCGCGGCCGGGGCGGACGTCGTCGTCACCACCGGTGGCACCGGGCTCTCCCCCACCGACGTCACACCCGAGGCGACCCGGGCGGTGCTGGAGCGGGAGGCGCCCGGCCTGGCCGATGCCCTGCGCCGTTACGGCGCCGACCACGTGCCGACATCGGTGCTCTCCCGCGGACTGGCCGGGACGGCGGGCCGCACCCTGATCGTGAACCTGCCCGGTTCCTCCGGCGGCGTCCGCGACGGGCTGGCCGTGCTCGGCCCGCTGCTCCCCCACGTGGTCAGCCAGCTGCGTGGCGGCGACCACCCGAGAGCTTCCTAGCAGGGCATCGCAGGGCATCCGACGCGAGTCGCGGTCGAGGCGACGACGGCGGCTCGCCACTCACACTCCCGTTATGCGCTCCTGGCGGGTGTAGACGTTGCAGCCGTCGCCGCGGAGGAACCCGACGAGGGTGATCCCCACCTCCCGGGCCAACTCCACCGCCAGCGACGACGGCGCGGATACCGCCGCGAGTACAGGGACCCCCGCCATGGCGGCCTTCTGAGTCAGCTCGAAGCTGGCACGTCCGCTCACCATGAGGACGTGCCCCGCCAACGGCAGCCGGCCGGCGCGGACGCCGTCGCCGATCACCTTGTCCACCGCGTTGTGCCGGCCGACGTCCTCGCGCAGCGCGACCATCTCACCGTCGGCGGTAAACAGTCCGGCCGCGTGCAGGCCGCCGGTCTTGTCGAACACCTGCTGGGCGGCGCGCAGCCCGTCGGGCAGGGCGAGGAGGACCTCGAGCGGCAACCGCGCGGCGTCGCCGGCGACGTCGTAGCTGGTCTTCGTCCGGATGGCGTCGATGCTGGCCTTGCCGCACACCCCACAGGAGCTGGAGGTGTAGAAGTTCCGGTCCAGCGCGGTGTCCGGCGCCTCGACGCCGGCGGCCAGGTCGACGTCGACGACGTTGTAGGTGTTGCGTCCCTCGTCGTCGACGGAGTTGCAGTAGCGGAGGCCCGCCACATCATCGGCGGAGCTGATCACGCCCTCGGTCGCCAGGAACCCGTGCACGAGGTCGAAGTCATCGCCGGGCGTGCGCATCGTCACGGCCAGCGGGGTACCGGCCAGGCGGATCTCCAGTGGCTCTTCCGCGGCCACGGTGTCCGGACGGGTGGTATGCACGGGGCCACGGATGCGCAGCACCGGGGTCCGGCTGGTGACTCGTCCCACGGAGAGGACGGTACCCATGTCGCGGCCCTACGGTCGGCTCGTGCAACCGTCCTCACCCTGGACCGCGCTGGTGCTGGCCGGCGGCCGGGCGGCCCGCCTGGGCGGGCAGGCCAAGCCGCAGCTGGAGGTGGGTGGCCGGTCGATGCTCGACGCAGTGCTCGCGGCGGCCGCCGGCGCCACGATCCGGATCGTCGTGGGGCCCCCGCAGTCGGTGCCTCCCGGGGTCCTGCTGCTGCGTGAGCAGCCGCCGGGCGGTGGTCCGGTGGCCGCGATGCGCGCGGGGCTCGCGCACGTCACGACCGACGTCGTCGCGGTTCTCGCCGCGGACCTCCCGTTCCTCACCGCCGATCTCCTGGAGCAGTTGCGCGCCGAGCTCACCGACGACGGCGTGCTGGTCGTCGACGAGGGCGGTCGCGACCAACTGCTGCTCGGGGTCTGGCGGACGGCCCCGCTGCGGGCCGCCGTCCCGGACGGAGGGGGGCCGACGTCGATGCGCCGGGTGCTGGCGCCGCTGGCCGTGCGCAGGTTGCGCCCGGCGATCGCCGAGGGCCGGCCGGCCCCCTGGACCGATTGCGACACACCGGCGGACCTCGCCCGGGCGCGGGCGGCGGCGCACGGGGACGCGATCGGCCGGGACAAGGGGCCGCACAGAGGGTAGGAACCGGTCATGCGTGTCGTCGTCGCAGGAGCCCACGGGCAGGTCGCCCGCCGCCTGGACCGAATCCTCACCGCCCGGGGCCACACCGTCGTCGGGATCATCCGGAATCCGGACCACCGGGCCGACCTGGAGATCGACGGCGCGGAGGCGGCCGTGCTCGACCTCGAACAGGCCACGGTCGATCAGCTGGCCGACGTCGTGAGGGGCGCGGACGCGGTCGTCTTCGCCGCCGGGGCCGGGCCGGGCAGCAGCGCCGAGCGGAAACACACGGTGGACAAGGGGGCGGCACTGTTGCTGGCCGACGCCGCCGAGCGGGCCGGGGTCCGCCCGTACCTGCTGATCTCGTCGATGGGTGCGCAACTGGCCCGCCAGGGGACCCCGCACGGCATGGACCCGGTCTTCGCCGCGTACCTGCAGGCCAAACTCGCCTCCGAGGACAACATCCTGCCGCGCCCAGCCCTCGACACGACCATCGTGCGCCCCGGCCGGCTCACCGACGAGCCTGGCACCGGGCGGGTCACCATCGGGCACGGTCTCGAGATCGGCGACATCCCCCGCGACGACGTCGCCGCCGTGCTCGCCGCGATCGTCGAGGACGGCAAGAGCAACGACGTGCTGGAGCTGGTCAGCGGCGACACCCCGATCGAGGAGGCGGTCGCCGCACTGCCCTGACCCCGCTCAGGAATCCCGCCGCCGCCGGGTCGTGCGGGCCCGCTGGGCCAGCTCGGCGTCCGGGGGGTAGTCGACGGCCACGAGGGTGAGCCCGCCCGCGGGGGCCACCGGCACCTCGCTCGCCCGCTCCAGCCGGGGCAGCAGGGAGGCCGGCCACTCCGGCGCCCGCCGGCCCTCGCCGACCGCGAGCAGGGCACCGACCAGGCTGCGGACCATCGAGTGGCAGAACGCGTCCGCGCTCGCGGCGACCGTGACCAGGTCGCCGTCGCGGTGCACCGCGAGGGCGAGCAGCGTGCGCACCGTCGTCGCGCCCTCCCGGCGCCGGCAGAACGCGGCGAAGTCGTGCTCGCCGAGCAGCAGGCCCGCCGCCAGGCTCATCGCCTCGGCGTCCAGCGAGCGGGGCCAGCCGACCGTGTCGAACCGCCGCAGCGGCGGCGGACCGGCGTCGGCGTCGGTCAGCCGGTAGACGTAGTGCCGCCGGAGCGCGGCGAAGCGGGCGTCGAAGTCGGGGGGCGCCGGTACGACCGAGGTCACCGCGATGTCCGGAGGCAGGACGCCCCGCAGCCTCCTCGGCAGCCGATCGCGCCGGTGCTCCCACACCTCGGAGGGGACGTCGCAGTGGGCAACCTGCCCGGTTGCGTGTACCCCCGCGTCGGTGCGCCCGGCCACGGTGAGGTCGACGGGCGCCCGGAGGACGACGGCGAGCGCCGTCTCCAGCTCCTGCTGCACGGTCCGCTGCCCCGGCTGCCGGG
>JAODNJ010000092.1 GCA_025465155.1 Frankiales bacterium
CGGTACGGCGCGGTGCGCACCGAGCGGGTGTTCCCTTCGGGCGTGATGTAGATGCCGCCCGGATCGTGCTCCGGAGCGATCCGGCCGGCCACGACCAGCTCCCGTCGGGGGCTCAGGCGGGCGAAGAGCAGCGCACGGTCGAACACCGGGAAGTGCGTCGTCACGACGACGTCCCGGGCGACGACGGTGCGCCCCTCCTGGGTCGTCACCCGGCAGGGCCGCCCTTCGACCAGACCGACCGCGCGGGTCCGCTCGAAGATTCGACCACCGCGCTGGATCAGGTCCTCGGACAGGGCGAGCAGGTATTTCCGCGGATGGAACTGCGCCTGATCCTCGACGCGGACCGCGCCGGCCACGGCAAACGGCAGCCCGGTGTCCGTGACGAACGATGCGTCGAGGCCCGCCTCCCGTGCGGCGTCGGCCTCCTCGCGCACCTGCTGGACCTCGGCCTCCGACTCGGCGTAGGTGAAAGCCGGCACCCGCTCGAGGTCGCAGTCGATGCGGAGCCGTGCGGCGAGCGCCGCGGCCCGCTCCACCGCTGACTGCTGCGACCGAGCGTAGAGCCGGGCGGCGTCCTTCCCGAACGCCCGGGTGATCCGCGCGTAGGCCAGGGTGTGGAGGGAGGACAGCTTGGCCGTGGTGTAGCCGGTGACGCCGGTGGCGATCCGATCCGCCTCGAGCAGCACCACGCTGCGGCCCGTGGTGGCCACCTCCCACGCCGTGCACACCCCGGCGATGCCGCCGCCGAGGACGGCGACGTCCACCTCCGTGTCATCGGCGAGCTGCGGGTACGACGTCGTGGGAGTCGAGTCGATCCAGTACGACCCCGGCGTTCCGGGCAGCATCCCGGAATGCTGCTCCCGAACCGCCCTGCACGCACGCCGGACGCCTGGCTGCTCGATCGGCTTCCTGGACCCGGCGACCGTCCCCGCCCCGGGTCATTCTCCGGCGTCGGAGGCGTGCGCGTGTGGCGCCTCGCCCTCTGGTGACGTCCCCGTGTCAGCGTTCGCAGGTGTGACGGAACACGTTCATGTCCGGACCGGCCGTCGGTGGTCTCGGTCGGATCGAGACGCGGGGTCTGCGCGCCGGCTCGGTCCGCCATGGCCTCGAGTACCTCGCGGGTGGAATGGGTGTGACGGAGGTCGTGCCCCTCGTCGCAGCGGTGAGTTCGGACCAGACAACGAGCTGGTCAACCTTCGGTTCGCCCAGGGACGTGTCCGGCGGCCGGGTGTGGGTACCCCTCTCACAGCTGAGCAGCCAGTCATTCGTGAACCGCTCTGTGGCGCCTCTGACCAAGGCCTCCGCCGCCAAGGGGGGCTCTGCTATCTCTGCGGCGCCGTCGAACGACAGGGGGACGAGATGCCCGCCAGACGCCGGCTCAAGGGTCGCACGATCGCCGCCCTGGCGGCCGACGGCTACGAGAAGGTCGAACTCACCATCCCGCTGCGAGCCCTGAAGACGGCCGGCGCCAAGGTCGACGTCGTGTCCCTGCGGCATGGACGTATCCGCGGGGTGAACCTGCACATGCCGGCCGGCCGGGTCGGCGTGGACAAGACGATCAGCGAAGCCGATCCTGGCGACTACGACGGCCTGCTGCTACCCGGTGGGTTCATCAATCCCGACCTGCTCCGGCAGTCCGCCCAGGCACGGGAGTTCGTTCGCGCGTTCGCCGCGAATGACAAGCCCATCGCCACCCTGTGCCATGGCCCGTGGGTACTCGCATCGGCGGGACTCCTGCACGGACGAACCCTCACCTCCTGGCCCGGGATCCGCGACGATCTGGTGAACGCCGGTGCCACCTGGCTCGATCAGGAGCTCGTCCGGGACGGGAACCTCACCACGAGCAGAGGGCCCCAGGACATGGCCGCCTTCGTCCCCGGAATGCTCGATGCCTTCGCCGCGACCTCGCCGGAGCCGGCGACGACCGCGCCGCGTCGTGAGTCCGATGCGCAGCGCACCGCACCCCCTGGCCTGGTCGTCGCCGCGATGCGATGGTCGCCGAAGCCGTCTGCCGCCGCCGTGGTGGGCATCGGCTTGGCCGCTGCCGCCCAGCGCGCGCTGCGTGGCCCGGCTGCGCAGAGCTAGAACGACCCGGTCAGCAACTCTTCGACGTCTCCACGGCCGGCGTGAACTTCGCCGACACGCATCACTCGGTGTCTCGACAGATACATCAGTGCGTCGCTGTGGTAGAGCCGGCGTGCACCAACGGGTGAACGTGGGTGCAAGGCGCCCGCCCCAAACCGGGTGACCGCTCGCGGTCGGACGGGCGTCCGCAACCTGCGTCGAGCTACCGGAGGTCGTCGATGACGTATACGTCCGGCCGGCAGTACCCGAGCTCGTTGGGCCTCTGCAGCGCAACCCCTTGCAGCGTGGTGCGGTAGCCGAGGTCGAGCAGACGCCGATACGCGTCGTGGCGGGCGGTGTTGACGCCAGCCACGATCCGGCCTGCGCCGCTCCGGTTGGCGAGGTTCTCGCAAGCGCCGACCAGATCCTCGAACACCGCACCGGCGTCGGGACCCGGGCGGACGGCCCCGAACTTGATGTAGCAGGTGTCGCTCCCGGCCTCACCGGCCCGGCAGTGGCAGACAGCGAACGCAGCCACCCCGGCCTCGCTGTGCAGGAGAACGGTGTCGCCGAGGGACTGTGCCTCGGTGGCGCGGATTTCGTGAGTCAGGTCGAGCCCATCGAAGATCGCGCTCGTCAGCCCTCGGCAACTGGCGATGACACCGTCCTGCTCGCCATCCGGTGTGCTGGAGTAGGTTGAGTATTCGGCCTCGGAGCCATCCCGCCCGGGGCCCTTGCTCATGACGGGCGTGAGGTATTGCGGCCAAAAGCCGAATTTCTGGTACAGCCCCGCATGTTTTGCGCTGTGCGGGAAGGTGAACAGCCCGGCCTGGCGCACCTCCCACGTGTCGAAGAGATCCATGACCGGCTGCATCAGCCGGCTCCCGATGCCCGCATCCCACAGGTCCGGTCGAACGGTCAGTGGTCCGAAGAACCCGTAACTACCCCAACGGGTCGCAAAGTTGGAGCCGACCACCTCCCCCTCAAGCTCAGCCGCGAATGCCCAGCGCGGTTCGGCCGAGAATCGCGAGTAGACGTAATCGGCGTCGCCGAAGACGAGCATCGGGTCAGGCACCCCGAGAAATGTGCCGAACGCGGTTCGGAGCACGCGGTCGGCGGCCTCCAGGTCAGCTTGCTGGAGTGGGCGGACCAACACCCGAGCACGAACCGCTTCCGTTTGCTCCTGCAAAAGAGGCGACATCACGTACTCCTTAGGCATAACGGTCGATTGCACCGGGCCCACGCGGCGACGCGCTGTCCCTGAGTGGACGGTGGCGATGCACCACACACCGCGGGTACCCGGCCGCCCTTCCCCAGCGGCCAGCGTTACTCCGCCGCCCGCGGCGAGTCCTGACCGATGAGCAGAAGTCGGGCATCGGACGGGCTCCGTCCTCGGTGTGCCCCGTGTCCGGTCGACGCTCCGACCGTCCGCAGGCCGGGGCAACCCTCTGGTATCCGTGACCCTGAGACGCGGCGCGGCGGAAACCGCGCGTCGAGCAGCCGTACCGGAAACGTGACCGGTCGGCTTGACCTCGCCGGAAGCGGAGCCAGGCATCCCCGGCGTCATGACCGCCCAGGCGGCGACATTGTCGGGAGCATCGGATGAGGATGAACCATTCAACAGCGGCCCGGCGTCGACGTGGCGAGCTCGGCCTATCGACTTGGCCGCGACAGTCAGGGACGCGCGCACATTCGCCCTGACTGATCCGTAACGCTTCGTCTGCTGCGGGAGGAGCGACTCACCTGGGCAGGGCGACTCGCGCGGATAACCTCCCTGCCGTCGCAGAGTACGGCCCTGAACGCCGACAAATCTGGAGCGAGCCCTAGCCTCACCGGCATGCGCGCAGTGCAGATCACCCGCTTTGGCGGCCCCGAGGTCATGGACGTCGTCGACCTGCCCGACCCGGTCCCCGGGGACGGCGAGCAGCTCTTCGACGTCTCCATGGCCGGCGTCAACTTCGCCGACACGCATCACTGCCTGTCCTGAGACGTACATCGCAATGACCACTTGTGGTGAATACGAGCGACCTCCGGGCGCCCGACCGGGACCGGATCGCTCAACCCCTTCGTGTTGCCTTTACCGGTGCGCCCCCACCTCCGCAGCGGGAACAGGCGGGGCGTGCTCGGGCAGAACCCCGATCCCGATTGCCCGGGCGGGCAGCCCCTGGAGCACCGGGTGCCGGTCGAGCAGTCGCAGCAACCGCGGTGTGCCCACCGGGCGGTCGCCGGCGAGGATCCGGCTGAGCACCCGCGTCTGGATCTGCCGCTGCACCAGCTGGGTGACCATGGTGGGCAGCAGCCGGCGTCGTCGCACGCGGCCGAGGATCCGGCGAGGCACCACGCCGTCGCCCAGGGGACCGGCGAGGAGGCGGGCCGCCGCAGCGGCGTCCTGCACAGCCAGGTTGATGCCCACGCCGCCGATCGGCGACATGGCGTGGGCGGCGTCACCGATCAGCAGCAGCCCCGGGAGGTGCCACCGCGTCAGCCGGTCCACCCGCACGCTGAGGACACGCACATCGTCCCAGCCCCGGAGCGTCTCCGGCTCGATGCCCTCGGGGAGGAGGCGCGCCAGATCGGCGCGGAAAGCCTCGAAACCGGCGGCCTGCAGGGCGGCGAAGCCGCCCTTCGCCACGAGGTAGGCACACTGCCAGTAGTTCCCGCGGTCGATCCGAACCAGCATGCGCCCCCGCGTTATACGGCCGGCACCTCCGAACGACGGGCCCGATTCCGTGCCGACCTTGGACAGCCGGAACCACAGCACATCCATGGGCGCCCCGAACTCACGGAGACGCAGGCCGGCTTCCACGCGGAGCGTGCTGTTGCGGCCGTCGGCCGCCACCGTCAGCCTCGCGCCGACGTCCCCCTCACCGCCCCCGGGAGTCCGGCAACGGACCCCCGTCACCCGTCCGTTCTCACGCAGCAGTCCGATGACCTCCGCATCCATCCGCAACTCGAAGTTCGGATAGCGCCGCGCCCGGTCGGCCAAGAAGTCGAGGAAATCCCACTGCGGAACGAAGGCAAGGAACGGAAACGCGCCGGGCAGCCGGCCGAAGTCCGCAAGCACGTAAGTACCGTCGTCGGTAGTCACGCCTAGCTTCGTCACCTGCTGATGAGGCAGCCCGAGGAACGCTTTGGCCACCCCCAGCTCGTCGAGCAGCCGAAGCGTCGACGGGTGGACGGTGTCCCCTCGGAAGTCGCGCAGGAAGTCCCCGTGCTTCTCCAGTACCACCACGCTCCGGCCCTGGCGGGCAAGCAGGAGCCCGAGCATCATCCCCGCTGGCCCAGCACCGGCGATGCAGCAGTCCACCTCGGCCACGCCCACCTCCCGAACAGGACGGGGCTCCACGGTGGACGCCCAAGGGACCGGAGCGCAAGAGAACTCCGGGCCGGACAGCGGCGGGCGCCGGAGAGTCCCGAGGTTCTCGAGGTCGTCGACCTCCCGGAGCCGGTGGCCGGTCCCCATCACAAGAGCTATGACGTCTCGACGGCCCGGCATCAACGCCGACACCCACCACCTCCCGTCCGGCAACTGATCTGAGGGCGCGGACCCTTCACCAAGAGGTACGCGGGGCAGCGGCCGACGCCCGTGAGCGAAGGTCGTCCGATCCGCGACCCGTGATCGCGGCACCGCCTCCGTGCCGCTGACGTCATCTCGAGGAGTCGACCAGCCATGCTCGTTGACGCGAATTCTGACCTCTACGCCGCAGCGACCCGACCGCACAACTCCTCGGTGGCGCAGCGACCTGCGCGGGTCGCGATCGTCTCCGGCCCGGACGACATCGCCCTCTCGCTCGACGAGGTGGCTGCTCTCGCGACGTCGTCGAGCACACCGCTCGAGGCCGTGCCGCAGGCGACCGGCCACGGCGCCGGCGCACCGGTGGCCGAGGGCGCGGTGCTCCTCGACACGTCCAGACTCACCGGCGTGTCGATCGACCCCGCGTCGCGCGTCGCCGTGGTCGGGGCCGGCGCGGCCTGGTCAGCGGTGAACGCCGCCGCGGAGCAGCACGGCCTGCTCGGGCTCGCCGGCTCGGCTCCCAGCGTCTCGGTGTCCGGCTACACCTTCGGCGGCGGCATCGGCTGGCTGGTCCGCCGGGACGGACTGGCCAGTGGGGCACTCCGCGCCGTCCACTACGTCGACGGCAGCGGCCGCTCCCGCACGGCCGCGGACGACGCCGCCGACGACGTCGACCGGGAGGCGATGTGGGCCTTCCGCGGAGCCGGCGGGGTCGGGATCGCCCACACGCTGGAGTTCGACCTCGTCCCGGCGCCGGACCTGCACGCCGGGGCCCTGCTGTGGCACGCCGACGCGCTCCCAGAGCTCAGCGCGGCGTGGTCGCGCACCATGGGGACGCTGGGTGGCAGCGTTTCCTCCAGTCTCTCGCTGCTCCACGTGCCACCACTGCCCGTCTTCCCGCAGGAGCTGCGGGGGAAGGTCGCCGTCCACCTCGCGATCGCCGATCCGGACGGCCCCGTCGCGGCGGCTCCGCTGCTGGACGCGATGCGGGGGGCTGCGGCGCCTGTCTCCGACAGCTGGGGCCCGACCGACGCGGCGGGACTCGCCCGGATCCACTTGGACCCGCCGACGGCGACCCCGGCCATCGGGGACGCGCGGTGGCTCGACGCGTCGACCCCGGACATCGCCGGGGAGGTCCTCGCGACTGCCGCGAGGGACGATGCGGCGATCGTGATGATGGAAATCCGGCACCTGGCGGGCGCGCCGGCCCGCCGCCCCGGGGCCGTCGTGTCCCCGCCCGGCGACTTCATCTACCACGCGGTGGCCGTCATCGACCGGTTCTCCCGGGAGCGGATCGACGCCGCATGTGCTGGGGCTCGATCCGTGTGGTCGAGCGCCGACGCCGGCTCGACACCGGGCTCGTGGGTCGAGGGCGCGGCGCGCGTGCCGGACGCACTACCGCGGACGTGCGGGCACGGGCCGCGGCGATCGCCGACATCGTCGACCCGGGTGCCCGCATCCGCCGGTCTCGCCTGCTCGGGTGACGCCGCAGTGCAACGTGGTCGAGCGACGGGAGGGCCGCCGGCTGGCACGACGGCCGCGTGCACCGACGGGCTGCACCTGAGCTTCGAAACCGACGACGCCCCTCGCCGGATCACCCAGGCGTGCCCATCCGCAACCCCCTGTCGCACGACATCGTCCGGCTGCTCAAGGACGCGACTGAGCGCTCGCTCCGGTTGCCGACCGCGTGAGCCCACGGCCAGAGGGAGGCGCGCTGAGGTCGAGACGGTTACCGCTCCCGGACTGCGTAGGTCAGGTGGGTCACCCGCTGCGTCGGCTCCGCACGGACCTGCTCCAGGGCCACGCGGCCCGCGTCCACGCCCTCGAACAGGCGGATTCCGGAGCCGAACAGCACGGGTGACAGCGCGATCGTGAACTCGTCGACCAGGCCGGCGTTCACGTACTCCAGGATCGTTGCGCCGCCGCCCGCGATGCGGACGTCCCGGTCACCGGCGGCCTCGCGGGCCTGGTCGAGCACGGGCGCGATGCCGTCGTTGACGAAGTGGAAGGTGGTCCCGCCCGGCCGCTCCCAGGGGTTCCGCTTCTCGTGCGTCACGACGAAGACCGGCGTGTGGAACGGCGCCTCCTCCGGCCACATCTGCTCTCCGGCGTCGAACATGCGCTTGCCCATCACGCTCGCGCCGGTGCGGTCGAACGTCTCCCGCACGATGTCGTTGTCGCGCCCCTCCTCGCCACCCCCGCCGAGCTTCAGGTTCTGCCGGAAGAACCGCGTCGGGAAGACCCACCGCTGCAGTTCCATCCACTGCCGCCCCATCAACTCCCCGAGGGACCCGGGCGCGATGAACCCGTCCAGCGACATCGACACGCTGAAGAACACCTTCCCGGCCATCAGCCCTCCACTCCCTTCCGATTGACCTCGGTGACGTAGGCAGCCAGATTCCCCAGGGTCTGCTGGCCGCCCTCGATCGCGTGGTACCTCTCGACCGCCTCGTCGCGCAGCTCCTTGGTGGGGAACACCGTGCGCATCTCGATCCGGGTCACCGCGCCGTCGGGCTCCAACGTCAAGACCGACTCGAAGGCGTTCGGATCCCCGCGGAACTCACCGTGCAGCAGCGCGATCCGCTCCGGCGGGACGATCTCGGTCCAGGAGATCCACTCCTGGTAGTCCGTCCCGTCCGGTCCGTGCATCACGAAGTCCCACACCCTGCCGACGCGGAACTCGAACGCCCGCGTGGTGGTGGTGAACCCCTCCGGTCCCCACCACCGGGACAGGTGCCGGACCTCGGTGAAGGCCTCGAACACCAGCTCCCGCGGGGCGTCGATGACCCGGGACATCACGATCTCGCGGTCGGCCGTCGCCTGCTCCGCCCGCGCTTCTTGCCTTGCTGCTGCCATCGGTCATTCCTCCTGTTGTGTCTGCTTGAGGTCCTGCACGTAGGTGTCCAGCCGGTCGAAGCTCTCGTTCCAGAACCGCTCGAACCCGCCGGTCCACTCGTGGACCGGTCGCAGCCCGCGAGCGTCCAGGCCGTAGAGGCGCTGCTTGCCTGCCTTGCGGTCCCGCACCAGCCCGACCTGCCGTAGCACCCGCAGGTGCTTGGACGCCCCCGGCTGGGTCATCCCCAGCACCTGGGCCAACTCGGTCACCGGCCGCTCACCCGCCCGCAGCAGTCCCAGGATCTCCCGGCGCTGCGGCTCAGCGATCGCGTTGAAGACGTCCGACGTCGTCGCTGCTCGTGCCATGGCGCAATCATATACCCATATCGGCATGCGTC
>JAODNJ010000100.1 GCA_025465155.1 Frankiales bacterium
TCCTGTCCCGCATCACGCTCCGGCGCACCCGCCGGCCCGGCATGAGCACCTGGCGCAAGCAGCTGTTCATCGTGATGGCGCACAACGCCGCCAGCCAGGCCGAGTTCCTGCACCTGCCCGACGACCGGACCGTGGTGATGGGCTCGCAGGTTGACCTCTGACCGGCTCCTGGGAGCCTCTCGCGGTGCATCGACGTTCTCGATGGATCCGATCGGGAACGCGTGATCAACCTCGACGTCGCCCCGGCCGACGTGATCCCTGCCTCCGACCAGAGGGTCGGGATCGATGGATGCCGGGAGCGAAGATGCTCGGGACGGAAGTCACCGCCGTTGCTGCAGTGGGGCTCGCAGCAGGCTTGTCAGTGGGCGCAGTCGGTGTAGCGGTCTACCGGCACACCCGGCCGCACGTGTCCCCCGGCACGCCGGTCGTCGCCCGAGCGGCACTCGGGTGGGTGCGTGCCGCCGTCGCTCGCCCCCTAGGGCAGCGACGGCTCGTCCTGCAACGGCCGGTCGCGGCCGCCGCAATCGGCGCGCTGCTGGTCGGCGTCGTCCACGACGGCCGGCAGGATGGCCTGGCCACCCTGACGGCCCTGCCGGCCTGGGGGGCACTCGGCGACGGGCTCGGCGACGGGCACCGCCCGGCACGCTGGGACGTCCCGATCCCCCCGAGCCCCACCGTCGTGCCACCCGTACCGGACCGGCGGCTCGGGCCACGCGTGCAGCCAGAGGTCGGCCCTTCGGTCACACCCGGGGGCGGAGCCGGCCGGACTGCGGGTCCGGGCCCTGCGTTCCGGTCGACCGGGGCGCCCCCGACGCTGGGGTTCGCCTTCGGTGGCGTGCTGCTGACGCTGGCCGCGGATCTCGTCCGCCGTCGTCTCCGCGCGCCCGGTCGGCCTGCGCGCCCCTCGCCCGCCCACGAGTCCGAGTTCACGCCGGACGAGCGCTGGGAACCGGAGACCGACGGCGACGGAGGCCCCGCGTCCCCGCCGGCGGAGGGGGTCGACCGCCCGGAGCAGGACGACGGCGAGGCGGTGGACGACGACGGCGACGGGGCTGCCCCGGAGCCGACCGACGACGATGGCGGGGCCGGGCGCGGTGCCGGGCGGCGGACTCCCGTGGCTGTACAGCCGCAGCCGGGGACGACGGCCGGCCGGTCGGACCCTCCCCGTACCGCCGCGCGGGAGACCGCGGCCAGTCGCGTGGTGCTGTACCAGGCCGGCGGGTGGTGAGAGCGGCCACCCCGGGGGCCCATCGCCGGTGTCGATGGGACACAGCGGCGACCCGTGATCGCACCGTCCGCACACGTCACAGATGCTGCTCAGGTGGAATTCAGGCACCTCGAATATTTCCTCGCCGTCGTCGAGGAAGGCTCCTTCACCGGTGCCGCCGGTCGGTTGTACATGGTGCAGTCCAGCCTGTCGGCGGCCCTGCTGGGCCTGGAGCGCGAACTCCGGACGGACCTGTTCATCCGGGGCCGGCGCGGCGCGGAGCTGACCGACGCCGGCCGGGCCTTCCTGGGCCCTGCACGTGCCGCGCTCGCCGAGGCCGGCCGCGCGCGTGACGCCGTCGCCGAGGTCGTCGGGCTCCTCCGGGGGTCGGTCCGTATCGCGGCCGTGGCGGTGCCGGGGAGCGTCGACGTGGTGGAGACGATCCGCCGGTTCGCCACGGAGCACCCGGGCGTGGACATCCACCTGGTTCCCGTGGGCGCGCAGCAGATGGTGGACCTCGTGGCCGACGGCCAGGTCGACTTCGCGATCACCCCGCGCGTCGACCGGCTGAACCCGGGCCTCCATTTCGAGCCGCTGATCAGCGCGCCGGTCGTCCTGATCTGTCCATCCGGCCACAAGCTCGCCGGAGCGCGCGAGATCGACGTCTGCGAGGTCGTCGACGAGGCGATCATCGATCTGCCCCGCGGATGGCACGCGCGGGCCCTCTTCGACCGCATGCTCGAGGAGAGGTGCCTGGCGCGGCGGGTCCGCCTCGAGGTCAACGAGTGGCTGAGCGTCCTGACGATGGTGCAGCGCGGCCTCGGCGTGTCCTACGGCCCCCGGGCCTGCATCGATCCCGACATCTTCTGCGGTATCGACGTCGCCACGCTGACGGGCGCACCGGTCTGGGAGCTGGGGGTGGTGACGCGTGACGAGGCGCTGCGCGGCGCCGCGGGCCGTGCCTTCCTGTCCGCGTACCTCGAGCAGTGCCGCGGCGGCAGCCGGTAGTTGACCCGCCCCGAGCCGCCGCTGGCCCCGACAGGCCTGCTCACCCCTTAGGGGGACCCCGGCGCGCCCACGGTCAGCCGGGCCCGGCCCCGCGTCGATGCCTCTCCAGGCACCCGTTCCGTTCGTCGACCCCCGACGCACCGGGTCCACGAGGAGAGCTGACGTGCTGCGACCGCCGAGGAGGCGCGGACGGCGCCCTTCGGGTGTCGCTCGTGCTCCCGCTCGTGCCGCCGCCAGGGTCACGGCGCTGGCCGTGCTGTGCGCCGCGGTGTCGGCGTGCCTCCAGCTGCCCGCCGCGGATCCCGCGTCGGCGGCCATCGGGACGTCGGTGGGGGCCGAGACACAGGCCGCGGCGCAGGTCGCCACGGCCGGCGGCTACCGGACCGGCGTCGCCGTCCTGGACCTCGCCACCGGCGCCTACTCCGGAGCCGGCGACGACAGCCGCCCCTTCGCCAGCGAATCGGTCGCGAAGGCCTTCATCGCCACCCAGCTGCTGCTCAGCGGCCAGATGACCGGCGACGTCGAGCCGATCGCGTACCGGATGATCACCGCCTCGGACGACGCGGCC
>JAODNJ010000583.1 GCA_025465155.1 Frankiales bacterium
GGCTGGTGGCCGCGGCCACCGCGGCCGGGGCGCAGCTGCGCCAGCACCGGGTGCGCCGCCTGGTTGTGCGCGCGGATCGGGTGGTTCTTGACGACGACGTCGCGGCCAGGGTGGTCATCGGCGCCGACGGGGCCACCGGGGTGGTGCGCCGTCAGCTCGGGCTGCCGGCGCCACGGCCCGCGGCGGTCGGCGTCGCGGTCCGCGGCTATGCCCGCACTGCGTTCGGTGATCCGCACGCCCTGCTGATCGCCGTCTCGGCGCGGCACTGCCCCGGCTACGCGTGGTCGTTTCCGTTGCGCGGCGGGGCCAATGTCGGCTTCGGCGTGTTCGGGCACCGGTGGCCGGCGGCCGTCGCGAGCTGCTTGAGCGGCTGCTGGCCGAGCTGCCCGGCGTCGACTTGGACCCGGCCACCGTGCGCGGGCACCAGCTGCCGCTGTCCACCCAGGCGGTTCGGCAGCCCGACGGGCGGGTGCTCCTCGTCGGGGACGCCGCCGGCCTGGTCAACCCGATCACCGGCGAGGGCATCTTCTACGCCGCGCTCTCCGGCGCCGCCGCCGGCGAGGCTGCGCTCCGCGGTGCCGCGGCGGGCATGACGCACCGGGCCGCCCTGCGACGGCTGTTCGGCGTCCACCATCGGCACACCGCCGTCCTGGCCCGCTGCGCCCAGTCCAGCCGCTTCGTCGACGCCACCATCGCCGCCACCGCCCGCTCCCAGCACGCCTTCGACTCACTCGTCGAGCTCGGGCTGGGCCGCGGCACGGCCGATCCGCTGACGCTCGCCGCCGTGCTCGCCGATTACCTCGCCGGTCTGCGGCCGCGGGCGGCGTCCCACCTGGGTTAGCCGTCGCGCCTGTCGGCGGGACCGCATTCGCCGTCGCCCGCAGACGGGTCCTGCGCAGCGCAGGCGGATCTGCCGAAAGCCCCACGGCTGGCCCAGCAGCTGCGCCCGATCGCCTTGCACCAAGCGACCGCTGTGCTGCTTGAGCAGCGGGCCCGGCGCTCGGAGTCGGCGTCGGAGGCGGAGCTGCTGCAGCGCCGCGCGGACGAGCTAGCCCGCGGCCATGATCTCCACTGGTCGCTGGACGTCATTCGGCAATCGATCACCAAGTCGCGCAATGGTCACATACTGTCGCGCTGCGCTGTTGAGCCGACCCTGCGGGCAACTCGCCAGCCTCCGTCGACAGGCTCGGGTTCAGTCCAGGTGATCCGCCGTTGCCCGCAGCACTACAGCCCCCAAGTCGGTCTTACGACACCTGCAAGCCCTTGGGTGTGTCGATTGGAGGGGAGTTCCGGGGCGAGCCGGTCAGTCGCCCGGCCACTTCCCCGTGAGCTTTGTGAAACCACGCGCGCCGGCCCGGTCGATCGCCGCCTTCGTGGCCGCGAAGATGGCTCCTTGGAGGGCCGCGGCGAGCACCGCCTCGGGCATCGAGTACCCGCTCTCCAGGGCCTTCGGCGCCTCCTCTTCATTCGAGATCCGCTTCCAGACCAGCTTGAAGAGCGCTCCCGAGGCGGCGCCGGCGAGGATGCCGCCCAGCAGGCCGACCGGCTTGTAGGCGATCTTCGCTCCCTTGTTCATCGCCACCTCCGCCACAGCACCAGCTGACCGGTCGACGCCTTCGACGGATCGGGCGGCGGCGTGCCCGCGCGGCTGGCCCCGGTGCCCGGCTGGGTCATCGGTCCTCCGTCCTGCAGCACTGCGCGACGGCGTTCAGTCCCTGCACCTTCATGCCCACACCGAGACGGCGGTAACCGACTCAGGTGCGTCCCCCACGATTTCCTTGAGCTGCGAGAGGCCTGACATGCCCCGCCGACACGGGGCCGGCCCGATCCGGTGGTCAGCCACGGGGCGGTGCGGCTGGGGCTCGACGTGACTGATGCCCAGGCCGGGATGCTGCTGCGCGCCGCCGGCGCCCGCCGGCTCGCGGGGACCAATCTCCACCGCTGCTCCTGGACGTCGTGTCGTCGGGATGCCACGTGGGGGTTCGGCGACGAGCCGGCGGCGACGACGGCGACCAGCAGGCCGGGTTCGGCGACCAGCAGGCCGGCGCCCCGCAGGTGACCGACCACGGAACCCAGCCGGCCGGCGTCCGGTCTGCCCCCACTACCCCGGTCTTGGCCCCGGAGGCGTCCTCGAGCTCGGCGTCGCCGGCGTTCCGCCGGACGCTCTCGATCCACTCCAGGTAGGCGCGGTGGCTCTCGCAGCGCGCGCTGGTCGCGATGACCTGTCCGTTCGAGGCGCGCAGGGTGAAGTGGTAGCGCTTGCCGGGCTGGTGCCCGACGACGACTTGCCCGTTCTGGGCATGAGGGTCTCCTTCCCCTCGAGGATGTTGCTCGGGCGCGTCCCGGGGTGAGCCGGCCCACACGGAACCGACCCGGCGACCGCACGAACGCCCTGCATGAACGAGATCACCGAGAACCGGGTCGTGAAGGCCGGCTACCTCACCGGTACGGCCCAGGCTGCTCGTGACGGAGCAAGCCTGCTGCGCCAGCGGAAGGATGGCGAGCGGAAGCGGAGTGCCGCCGCCAAGCGCGCCGCGCGCTACCGCAACCGCACCGGCAACTGACCGATCGGGGCAGGTGCGCTGAGCGCTGCCCGGACCGCGCAACTGTCGTCCGCATGGATCTGCCCCGGGCAGGAAGGCCGCCTCGCGGTAGCGCCCGCGCGGTGAAACTGCCGGCGACCAAGCCGGCATTGCCGGCGCGGCGCAGCTCCAGCTCGAAGCTGGTCCCGAAGTCCGGACGAGCAGTCCAGCGAGGCCAGCAACCGCAGACCGTCCCGGACATCGACCTCACCGCGGTCCACTTGGCGTTGACCAGATCGTCACCGGGAGCCGTGTCGCCCCCCGGGGGCGGTGCGGTCCCGGCGCGGTTGTCGTGGAAACGGGTGTGGGTCGGGCCGTGATGCGCGATTCTCCGACCGATCTCCCTTCATTCCCGCCGCGGCCACTCCGGGCGCACCGTGACAGGACGCCCCCGTCCATCGTCAGTGGGGTAGCCGCGCGGGAGGACGGCGGCCGACCGGTCGATCTCGCGAGGCGGCCGCCGGGCCGGGTCACTGCGCCGAAGGGAAAGGCCGGTGCCGGCGAGGGCGACGCTACGGCGTGCCGCCCGCTTTGGGCGCCGCCGTACCGCAGGCAGCCCGGGTCCCCGGGAAGGCCAGGCGCTGGCGACCGGCGTCGAGAGGCACGTTGCCGATGAGCGCTGTGGTGAACATCGCGGCGTCGCTGGCGGCGGCTCACACCGACCTCGGCGGTCCAGAACTCTCTGTGCAGCTCACGTGGCCGGGCTATGCAAGATCCGGGCTAGGATCCCGGCACTCCCGTGGGAGGCGGTGGGCGCATTGCTGGGGCTTCCGGAAGGCGTCGTTGCGTGCCTGTTCGACCTCGACGGGGTCCTGACAGACACCGCCGCGGCGCATAACGCGGCGTGGACGGAGATGTTCGACGAGTATCTGCGTCGGCGCGCCGAGCGGGTCGGCGAGGAATTCGTCGCGTTCGACGCTCGGGTCGATTATTCGGTATATGTGGACGGAAAACCGCGCGCCGACGGCGCCCGCGACTTCTTGGTGAGCAGGGGTATCCATCTACCCGAGGGCAGGGATATACGGATCCGCCGGACGCCGAGACGGTGAACGGGCTGGCGAACCGCAAGAACCAGGCACTGCTGCGTCGCACCGACGAGGACGGTGTCGCGGTATTCGAGGGGTCCCGCCGATATCTTGAGGCCGCGCGTGACGCGGGCCTGCGGCGCGCGGTGGTCTCCTCCAGCGCGAATACCCGTCAGGTCTTGGAGGTGAGCGGGCTCATCGAGCTGGTCGAAGGGTGGATCGACGGAATCACGATCGGGGTGGAGGGCCTGAAAGGAAAACCGGCGCCGGAGACCTTTCTCGCCGGTGCGCGCTGTGTCGGCACGGATCCGGCGCGGGCGGCGGTGTTCGAGGATGCGCTGGCCGGTGTGGAGGCCGGGCGAGCCGGCCGGTTCGGGTTCGTCGTCGGCGTCGATCGGTTGGGGCAGGCCGAGGCGCTGCGTGTGCACGGCGCCGACATCGTCGTCGGCGATCTCGCGGACCTGCTGGAGCAGCGGTGATCGGGCAGGACATCTTCAGCGTCGAGCCGTGGGCGGTGACCGAACGCGAGCTGCATCTGGACCTGCTCGCGCAGAGTGAGTCGATCATGGCCCTGTCCAACGGCCACATCGGGCTGCGCGGAAACCTCGACGAGGGCGAGCCCGCCGGTGCCCCCGGCACCTACCTCAACGGGTTCTACGAGATCCGGCCGCTTCCTCACGCTGAGGCCGCCTACGGCGACCCCGAAGCCGGCCAGACGATGCTCAACGTGACGAACGGCAAGTTGATCCGGCTGTTGGTCGACGACGAGCCGTTCGACCTGCGCTATGGCACTGTGCGCCACCACGAACGGGTGCTGGACCTGCGCGCCGGCGTGCTGCGACGCGACGTGGAATGGGTGTCGCCGACCGGGCAGGGGGTCCGCGTCCGCTCGACCCGCCTGGTTTCCTTCGTGCAGCGCTCGGTGGCCGCCATCCGCTACGAGGTCGAGCCGCTGGGTGAGGCAGCCCGCATCGTGGTGCAGTCCGAGCTCGTCGCGAACGAGCCGGTCGGCGAGCACGACCCTGACGAGAACAACGACGAGGATCCGCGTGTGGCCGCAGCGTTGCGGGCGCCGCTGGTGGCCGAGCAGCACATCCACGACGGGTTGCGCGGGGGTCTGGTCCACCGGACCCAGGGCAGCCGGTTGCGGATGGCGGCCGGCATGGACCATCACGTGGACGGGCCAGAGGGGACGGTCACCACCGCCCACAGCGAGCCCGACCTCGCGCGCGTCACGGTCAGCACCGGACTCGAGCCGGGACAGACGCTGCGCATCGTGAAGATGCTGGCCTACGGCTGGTCCAGCCAACGCTCGCTGCACTCGCTGCGCGACCAGGTCGACGGGGCGCTCGCCTCGGCGACCAGGACCGGCTGGGAGTCGCTACTGGCGGAACAACGGGAGTACCTCGATGACGTGTGGGACCGCGCCGACATCGAGCTGGACGGGGATCCGGCTCTGCAGCAGGCGGTACGGTTCGCCCTCTTCCACGTCGTTCAGGCCGGGGCCCGCGCCGAGGGGCGGGCGATCCCCGCCAAGGGGCTGACCGGTCGCGGCTACGACGGGCATACCTTCTGGGACAGCGAGACCTACACGCTGCACGCCCTCACCTACCTGGCGCCCGACGTGGTCAAGCATGCGCTGCTGTGGCGTCACTCCACGATGGACCTGGCCGAGACGCGCGCCCGTGAGCTCGGCTTGCGTGGCGCCACGTTTCCCTGGCGAACGATCCGCGGACAGGAGTGCTCCGGCTACTGGCCGGCCGGTACCGCGGCGCTGCACATCAACGCCGACATCGCCGACGCCGTGCACCGCTATCTGCGCGCAACGCAGGACACCGACTTCGAACAAGGCCCCGGCCTGGAAATCCTGGTCGCCACCGCGCGACTGTGGCGCTCGGTGGGGCATCACGACGCCGAGGGACGGTTCCGCATCGATCGGGTCACCGGGCCCGACGAGTACACCGCGCTGGTCGACAACAACGTTTACACCAACCTGATGGCCGCCCGCAACCTCCGCGCCGCTGCCGACGTGGCGGTGCGCCATCCGCACCGCGCCGACAACCTTGGGGTTGATCAGGAGGAGATCGCCAGCTGGCGCGATGCCGCGGACGGTATGGAGATCCCATACGACCGCGAGTTGGGCGTCACCGCTCAATCGGAGGCGTTCACCCGCTACCGCGCCTGGGACTTCCAGACGACGCCGGCGGATGACTACCCGCTGTTGCTGCACCACCCGTACTACCTGCTGTACAGCAGCCAGGTCGTCAAGCAGGCCGACCTCGTCCTCGCCCTGTTCAAATGCGGCGACTACTTCACCGCCGAGCAGAAGGCGCGCGACTTCGACTACTACGAGCGGATCACCGTCCGGGACTCCTCCCTGTCCGCAGCAATTCAAGGAGTCGTCGCCGCCGAGGTCGGATATGCCGATCTCGCCTACGACTACCTCGGCGAGACCGCCTTCATCGACCTGCGCGACCTGGCGTTCAACACCCGAGACGGATTACACCTGGCCTCCCTCGCCGGCACCTGGCTAGTCGCCGTCGCCGGTTTCGGCGGCCTGCGCGACACCGCCGACACCCTCGCCTTCGATCCTCGACTGCCGTCACGGATCACCCGGATGTCCTTCCGCCTGCTCTACCGGGACCGCCGGCTAGAAGTCCGGATAGGAGCGGAGGAGACCCGCTACGAACTCCTCGACGGTGAGCCGCTGGAGATCCTCCACCACGATGAAACGATCACACTGCACCCCAAATCGCCCCAGACCCGGCCGATCACACGCACCCCGCGGCGCACGCCCCCACCGCAGCCACCAGGACGCTCCATCCCCAGGCGGCACCGGGATGCCTGACACCCAGCTCCCGATCCTTCGCCGACGACCCTCGCGGTCCTCCGAGCCGACGAGGGCCACGCCCTGGGTGCAGCGCGCTGCCACCCGGCCAGCCCGCGCGGCAGCGCGCCGCATTCGTCGAGCTCCCACAGCACCGGGGCAGTCGTGAATCCGCAGAGCCCAAGCAGCGCAGCGGTGACCCGCGGCTCCGCCCTGCTCGCGCCGCCGCCCCGACCGGCAGCCCGCACGCGGCCTTCCAGCGCAGAGAGAAGGTGAGCGCAGGGAACGCATCGGGACGGGGTGCGGCAGCTGGACGGTCGACGTACCGTCCGGGCACACCTCCTTGGGAGGGCTGATGGCTCTTCTCCGACGGAAGGACACGAGCCGCAGCGTCGTGGGTACGGTTGGTCGGCTGGCGATGACCGGGGCCGGGCTGGCGGTCGCGCCTGCTTTCTTCGCGGCTGGGCTGCTGGGGGAGTCGACCCGGCTGACCGCCCGGACGGTGCGGGTCGCGGCCGACGCCACTGCCGAGATGGTCAGCGGGCCCGTGGACCGGGCCAGGAGAAGCGCCGTGTTCGGCGCCCGGGCTGCGGGCAGGCTGGTGACCGGTTGGGATCTCTTGCCGGACATGCAGGTGCGGTCCCTTGCCGAGGTGACCCGGGGGATGGTCGAGGTGACCCGGGGGATGGTGGAGCCGCCGCTGGAGCGGCGGACCCGGCGGGTGTGGGCCGGCGGTGGCCACGTCCACGTCGAGCTGTGCGCGCCGGATGGGGAAGACGCGCCCGAGACCCGGCACGGGTTGCGCCGGCAGCTCGAGCGGCTGGACGGCGTCGAGTGGGCATCGGTGAACGACGTGGTGGGCCGGGTCCTCGTCGCCATCGACGAGCGTCGCATCCGCGCCGAGGACGTCGTGGGTGTGGTGACGGCGGTCGAGCAGGCCCGCGGTGCGCGGCCGGTCTTCGCAATGCGTGAGGACCATCCGGCCGACCTTGAGCCGGTGCTGGCTGCGCTGGCCACGGCCGCGGTCGACACCGCCGCGGTGGGCGTCGCGGTCGCGGGGAAGGGGCTTCCCGTCCCGGCTCTTAGCCGGCACGTCACTCTGGCCGTGGCCCTCCTCGACACCCAGGAGTGGATCAAGACCCGGCTCGACGACCGGATCGGGCGCATCGGCACCGACCTGGTCTTCGCCGGCACGAGCGCGTTGCTGCACGCCCTGGCCCAGAGCCCGACCGTGCCCGCGCTCAACGCGTTGGCGGCCGTGCAGCGTGCGCTGGAGATGCGGGCCCGCCGTCAGGTGTGGGGGCGCCGGGAGCCGGAGCTGTGCGGCCCCGAGCCCGAGGACGATCCGGCCGAACCGCTCGCCCCGCCGGGGCAGCGACCCTGCCCGCTGCCTCCGGGCCCGATCGAGTCCTACCGGTTCCGGCTGGGCCCCGCCGAGCTGGCCGGCGCGGTGGGCCTGCTCGCGCTGACCCGGCGTCCGGGCCGCTCCGCCGACCTCCTCAAGGCGCTGACCCCCCGGGCAGCGGTGCAGGGCCGGGACTCCTTCGCCGCGACGTTGGATCTCCTGATGTGCCGGCGGAACGTCCTGCCCATGGACGGCTCGGCCTACCGCCGGCTCGACCGGGTCGATGCGGTCGTCGTCGACGGCGACGCACTGTGCACGGGGCCGGCGGTGATCCTGGACGCGAAAGCCGAGGCCCCCGGATGGGTCGACGCCGCCGTGTGGACCGCCGCCACGCGGCTGCTCGGCCGCGACAAATCTGACGCCGACACCTGCACCGCGGGGAACGGCGGGAAGGTTCGGCTGGGGCCGCCACGGCCGGCGCCGGATGCGCCCGGGGGACAGGTGCGCACGGTGCTCGAGGGCCGGTGGCGGGTCGGGGTGGTCACCGTCGCCCCCGAGTTGGATCCGCACGCCGAGGCGTTGCTCACCGCCGCCAGCGAGGCCGGTCACCGCCTGGTCTTGACCGCGCACGTCGGCACCCGGGAGATCGCCGGGATGGCAACCGAGGTGGCGCCGGCGGACGAGGCGCTCGTCGACACGGTCCGCCGCGTGCAGGCCGACGGCCGCGGCGTCCTCGTCGTCTCCGCCGTCGACGGTCCCGCGCTGCTTGCCGCCGACGTCGGGGTGGCGCCGGTCCGGCCCGGTCGCGCATCTGCATGGGGCGCGGACCTGGTGACCGGGCCGGGTCTGGCCGATGCGTGCCGCATCGTCGCCGCCAGCGTGCAGGCGCGGTCGGTGAGCCGGCGATCCGTGGAGAGTGCCCTCACTGGCAACGTCCTCGGCGCCCTGCTGGCGTCGGTCGGCGGCGCCGCCCACGGGCAGCGGAAGGCCACGACGCCCGGAAAGACGGCGACCATGGTGACCCTGCTCGCCGGCACCTGGGCCGCGGTGCGCGTCGCCCGGCGCCCGGCGCCGCCGCCGACCGTGCACACCCCCTGGCACGCGCTCGACCTCGACGACGTGCGCCGGCGGCTGGCCGACCTGCCACAGGACTCCGAGGAGGAGCGCAGCCGGGTGCCTGCGGCGGTGCGCCGGACCGCGGCGCAGCCGGCCCTGCGCGTTCCCGTGCGGTTCGCCCGTACGGTCGCCGCCGAGCTTGCCGATCCGCTCACCCCGGTGCTCGGCACCGGTGCGGCCGCGACCGCGATCCTGGGCGAGGCCACCGACGCGGTCCTCGTCGGCAGCGTCACGATCGGCAACGCGCTCGTCAGCGGGCTGCAGCGGCTGCGGGCGGAGACCGCGCTGGAGTCGCTGCTGCTCGAGCAGGACGTGCCGGCGCACCGCGCGATCGACGGCGGGCGCGAGGACGTGCCCGGCAGCAGGCTGCGGGTCGGCGATCTGGTGCTCGTGGAGGCCGGGGACGTCGTGGCCGCCGACGCCCGCCTGCTGGAGGCGGCGGACCTGGAGGTCGACGAGTCCAACCTGACCGGCGAGTCGGTCTCGGTGGCCAAGTCGGTGGCCGCGACGCCCGGCGCGGACGTCGCCGACCGCACCGGCATGCTCTTCGACGGCACCACGGTCGTCGCCGGGCGCGGCCGCGCCCTCGTCGTGGCGGTCGGCGCCGCGACCCAGGCGGGGCGGGCCGTCCGGGCGGCGGCCGCCGCCGCACCGCCCGCGGGAATTCAGACCCGGCTCGGCGAGCTCACCCGCGAGGTCCTGCCCTGGACGCTGGCCGGCGGCGCCGCCGTGGCCGCGCTAGGTGTGCTGTGGCGCCGTCCCCTGCGGGAGGCGGTGCGAGACGGCGTCGCGGTCGCGGTCGCCGCGGTGCCCGAGGGTCTGCCGCTCGTCGCGACGGTCGCACAGCAGGCGGCGGCCCAGCGCCTGTCACGCCACGGGGCCGTCGTGCGCAGCGCGCGGATACTGGAGGCGCTCGGTCGCGTCGACACCGTCTGCTTCGACAAGACCGGCACGCTGACGGAGAACCGGCTGCGTGTCGCCCGGCTTGAACCGGTAGCCGACGGGCTGGACGAGCACGGCCTGCTGCGGTTGGCCGCCGGGGCCGTCGGCGACGGTGACGACCAGGCGCACGAGACCGACCGCGCCATCGTCGAGGCCGCGAGGGAGCGGGACATCGCCGCCGACGGCGAGGCGGAGGCGGGCCTGCCGTTCGCCTCCGGCCGCGGGTTTTCCGCGACGCTGCGCGACGGCCGGGTGGTGGTGAAGGGGGCACCTGAGGTCGTGCTGCGGCGCTGTGCCGCCGCCGGGGACGTGCGGGACCGGGTGCAGGCCCTCGCCCGCGACGGGCTGCGCGTTCTCGCCGTCGCCGACCGGGAGATCGACGGCCAGCCCGACGACCTTGAGGACGCGGCCAGGGATCTGACCCTGCGCGGACTGGTCGGGCTGGCCGACAAGCTCCGGTCCTCATCGGTGGCGGTCATTGAGCAGCTGCGGGCGGCCGGTGTCCGGGTGCTCGTGGCCACCGGTGACCACCCGGAGACCGCCGGCGCGATCGCCGCACAGGCGGGGATCCCGAGCGCCGACCGCGTGGTGACGGGTAGTCAACTCGCGCGGGCCTCCGATGCGGAGCGAACCCGGATGGTGGCGGAGGCGACGGTGTTCGCCCGGCTCTCCCCGGAGCAGAAGGTCTCCCTGGTCGCCGCGCTGCGCCGGGCGGGCGCGACGCTGGCGATGACCGGGGACGGCGTCAACGATGCCGCGGCCATCCGGCTGGCCGACGTCGGTGTCGGCGTCTCCGGGGCGGAGTCGCCGGCCGCGCGGACCGCGGCCGACCTCGTGCTCACCGACCGAGACCTGACCCGCATGGTCGATGCGATCGCAGAGGGCCGGGCGATGTGGTCCCGGGTTCGGGACGCCGTCTCCGTGCTCGTCGGGGGCAACGCCGGTGAGGTGATGTTTACCGTGCTCGGCACCGCCTTCGGCGGGCGGGCGCCGCTGGGCACCCGCCAACTGCTGCTGGTCAACCTGCTCACCGATATGTTCCCCGCGCTGGCCGTCGCCGTCGCCGCCCCGCGGGCGGGGACGCCCGAGGCGGCCGAGGGCCCGCTCGCGGGCAATCCCCTCGAGGCGGTCCTGCGAGCCGGTCCCCACCGCGACTTCACGCGCCCGCTGCGGCGGATGGTGCTGGTCCGCGGCGCGGCGACGGCCGTCGGTGCCACCGGCGCCTGGACCGTGGGCCGGGTGACCGGGCGGCGGGAGCGGGCCAGCACGATGGGCCTGGCCGCGCTGATCGCCACCCAACTCGGACAGACCGCCTGGGCCGGCCGGCGCAGCCCGCTCGTCCTCGCCACCGCCGCCGGCTCGTTGGTCGTTCTGGGCTCTGTCGTGCAGACTCCAGGACTCAGCCGCTTCTTCGGCTGCACGCCGCTCGACCCGCTTTCCTGGCTGCTGGTGCTCGGCTGGGCTGCGTTCGGAACCGCGGCAGCCGAGGTCCTGCGCGAGCTCAGCGAACGGCAGGTGGAACGTGGCCCGGGCCCCGCACCACCCTGCGGAAACAACACACACGCACGACCCATGACCGAGCAGCCGGACCACCCCGACCGTCCGCAGGATGAGGCTAGCTGTAGTGCCCAGCACCGTTGCTGATGATCCGGCTGATCGGTGGGTGCCCGCCGAGCGCGGTGTGGCTGCGGTGCTGGTTGTAGGTGTGCGGCCAGGCGGGCAAGGCCGCGGTGCGTTCGGCTGAGCTGTCGAAGGGGCGCGGGTCGAGCTGCTGGCCGGCCTCGATCCCGGCTGGGCGCGCTGGGCGCTGGCCCGCCGCGCCATCCCCACCGACCCCGGCGAGGAACCCGAGCTGGCCTCCTACGTCTGCGCCGGACCGGCCGACACCGGCCTCGAGCAGCTCATCACCGTGGCCGGCGGCCGGTGGCGCATCGAGGAGTGCTTCGCCTCGGCCAAGAACGAGGCCGGCCTGGCCTCCTACCAGGTGCGTGACTACACCGCCTGGTACCGGCACATCACCCTGGCGATGCTCGCCCACGGCCACCTCTCCGCCACCCCCGCCACCGCGGAAAAAGGGGGTCCGCAGCCGGAACCGGCCAGCTCATCGCGCTGACCGTGCCCGAACTCCGACGGCTGCTCCACACCCTCATCCGCAGCCCAGAGGCCCGACCCCGACCACGCCGCCGACTGGTCCTGGTGGCGCCGACGACGCCAGGCCCAAGCCCGCGCACGACCGCGCCCGAGGACAGATGACTCGACAGGTGGTGCCCCGGCGGGCCCAGCTGCGCTTCAACTCGGTGGCGTTGCCCAGTAACGGTCCAGTAGTGAAAGTCGTACGGGGCTGCGGCGCCGGCCTCCGGCGGTGCTCGGTGAGCTGACGTCGGGCGCCGGCGTAATGACCAGGTCGTGGGACGTCTCGAGTGCGGTCACGGGCGGGAACCGCGGCGCCGCGCCCCGACGACGTCCAAGTTCTTCCGGATCT
>JAODNJ010000109.1 GCA_025465155.1 Frankiales bacterium
AGCGCGACGGTGAGGCCGCCGCCGCTGGCCACGGTCCAGCCCTCCCGCGGGGTCTCGGTGACGATCAGGTCGCCGTCCTCCAGCGGCACCCGCGCGCCGTCGACCTCGACGGTCGCGGTACCGGCCCGGTAGGCCGCGGTGAGCTCGGCCGGGTCGGCCGCCGCGACGGCCCTCGCGACGGCCTGCACCTGCTTGCCGAGCCGGCGGCCGACGGCGCGGAAGTCCACCTTCACCGAGACGTCGACGAGATCGGATCCGACGGCGCCGATCTCGGTCAGGCCGGCGACGTTGAGCTCGTCGGCAACCTCGGCGACCAGGTCGCGCGGCAGCTGCTCCCAGCCCGGGGCGGCCACCAGCGCACGGGCCAGCGGCTGGCGGGTGCGCGCCTTGGCGGACGTGCGGGCCGAGCGGCCCAGCTCGACCAGCCGCCGGACGAGGGCGACCTGCTCGACCAGTTGCACGTCCCGGGCCCCGGTGTCCACCTCCGGCCAGCCGGCCAGGTGCACCGAGTCGGGGGGCGCCTCCCCGTCGCGGCCGGTCAGCGCCGGGACGACGGCGCGGGCCCAGACCTCGTCGGTGACGAACGGTGTGAACGGGGCCATCAGCCGGGTGAGGACGTCGAGCACCTCGTGCAGCGTGGCCAGGGCGGCCGGGTCGCCGTCCCAGAACCGCCGGCGGGAGCGACGGACGTACCAGTTGGACAGGTCGTCGACGAACTGCGCGAGCAGCCGGCCGGCGCCCTGGGTGTCGAAGTCCTCCAGCGCGGCGGTCACGCCCGCGGTGACCTCGGCCAGCTCGGCCAGCGCCCAGCGGTCGAGCAGGGGCCGGTCGGCGGGGGCCGGCGCCGGTGCGCGGGCCGGGTCCCATCCGTTCGTCTCGGCGTAGAGGGTGAAGAAGCTCGCGGTGTTCCAGTAGGTGAGCAGCACCTTGCGGACCACCTCGGACAGCGTCTCGTGCCCCACCCGGCGCGCCGACCAGGGCGAGCCCCCGGCGAGCATGAACCAGCGGACGGCGTCGGCGCCGTGCCGGTCCATCAGCGGGATGGGCTCGAGGATGTTGCCCAGGTGCTTGCTCATCTTCCGGCCGTCCTCGGCGAGGATGTGGCCGAGGCAGAGCACGTTCTCGTAGGAGCTGCGGCCGAAGACCGCGGTGCCGACCGCCATGAGCGAGTAGAACCAGCCGCGGGTCTGGTCGATCGCCTCGCAGATGAACTGCGCCGGGTAGGCCGCCTCGAAGGCGTCGGTGTTGCGGTGCGGCGCGCCCCACTGCGCGAACGGCATCGAGCCGGAGTCGTACCAGGCGTCGATCACCTGGGGGACCCGACGGTAGGTGCCCTCCTCGCCGGGGCGGGTGAAGGTCACGTCGTCGATGAAGGGCCGGTGCGGGTCGAGGCCGGAGAGGTCGCGGCCGGTCAGCTCGGAGAGCTCGGCGAGGGAACCGACGACCACCATGCGCTGCGGATCGGCGTCGTTGCGCCAGATCGGCAGGGGAGTGCCCCAGTACCGGTCGCGGGACAGCGCCCAGTCGACGTTGTTGCGCAGCCAGTCGCCGTACCGGCCCCACTGGATGGTCTCGGGGTGCCAGTGGGTCTTCTCGTTCTCGGCGAGCAGCTGGTCCTTGATCGAGCTCGTGCGGATGTACCAGGACGGCTGCGCGTAGTACATGAGCGGCGTGTGGCAGCGCCAGCAGTGCGGATAGCTGTGCTGGTAGCGCTGCTCGCGCCACAGCACCCCGCGGCGCTGGAGGTCCTCGACCAGGGCCGGATCGGCGGCCTTGAAGAAGTGCCCCCCGACCAGCGCGATGTCGGAGAGGAAGTGGCCGCTCGGATCGATCGGGTTGACCACCGGCAGGCCGTAGGCCCTGCAGACCGCGAGGTCGTCGGCGCCGAACGCCGGGGACTGGTGGACCAGCCCGGTGCCGTCCTCGGTGGTCACGTAGTCGGCGAGGACGACGAAGTGCGCGTCTCCCTCGGGGAACTCCACGAGCTCGAACGGCCTCTGGTAGTGCACGTACTCCCAGTCGCGGCCGGTGGTGCGGGCGAGCACCTCGCGCGGCACGTCGTCCGCGGAGCCGCCGAGGACGGCGTCGACCAGCGGCTCGGCGACGACGACGGTGCGCTCCCGACCGTCCCGCTCGGTGCGGACCACGAGGTAGGTGACGTCCGGATGGACGGCGACGGCGGTGTTGGACGGCAGCGTCCACGGCGTCGTCGTCCAGATCAGCAGGTCGGCCTTGCCGGCCCACTCACCGCTGGTGACCGGCAGCGAGACGTAGACCGAGGGGTCGGTGATCGACTCGTAGCCCTGGGCAACCTCGTGGTCGGAGAGACCGGTGCCGCAGCGCGGGCAGTACGGCGCGACGCGGTGGTCCTCGACCAGCAGGCCCTTCTCGAAGACCTGCTTCAGCGACCACCACACGCTCTCGATGTAGGTGGGGTCCATCGTCCAGTAGGCGGTGGACATGTCGACCCAGTAGCCCATCCGGCGGGTGAGCTCGGAGAACGCGTCGACGTGCCGCACGACGGAGTCGCGGCAGCGCTCGTTGAACTCCGCGATCCCGTACCGCTCGATGTCCGGCTTCCCCGCGAAGCCGAGTTCCTGCTCGACGGCGATCTCCACCGGCAGCCCGTGACAGTCCCAGCCGGCGCGGCGGGGGACGTGCCAGCCCTGCATCGTCTTGAACCGGGGGAAGACGTCCTTGAACGCCCGCGCCTCGATGTGGTGGGTGCCCGGCCGGCCGTTGGCGGTCGGCGGCCCCTCGTAGAAGGTCCACTGCGGGCGGCCGGCGGAGGCCTCGAGCGAGCGGGCGAAGACCTTGTCGGCCTCCCAACGCTGCAGGATCTCGCGCTCCAGGGCCGGCAGGTCGACCTGCGGGGGGAGTGCGGTGAAGGGGCTCCGCCGCCGGGACCCGGGGCGCTCGGGATCGCTCACGCCTCCATCATCCCCGAGCCGACAACCGACTTCGGCAACCGGCCGGACACGCCGGTACGGGAGACTGCCGGCGTGGATGGGGGGCGGCGGTGAGCACCACGGTCACCGTCGCGCTCGCCGTGGGCGCCCTGGTCGTGCTGGTGGCCGCCGTGGCGCTGCGGGTGGCCGACCGCCTGGGGCTGCCCAGCCTGCTTCTCTACCTGGCGCTGGGCATCGCCCTGGGCGAGAGCGGCCTGGGCATCCGCTTCGGGGACTTCTCGCTCACCCGCACCCTCGGCGTGGCCGCCCTCGTGGTGATCCTCGCCGAGGGTGGGCTCACCACGCGGTGGGACGACGTGCGGAGGGCGCTGGGCGCGGGGCTGGCACTGTCCACCGTCGGCGTCGTCGTCAGCGTGACGGTGACCGCGGCCATCGCGCTGCCGCTCCTCCATCTCGGCTGGGGGCAGGCCCTCCTGCTCGGCGCCGTGGTCAGCTCCACCGACGCCGCGGCGGTGTTCGCCACCCTGCGCCGGCTGCCGCTGCCGCGGCGCATGGCCGCCGCCCTGGAGGTGGAGAGCGGCCTGAACGACGCGCCGGTCGTGCTCCTGGTCGTCGTCCTCGCCGAGCGGCTGACGGGGGGGCCCGCGGACCCGTGGTGGCTGACCGCGCTCCTGGTCGTGGGAGAGCTGGCCGGTGGGGCGGTCGTCGGGGTGGCGATCGGCGCCGGCGGCGCGCGGCTGCTGCGCCGGTCGGCACTGCCCCTTGCCGGGTTCTACCCGCTGGCGACTCTCGCGCTGTGCGTGCTGGCGTTCGCCGCGGCCTCGCTCGCGCACACCTCCGGCTTCGTGGCGGTCTACCTCTGCGGGCTGGTGCTGGGCAACGCCACGCTCCCGCACCGGTCGGCCACCGTGGGCTTCGCGGAAGGCATGGCGACGCTGGCCCAGATCGGCCTGTTCGTCCTGCTCGGCCTGCTGGTCTCACCGGCGCGGCTGCCCGCGGCGCTCGTCCCGGCGCTGCTCATCGGGGGAGTGCTGCTGCTGGTGGCCCGGCCACTGTCGGTGGTGGCGAGCCTGCTCTGGTTCCGCATGCCGTGGTCGCAGCAGGCCTTCATCGCCTGGGCGGGGTTGCGCGGCGCCGTCCCGATCGTGCTCGCCACCTTTCCCCTGACCGCGCGGGTGCCCGGCGCGGCCGCCGTCTTCGACACCGTGTTCGTCCTCGTCGTCGTCTTCACCCTGCTGCAGGGCTGGTCGCTGCCCTGGGTCGCCCGCCGGCTGGGGATCGCCACCCCGGTCGCGCCGCGGGAGGTGCAGGTCGAGTCGGCACCGCTGGAGGAACTCGACGCCGATCTGCTGCAGATGACCGTCCCCGAGCGCTCGCGGCTGCACGGCGTCTACCTGCCGGAACTGCGGCTTCCACAGGACGCCGCTGTGGTGCTGATCGTCCGCGACGGTCACTCCTTCGTGCCGGATCAGAACACCCAGCTCCGGCGGGGGGACCAGGCGCTGCTGGTGTCGGCCCGCCGTTCCCGTCCGGAGGCCGAGCGCCGGCTCCGGGCGGTGAGCCGCGCGGGCCGGCTCGCCGGCTGGCGAGGGGAGACCGGCGCCGCATCCGGGGCCGACTGACCCGGGATGAGGGCCGGCCGATGACCGTCGCGGGACGGCGTCGTGTCTCCGCTCGATAACGGATGGGCGGCTCATGCCCCCTCTGTGTGGCGGACATCACAACTCCGTGCCAGTGTTCCCCCGATCCACCGGGAGCCGGGCGGCGGCCGGTCGATGCGGCAGGGACTGTGCCCGCTGCATCGGGCGACGTCAACGAACGGAGAGGGCGTTCCTCATGGCCTCGATCAGCTACGACCACGCGACCGTGCAGTACCCGGGCGCCGAGCGGCCGTCGGTCAACGCGCTGGACCTCGAGATCGCCGACGGGGAGTTCCTCGTCCTGGTCGGTCCCTCCGGCTGCGGGAAATCCACCTCGTTGCGGGCGATCGCCGGGCTGGAGGCGGTCACCGACGGCACCATCCGGATCGGCGAGAAGGACGTCACGCACCTGCCGCCCAAGGATCGGGACATCGCGATGGTGTTCCAGAACTACGCGCTCTACCCGCACATGTCGGTCGCGGACAACATGGGCTTCGCGCTCAAGATCGCGGGGATGAAGAAGGACGAGATCCGCACCCGCGTCGAGGACGCCGCCCGGATCCTCGACCTGACCGAGTACCTGGAGCGCAAGCCCAAGGCGCTCTCCGGCGGTCAGCGGCAGCGGGTCGCGATGGGCCGGGCGATCGTCCGCAGCCCGCAGGCGTTCCTCATGGACGAGCCGCTGTCGAACCTCGACGCAAAGCTGCGCGTGCAGACGCGAACCGAGATCGCGGCGCTGCAGCGGCGCCTCGGCACCACCACCGTGTACGTGACCCACGACCAGGTCGAGGCCATGACCATGGGCGACCGCGTCGCGGTGCTCAAGGACGGCTACCTGCAGCAGGTCGACACCCCGCGCAACCTCTACGACCGGCCCGACAACGTCTTCGTCGCCGGGTTCATCGGGTCCCCGGCGATGAACCTGATCGACGTCGACCTCGATCAGGACGGCGCGGTCCTCGGCGGGCGGTCCTTCCCGTTGCCCCGGGCGGTCATGTCGACCCTGGGCGCGGAGAACGCCCGCACGGCCACCGTCGGGTTCCGTCCGGAGTCGGTCCGGGTCGTGAACGAGGGCGAGGGGTTCCCCTTCGAGGTCGTGGTGGTCGAGGAACTCGGGTCCGACGCGTACGCCTACGGCACCCTGCACACCAACCGGGAGGCCGGCGCCGACGACGGCAAGCTGGTGACCATCCGGGTCGACGCCCGCAGGACGCCCATGAAGGGCGAGACGATCCACCTCCAGATCGCCGCGGAGGACGCCCACGTGTTCTCCACCGAGACCGGTCGCCGCGTGTCCGGCGAGCGCGTGGGCCCCCCCGTCCCGGCCTCGTAGACGCCGTGGGGAGGTGAACGACCAGCCCCGCCGGGACGCCGACGACGTCCCCTGTTCCGCCCGACGTCCGGATCTGAGCTGGGCCGTGACTCCGCAGAGGGAGTCACGGTCGACCGAGCAGTGTCCAAAGGAGTGCACATGCGCATCAGACCGACAGTCAAGGCGGCCGCCGTGCTCGGCGCCGCCGCTGCCCTCACCGCCGGGTGCCTGAGTTCCGGCGGCGGGGGTGGTTCGAGCAACACCGGAAACACCATCACGATGATGTACGGCTTCACCGGCAACCAGTCCGACGACTTCCAGGCGGTGGTGAAGCCGTGGGCTCAGAAGAACAACATCACGATCAACTTCGCGCCGACGGCGGACTTCAACAACCTGATCAACACCAAGGTGGCGGCCAACCAGCTGCCGGACATCGCGATCTTCCCCCAGCCGGGCATCATGCGGACCATCTCCGCGACCGGCAAGCTGGCCGACCTGTCGTCGGTCCTCACCATGAGCGACCTTCAGTCGAACATGCTCCCCGGTGCCCTGAAGGCCGGGCAGAACGACTCGGGCACCCAGTACGCCGTGCTGGTCAGCGCCAACGTCAAGAACGGCGTCTACTTCCCGAAGAAGGCCGCCACGGCGGCCGGGCTCACCCAGGGTCCGCAGACGATGGACCAGTTGCAACAGCTCACCAACACGATCGCGGGCACGGGTAGGACGCCGTGGTGCTTCGGCATCGAGGCCGCCGCCGCGACCGGATGGCCGGCCACCGACTGGGTCGAGGACCTCATGGTCATCAACAACGGCAGCGACGTCTACAACCAGTGGGTCCAGCACAAGATCCCGTTCAACGACCCGCGCGTCCTCTCGGTGCTGAACCAGCTCGACCAGCTGGTGCTGGCCAACGGTCACGTGAACGGCGGCCGCAACGCGGTCGCCAGCAACAACTTCGGCACCGCCGGCAACCCGATGTTCGACAACCCGCCCGGCTGCTTCATGTACCGCCAGGGCAACTTCCTCACCCAGGCCGGCTTCTTCCCCAAGGCCGTGCTGTCCGACCTGGACAACACCGTCGGGGTCTTCCCGATGCCGGGGAAGACGGCGGAGTCCAAGCCGGTGCTCGGTGGCGGCGACCTGGCCGGGCTGTTCAGTGCCAACAACGACTCCGCCAAGAAGGTCCTGCAGTACCTCACCTCCAGCGAGTTCCAGACCGCGATGGCGAAGAAGGCGTCCTGGTACCTGGCCCCGCGCAAGGACGTCCCCCTCGACAGCTATCCGAGCAAGACGTCGCAGAACTTCGCGCAGATCCAGAACCAGGCCACCGAATGGGTCTTCGACGGTTCCGACCAGATGCCCGGCGCCGTGGGCTCCGGCTCCTTCTGGAAGGAGATGACCGCGTGGATCAGCGGTCAGGAGGACGCCAAGACCGCGCTCGACAAGATCGAGGCCAGCTGGCCCAAGTGATCCGTCGCTGATCGCCGGGCGCCACGGCCGCACCGTGGCGCCCGGCCATCGCACCCCGCACCGGCCCCGCCCCGAGGGAGATCGTCGTGCTGATCAAGATCGTCAATGCGCTGCTGGCCGTGCTCGGCGGTGTCGCCGGCGCGGTCGTCCTCTTCTACCTGCTCAACAAGTTCGCCGAGATCCTGCCCTCTCGCTGGGAGGAGCGGCTCAAGCCCTACCTGTTCCTGCTCCCCGCTTTCGCGGCGATCGCTCTCTACCTGATCTACCCGACGATCCAGACGCTGGTGTACAGCTTCGCCAACGCGGCCAGCACCCAGTTCGTCGGCTTCAAGAACTACTCCGACCTGCTGACCTCGTCGGCGTTCCAGAACACGCTGTTCAACACGCTGCTCTGGATCATCGTCGTGCCGGCCGGCACCATCGTGCTCGGCCTCATGATCGCCAGCCTCGCCGACCGGCTCCGGCCGAGCGGTGAGAAGTTCGCCAAGACGCTGATCTTCCTGCCCCTGGCGATCGGTGCCGTCGGCGCCGGCGCCATCTGGAAGTTCATCTACGCGGCCAACCCGCCGACGCAGCACCAGATCGGCCTGCTCAACGGAATCGTCACGGGCTTCGGTGGGAACCCGGTGAACTGGCTGCAGCTGTCCTCGGGCCGGCTGAACAGCTTCCTGCTCATGGTCATGCTGCTGTGGGCCCAGGCCGGCTTCGCGATGGTGCTGCTCTCGGCGGCGATCAAGGGCGTGCCCACCGACACCTTGGAGGCCGCCCGGCTCGACGGGGCGAGCGAGGGGGCCATCTTCTTCCGGATCGTCATCCCACAGATCCGCACGACACTCGTCACCGTCTTCATCACGGTGCTCATCGGGGTGCTGAAGACCTTCGACATCGTGTACGTGATGACCAACGGCAACTTCAACACCAACGTCGTCGCCGTCGACTTCTACAACCAGCTGTTCACGAACAGCAACGCCGGGTACGCGGCCGCGATCGTCGTCATGCTGATGATCGTGATCATCCCGGTGATGGTGTACCAGGTCCGCCAGTTCCGAGCCGAGGAGGTCGCGCGATGACCAGCAGCGGAACGGTCGCCACACCCGTCGATGTCGGCGAGGAGACCCCGTACGTCGGTGCCAAGGCCGGCCGCGGCCGTAAGCACGACCCGGGCGCGAAGTCGCCGGTGTGGGTGCGGATCGTCCTCGCGATCATCTGCCTGCTCTGGATCATCCCCACGTTCGGACTGGCCGTCACCTCGTTCCGCAACCAGGACGCCGCCACCAACTCGGGCTGGTGGACCAGCCTGTCGCCGTCGCACATCACCCAGTTCACGCTGCAGAACTACGGCGACATCTTCCAGAAGGCCAGCATGGGCGAGGCGTTCGTCAACAGCCTCGCCATCTCGGTGCCGGCGACCATCATCCCGATCCTCATCGCCGCCTTCGCCGCGTACGCCTTCACCTTCATGTCGTTCCCGGGCCGCGACATCCTGCTGATCCTCATCGTCGCCCTCCTCGTCGTCCCCACCCAGGTGGCCCTGGTCCCGCTGCTGAAGATCTACGGACAGCTGGGGATCAGCGGCACGTTCCTGGCGATCTGGCTGGCGCACATCGGGTTCGGCATGTCGCTGGCCGTGTACCTGATCCGGAACTACATGGCGACGCTGCCCAAGGAGGTCATCGAGTCCGCGAAGATCGACGGTGCGTCGCACTTCCAGACCTTCTGGCGGCTGATCGTGCCGATGTCCACGCCGGCGCTGGCGTCCTTCGCGATCTTCCAGTTCCTCTGGGTCTGGAACGACCTGCTCAACGCGCTCATCTTCATCGGCCCCGGGCCGAACCAGCCGCTGACCGTCGCCCTCGTCTCGCTGCTGGGCCAGCAGGGCCAGGGCTGGCAGCTGCTGACCGCGGGCGGCCTGTTCACGATGATCCTGCCGATCATCGTGTTCCTGTCACTGCAGCGGTACTTCGTCCGCGGCCTGACGGCGGGGTCGGTGAAGGGCTGACCCGGCGGACGCTCGCTGATGCCCTGACCCCGCTGATGCCATGAGCGACCTGTACGTCGAGATCGAGGTGGCTCCGGCGCGGGCCCGGGTCTACGAGCACGGCTGGCAGTCGTGGAGCCCCACGGCGGCCTACCGGGTGGGTGAGCGGCCGGCCCGCCCGGTCAGCAGGGCGCGCCGGGCCGGCAACTACCGGCCCGAGCGCGTCGCCCCGGCGGACGCGTTCTGGGGGGAGGGCCTGCTCGCCGTCGACCCCGGCACCGGCGCGGGCGTGCACGTCGTGGCCACCCGATCGCCCGGCGGGTCCGTCCCGTCGCTGCGCGCCGACGTCACCGGCGGAAGGGTCGTCGTCACCTGCCCGGACGGCGCGGCGGCCGACGGGACCGAGGCCGCCGTCGACGACGTCATCGCCCCGGAGGGCCTGGACCTCCAGGAGGCCCTGGCCTGGTGGGCCGACCGGTTCGTGGCCGTGCACGGGCCGGCCCGGCTCGTGCCGCCGCCCACCGTGTGGTGCTCCTGGTACCACTACTTCACGAAGGTCACCCAGGCCGACATCGAGGAGAACCTGGCCGCCATCGACGACCTCGGGCTCGACGTGGACGTCGTGCAGATCGACGACGGGTGGCAGGCGGAGATCGGCGACTGGCTGACCCTCTCCGACCGGTTCCGCTCCCTGCCGTCGATCGTCGAGCGCATCCACGGCCACGGTCGGCGGGCCGGGATCTGGGTGGCGCCCTTCTTCCTCGGGGGACGGTCGGCAACACTGCGGGAGCACCCGGACTGGGTCATCCGGGGAGCCGACCCGGGTGAGGGCTGGGACCAGCCGCTCGCCGCCCTCGACGTCACGAATCCGGCCGCCGAGGCGCACCTGCGGACGGTCTTCGGGAGCCTGGCGGCCACCGGGATCGACTACTTCAAGATCGATTTCCTCTTCGCGGGAGCCATGGAGGGGCGCCGCGCGGATGCCTCGGTGTCCGGCGTGGACGCCTACCGGCACGGCCTCTCGGTGATCAGGGAGGCGATCGGCCCTGATGCCTACCTGCTCGGCTGCGGGGCGCCCCAGCTGCCCAGCGTGGGGCTGGTCGACGGCATGCGGGTGGGCCCGGACATCGCCCGCCACGTCGAGCCCGTGGACGGCGACCTGTCGCAGCCATCGCAGCGGGCCGCCGCCGCGAACGCGCGCGCGAGGGCGTGGATGCACGGCCGGTTCTGGGTCAACGACGCGGACTGCCTGATCGCCGGTGCGCACGTGGAGCGGCGGGAGGACTGGGCTCGCGTCATCGAGGGGTACAGCGGCCTGCGGGCGAGCAGCGACCGGCTCCGGGGGCTCGATCCGTGGGGCCTGGAGACCACGCGCAGGCTGTTGCGGAGGGGGATCGTCGAGCCGTTCGTCCGCTGAGCGCCGTCCCGACTTCGACCCCTCTCGTCCCCGAGGCCCCCATGCACTTCGTGTTCAGCCCTCCGGCCGACGCCGCCGCCGGCCTCCTGGACCTGCCGTGGGACCAGCCGCTGGAGGAGTGGAGCGACGACCGGCTCACCGAGATCTCGCAGCGCGGGCTCTCCCGCCACGTGGTCCGGTTCGTGGCCGAGGGGGGCGAGGTGTTCGCGCTCAAGGAGATCCCCGAGCGCCTGGCGCGCAAGGAGTACTCGCTGCTGCGCCGGCTCAAGGAGCTCGGTGTGCCGGCCGTCGACGTCCTCGGCGTCGTGGTGGAGCGGTCCGGCGATCTGGACGCGATCCTCGTCACCCGCTTCCTCGACTACTCGTCCTCCTTCCGGGCGCTGTTCGCCAACCCGCGCGGCGCGCACATGACCGACCGGCTGATGGACGCCCAGGTGGAGCTGCTCGCCCGGCTGCACCTCGCCGGTTTCATGTGGGGGGACTGCTCGCTGTCGAACACGCTGTTCCGGTTCGACGCCGGCGCCCTCGCGGCGTATCTCGTCGACGCCGAGACGGCGGAGCTGCACGACCGGCTGACCAGGGGCCAGCGGGAGTACGACCTCGAGCTCGCCCACGAGCGCGTGGCGGCGGAACTGATGGACCTCGAGGCCGGGGACTGTCTGGCCGAGGACATCGAGCCGCTCCAGGTCGCCGACGAGCTGGTGTTCCGCTACGACCACCTCTGGCACGAGCTCAACGACGAGGAGGTTCTGCGGCGCGACGAGCAACGCTGGCGGATCGCGGAGCGGATCCGCCGGCTCAACGAGCTCGGCTTCGACGTCGACGAGGTGGAGCTCATCGACGACCCCAGCGGTGGGAGCCGGCTGAAGCTGCACACCCGCGTGGCCGAGCCCGGCCGGCACCGCCGCGAGCTCATGGCCCTCACCGGCCTGGACGTCTGGGAGAACCAGGCCCGTCGGCTGCTGGCCGACATCGCCAGCTTCCGCGGCTGGCTGGAGCAGGTCGAGCAGCGCCGCGTGCCGCCGGCCGTCGCCGCCACCCGCTGGCTGCGGGAGGTCTACCAGCCGGTGATGGAGGCGATCCCGCCGCATCTGCGCAGCCGGCTGGACGCGGCGGAGATCTTCCACGAGATCCTCGAGCACCGCTGGTTCCTGTCGGAGGGCGCCGGCCGGGACGTGGGGACGACCGCCGCGGCGCAGGACTACATCGCGACCGTCCTGCCGC
>JAODNJ010000113.1 GCA_025465155.1 Frankiales bacterium
CCCGCGGAGAGGTCGAACTCGCCGCCGATCATGAGGATGGCCACACCGACGGCCACGATGCCGATCGTGGAGCTGGCGTAGAGGTAGGTCGACGCGGCGGGCAGGGACCTGAAGCTGGGCGCCACCGCGTAGAAGAAGCAGAAGATCACGACCGCTGCGGCGAGCGCACCGATCTCCGGACGGGCCAGCGTCCGGCCCACCCAGGACCGCGACTGGCGGACGGGAGCCTCGGGGGCTCCGGATGGGGCTTGGGGTGGAGGTTGTGGGGAGGGTTGCGTCGTCACGGAAGAGCTCATGGCCGGCTCCAGACGGGGGTAGTGGGAAGGGGAGCCGGGCCCGGCCCGGCTCCCCCAGCTGCCGGACTAGCGGGTGTTGTTCTTGGTGTAGGGGATGATCTTGGCGATCTTGGACTGGTCCACGATGGTGGGCCCGGTGAGAACCGGACCGCCACCGCCGATGTCGTTGCCGTTGGTCAGGTTGAGCCACAGCGAGGTCACGGCCATGTAGCCCTGCACGTAGGGCTGCTGGTCGACCGAGAAGGCGATGCCCCCGCTCTGGATCTGCTGGGCGACGTCGGCGTTCAGGTCGAAGGTCGCGATCTTGGCCTGGCTGGCCGCGTCCTTGGTGGACTTCTGGGCGGCGAGCGCGATGTCCCCACCGAGGGTCACGACGTCGGTGATGGACTTGTCCTGCTGCAGCTTGGCCCCGATGGTCTGCTGGACGGCGGGCAGGTCACGGCCGTTGACGAAGAGGTTCTCGGTGTTGGGATCGGTCTTCTTGACACCGGCACACCGGGCCTCGAGCTGCACCTGGCCCTGTTCCTGGATCACGCAGACGGTGTGGCTGTTCGGCGTCGTCTGGACGATCTTCTTGCCCACGGTCTGACCGGCGAGGTCCTCATCCGAGCCGAAGTACATCGAGAGGCCGTACTGCTGGTACTGGTCCTTGCCCGCGTTGAAACCGACCACGGGAATCCCGGCCTTGATCGCCGACTGAGCCGCCGGGCCGATGGCGACGGGGTCGGGAAGCGTGGTTGCGATACCGTCCACCTTGCTGTCGATCGCGTTCTGGATCAGCGTCGCCTGCTTGCCCGAGTCCGGGTCGTTGGAGTACTTCAGCGTGACGTTGTGGTCCTTGGCGGCCTGCTGCGCGCCGTTGCGGATCTTGTCCCAGAAGGTGTCGCCCGGGGCCTCGTGGGTGACCATGGCGATGGTGTAGTTCTTGCCGGTCGCGTTGGTCTGGTTCTGCGCGCCCCCCTTACTGCTGCACCCCGTCACCACGATCGCGACGGCGGCAACCGCAACCGCGATCTGCAGCGACGTGCGGACTCTTCTCATCAAGCCTTCCTCTCCTCGTGCGAGCCTCCACGACGGGGGCTGCGGGGTGGTGGTGGTGCGGGTTGTCGGGATGGGGACGAGAGACGAGTTGGCCGCGAGGACCGCGACATCGTCCTGCCGCACCTGCGCTCCCGGGAAGGGGTTCTCCGATGGACCGCCTGCTCCGGAACGGGCCCACCTCGGCGCGCCCGCCGACGGCGGACCGTGCAGGACGGGGAGCGGGCGGCGCGTCTTGCACGGTGTGTCACCCTTGCCGCCCTCCCGAGAGGTCCCGCCTCCCGTGGGTGCGGCGGGCCCCTGCGCTCAGTGGGGTTTGTACTGACAAACTGACATGCGCAATGTGACACGGGTTACAAGCGCCGTCAAGGGAAGCCGTTCCCGTCGAGAGGCACGGTTGGGTCACGGCAGCTGTCGCCGGCACCGGATCACACGTGTGCGAGCTCCACCCACCGGCCATGGGCCACGGACTCCGTCAGGGCGTCCAGCAGCACGGCGGAGGCGACCGCATCGGCAAGCACGGACCCGGAGTGCCGCCCCTCGGCGATCGACGGGAGGAACTCCCGTGGATCTCGAAGCCGTAGCTGTTCTGCTGCGCCACCGCGACGCAGCCGGGGAAGTGGTGGCGGACGCGGACGTAGGCCTGCGCGTGCACCCTCCCCATCCATCCGCAACCGATCACCGCGACGCCGATGCGTCGGCCACTGCTCATGGGGGTCCTGCCGCTACGCCGGTGGCGAGGTCTTGCCGCCACGCCGCCGAGCCTGTCCACTCTTACCGGGAGGGGGATGCCATGGGAGCCAGGAACGAGGCGGGTGCGCAGCTGCAGCGTGAGCTGCTGCGGCTCCTGAGACCCCACAGCCGTCGCCGGGACGAGCAGCTGAGCGAACGAGTGCGTCCCCGTCTCGACGAGATCGCGCGCAACTCCGTCGGCCGTCCCGCCCAGGAGGTCGCGTCAGCCCTCGCGGACGCCGTGCGCGCGGGGGGAGGGGCGCCCGACCTGGCGGCCCTGGCCGAGTTCGCCGAGGAGATCTCCACGGGAGGGAATCCGTTCGCCTAGCACTCCGGCGGCAGCAGCCGGATCCGGCTCGACGGCACACGGGAACCTCCCGGCGAACGCCATCGGAACGCTGTCCGGCGACCCTGTCACGACGTCCTGCCCACGTCGACCACGTCCCGCACCGAGACACCGGGCTCGTTCGCCGCGCGGTCCACCGCCCTGAGCGGGTCCTGCCGCGGCGCACTGCTGCTCCTCCTCCGAATCGGAGCTGGGCGAATCGCACAGCCGACTTCGCGTCGGGCAGGTCCGTCGTCCGTGCTCGTGGCCGGGGCCGCGATCCGGCGGCCAGGTAGCACGCATCGATCAACCGCATGCGGCCCACCGCGTCGTCGACGTCCATCGGCAAGGCGGCGCCCACGCGGACTGCCCTGTGAACGCCTCGAGTTGATGGGCGTAGGACGATCGGGTGCCGTGGCGTTCCACGGGTCTGCCGGACGGGGTCTGGACGATCAGCCGGTCGTCCAGGTGTGGGCCGACGAAGTCCGTGACGATCGTCCACGGCGCCTGGGCGGACGCCACAGGTTTCGTGCCGCAGACCTCTATCTCGCCCCCGCGGCATTCCAGGAGGCCTTCGCCGGCGACGTCGACGCTGCAACGGCGGCCGCGATGGCCGCCGCCCAGCGGCCGTTCGCCGACGCCAGTCGGTTGGAGCACGTGCCGTCCAGCGTCGGCCTGACCCGCGGCACCCGGCCGTGCCGCTTGCGTCCGAGCCCGGCAACACCTCAGTTCTGCCGGAGCGGTGGCGGCGGCTCGCCGTCGATACTGCCGGCCAGGACTTCGTCCCAGCCGCCCAGCGCACTCGCGTGACGGAACA
>JAODNJ010000117.1 GCA_025465155.1 Frankiales bacterium
GCAGCAGCGGGCCGCTGCTGCGCACCCGCACCGGCGCCGCCCTGGACCGGCGCGCGGTGCATCGCTACGTCAGCGCCACCGCGCGCGCCGCCGGCATCGCCCGGCCCATCGGCCCACACGCCCTGCGTCGCACCGTGGGCACGGTCGGGCTCAACCAGGGCATCCCGCTGCGCGACATCCAGCACCTGCTGCGGCACAGCCGCCCAGAGACCACCGTTGCCAGCTACGACGTCAACGGCGACGCCCTCGAAAGACACGCCTCCCACCAGATCGCCGGGTTCCTCGCCGGCTGGGCTGGCTGATCGTCTGAACCGCGAGGCGACGCCACCCGCCTGCTTGCCGGCAGCGCCATGGCGGGCGTACGTCCCGGTTGGCCAAGTCGCCCAGAAGGCGGCTTTTGGGCTACCGCTGGCGGCAAACTGCTCGATTGGGTGAACCACTCGCTCGAAGTTGAGGAGCCGACTCGGATGCAACAGCCTTCTGGCGTGGGCGCGAAAACGGCATGGGCAGTCGTCACTGGTGCGCTCATAGTCGTCTGGGCGGTGGCTGTCGCCCTGGTCGTCGTCTGGCTTGCCGGATGGTCCGAGGAGGTGAAGGCCGCAGTGGGGGCCGTGATCGCCGGTGCGGGAGCAGTTCTCATCCTGTTCTGGCGGATGCAGAAGCGTCCCTAAGGGGCCGCTCAGAGCGACTCAGGGAGCGCCTTCTGGGCTCATGCCGCTTCGCGGGGGCAACCGGGTGCCTGCGTAGGAAACGGTGTGCGCTGGTGCCTACGTGCCCGGCGGCGGCGATGTCCAGCCTGCGCGCACACCCGTTCAGGGTTCGGCGGCCGCGGTGACTGCGTGTGAACGCGAGCGGCCCGGAGTCGGGGGCACCCGGCCATCGAGGCGGTCGGTGCAATGAAGGAAACGGCGTTACCGCTGGTGAATGCCAGTCCAATGGCGTAGACGGGCTTCGTTGCTGTTTCCCGCGCCCCGGTCAGGCGGCGCCCAGGACGGCGTCGGCGAAAGCGTGCGCCCGTCGGCGCAGATCGGCCACCCTCTCCTCGCCCACGACGTCGGCGTCCCGTTCACGTAGCCACGGCGGGATCTCCGTGCGCGCCCGCTCGGCGCAACCGAGGTCGGCGCAGATGTAGGTGCCGACGGTGTTGCCGTTGCGGCCGGCCTCGCCCGCGCGCCGGGCGGTGAACAGCGAGACCGCGTCACCGGACAGCGCGGTCTCGCACAGGAGGCACATGGCCGCGGTGCGCCCGGACATCCTGGTGTCGGCCGCGCGCAGCGCGATGCCGAGCGGCCCACCGTCGCGCTCAAGCACGAGGTAGCCGCGCAGCGGCGCCTTCGGGTCGCGCCAGCCGAGCACCGCGATGCTGTCCCAGTCGAGGCCGGCGAACCCGGCTGGGAGGTGCATCCCCTGGCTCTCGCCGCGGGAGCAGTTCACGAAGGAACGTCGGATCTCCCCCTCGGTCATCGATCGCACGATCCGATGGTGCCAAGATGCCGTCCCGGAGCGCAAAGGCCTTGTTCTGGCCGACCTGCACTCCCCGGCGGCGAGGCGCTCCTGAGGGCTGCGGAGGAGTGATGTGCCAGCTCGCTCAGAGCGCGGCTCCCGAGCTTCCGCGTGAACGTGATGTCTCCCCGTGGCCCCTCGCCCAGAAGGGCCGCTCGGGGACAGAGCAGTTTCCCAGGGAGGCGGCTCACCGCAGCGGACCTGCGCTCGCCCAGCGCTGCCGATCCCGTGGCCTGCCCTCGCCAGCGCGCAACCTCATCCTTTCAGTGCCCCCGCCCAGCGCCAGTCACCGTCCGGCCCGAGGTACTCCACGCGCTGAACGTCCTCGTCGTCCGCGTCATCCTCGGCCCACGCCAGCGCCAGGGCGTGCACGGCGAACTCTTGCTCGGCCACGACATCACCCATCGCGTCGAGGAATCTGTAGCGGGTCACGCGCCGAGGCTAAGGCGAATGAAGTCAGATCTCGGTGGCCCCATGTGTCCCTGAAGGGGCCGCTACGGGCGCCTGATCCTGGCCGTCGCACCGGCCCGCTTGCCGGCACAGCCGACTCCCGATCCCGGTGGCCTCGGCCCGAGCAGAGTCCGCGTGGGCCTGCTGGACGCTGTGGCCGCGTCGCGGCGAGATCGCCAAGGCAAGCTTCTTCCGTGATCAGACATTCAACGAGTATCAACGTCTCAAAATCACGGGAAGCACAGCGCCTCGCTTAATCGTCGCCGACGACCCACATGACCGCTCTTGAGGCCCCCTAAGAAGCGGCACGCATGCTACCTTTCGAGGCAGCTCAGGCCCCGCTTTGCGGGGCCTTTCGCCGTTTCTGGGGTGACTCATTGGTCATTGTTGGGTGGCGTTGGTAATTGCACGGCGGGATGAAGGTCTATGCCGGTGCGCCGGCGGCGGCCCGCCACTACCTCGAGGCCGGTCGTAGCCGGGCCGATGACTACTACCTGGCCGAGGGCACCGGCATTGCCCGCCGCTTCACCGCCTCGGAGGGCCGGGTCGTGGAGCTGGCGTCCCTGGCTGGCGACGCCTACGAGGCGTGGGTGGCCGGCCGGGATCCTGACCGGCGCACCCCGAGGGCAGCTGCGCAGCGATGACCGGGCCGTGCGGTTCGTCGAGGTGGTGGTCAATGGCCCCAAGTCGTGGTCGCTGGCCGCCGCGCTGCACCCAGACATCGCCGCCGCCTACGACGCCGCGCAGGACCGGGCCGCCGAGCAGATCATCGCCTGGCTCGCCCAGCACGCCACCACCCGCGTCGGCCCGCGCGGCGGCCAGGTCCAGGTGCCGGTGGAGACGCTGGAGGCGGTGACGGTCCGGCACTACACCTCCCGCGCCGGCGATCCGCATCGGCATCTGCACCTGCAGATCAACGCCCGGGTGTTCGCCGCCGGAAATGGCGGGGCCTGCACACCGTCGGTGTCCGCGACTATCTCACCGCAATAAACGGCATCGGTCACGCCGCGGTCGCCTGCGATCCGCAATTCCGAGTCGCACTGGCCGCGCACGGCTACACCCTCAGCAGTACTGGAGAAATACTGCAGCTCGCCGAATGCGTGGGCCCCATGAGTGCCCGGGCCGGGCAGATCGCGCGAAATCTGGACCGCTATGAACGGGAATGGGCCATCGCACATCCCGGCGAGCGTCCCGGCCCGGCGCTGCGCCGGGCCTGGGACGCGCGCGCCTGGGCCGACGACCGTCCGGACAAGGTCGCCCCGCAGCCGGGACAGAACCTCGACGAACGCTGGCGGGCCGAGCTGTCCCGCCTCGGCTACCGCCACCCCTACCGAGCCGTCGCCTTGAGGCCGACGCCGGTTGGCGCAGTGGACCGGGACGCGGCCGCCCAGACAGTGCTGGCCCGGCTGGCCGCCGCCCGCTCCGCCTGGAGTCCCGCCGACATCCGCGGCGAGGCCGAGCAGCTCATCGCCAGGGCAGGCATCGTGACCGAGCCGGCGGTCCGGAGGGAGCTGGCCGAGGACCTGACCGCCCGCGCACTCGCCCGATGCGTACCCCTGCTGGATCGGGCGGGGCTGCCCGAGCACCTGCGGACCTGGACCTCCCGGCCGGTGCTGGACACCGAGGCCGAGCTGACCACCCGCCTCGCCGCCCGCGCCGCCTCGGTTGGTCGCGACGTCGCTGACGTCGATCCGACGCTGTCGGTCGAGGCCGCCGTGCGGCTGGACGCCGGGCAGGCCGCGGCCGTCGCCGCCCTGTCCGGGCAGCGGCGGCTGGTCGTAGTGGAGGGCGCGGCCGGCGCCGGGAAGACCACCACGCTGGCCGCCGCCGGTGCGCTGCTCGAGCAGTCGGACCGGCGCCTGACCGTGGTCACCCCCACGCTGAAGGCGGCCAAGGTCGCCGCCGGACAGCTGCGGGCCGCCGCGGGGTCGGCGGCGTGGCTGGCCCACCAGCACGGCTGGCGCTGGGACGACGACGGCAGCTGGACCCGGCTCGCCGTCGGGCAGATCGACCCGGTCACCGGCGGGCTCTACCGCGGGCCGGATTCGGCCGCCCGGCTGCGGCCGGGCGATCTGCTGGTCGTGGACGAGGCCGGGATGCTCGATCAGGACACCGCTCGCGCGGTGCTGACGGTGGCCGACGAGTGCCGGGCGCATCTGGCGCTGCTCGGTGACCGCCACCAGCTGCCGGCGGTGGGCCGCGGCGGCGTGCTGGACCTGGCCGTCGACCGGGTCGACCCCGCCGGGCATCTGACGCTGGACGCGGTGCACCGGTTCACCCGTCCCGACCCGGCCGGGCAGCCCGTTCCGGACGCCGCCTATGCGGAGCTGACCCTGGCCATGCGCACCGGGCAGGATCCGGGTGCGGTGTTCGACGCCCTGCACGCCCGCGGACAGATCCGGCTGCACCCGGACCAGGCCGCCCTGCAGGAGGGGGCGGCCGGCCTGGCTGCCGCCGCGATCGCCGACGGCGAGCAGGTTGCCGTGGTGGTCGACACCCGCGAGCAGGCCGGCGAGCTCAGCGCCGTCATCCGCCAGGCGCTGGTCGCCGCCGGCCGGGTCGCCGACGACTGGACGCTCAACGGCCGGTCGGGGCAGCCGATCGGGGCCGGGGATCGGGTGGTCACCCGCCGCAACGACCGGAACCTGGACGTCGCCAACCGCGACACCTGGACCGTCCTCGAGGTCGGCCGCCGTGGCGGCCTGCTTGTCACCCCGGCCGACGCCGGCCCCGGCCAGGTTCGCGGGCGTGTCACCCCGGGCGATGACGGGCGGCGAGTGCTGCCCGATGACTACGTCACCGCCCACGTCGAACTCGCCTACGCCACCACCGCGCACGGCGTGCAGGGCGAAACGGTCAGCGCCGCGCACCTCGTGATCGGGGAGCAGACCGGCGCGGCGGCCGCCTACGTGGGCATGACCCGCGGCCGCCAGGCCAACACCGCCCACCTGGTCGCCGCTGATCTCGCCGAGGCGCGGGAGCAGTGGATCGCCGTCTTCGCCCGCGACCGGGCCGACCTCGGCCCCAGGGCTGCCGCGCGGCGTGCCGCCGCCGACCTCGCCCGGTACGCCCCCGGCCACCCCGTCGAGCCCGTGCTGGCCGAGCTGCACCGAGCGTGGACCGCCGAGCAGCGCTGCCGCGACGAGGTTGCCATGGCACAGCTGCACGTGAACCTGCAGCGGGCGCTCGCCCAGCAGCGGCCACCGGAGAGGGAGCAGCCGGCCGCGCTGCAGCAGGCCGAGCGCGCCCTGGCCGCCAGCCGGCAGCAGCTCACCGATGTGCGAGCCAGGCTCGCCCGGCTGGCCAGTGAGCCGGCCCTTGCAGTGCTGTCGGCCGACCGGCTCGACCGAGAACGCTCCGCCTGGCGCGCCCGCCAGACCGCCGAACACCCACCCGCCCGGCCCAAGGCACAGACCGATCCAGCGGTACGCCAACCACGACCCGAGGACCTCCGCCTCCTCTTCCGTCACCGCGATCCAGACCGCGGCATCCCCCGGTGAACCCCCGCACAGGAGAAACACCGGAGGTCATCTGAAGAAACTGGTCGTCAGCTGTCACCAACGGGCCCGAAACGGCGCCTTCTACAGGCGAAGGCCCGCACATCCGACCCGCCCAGGAGACAGCCATGCCCGAGCCCACAACCGACGCACAACCCGACCTGCTCACCATCACCGAAGCCACCGAGCTTCTCCGCGCCCCCATCGCCACCCTGCGCTACTGGCGCCACCTCGGCACCGGCCCGCGCAGCTTCCGCCTCGGCCGCCGCGTCCTGTACCGCCGTGACGACCTCCACTCATGGATCGCGACCCAGCAGGATCGCGACGGCTCAGGCCGAACCTCGGTTGCTTCGGCCCACCACTGAGAGAGGCGGGTGCTAAGCAACGCCATGGCGAGCATCGAGAAACGTCAACGGTCCGGCGAGACCCGCTGGTACGCCGCTATCGCGACCCGGCCGGCCGCCAGCGGGTGAAGGTGTTCGATCGCAAGGTCGACGCCGAGCGGTACCTGACCACGGTGGAGTCGGCCAAGCTCGTCGGGGCCTACGTCGATCCGGCGCTCGCCCGGCTGACGGTGGGGGAGTGGGCGGGGAGCTGGCTCTCCGGCCAGGCCCACCTGAAGGCGTCCACCCTGGAGCGGTACGCCGGGATCGTGCGGCGGCACATCCTGCCGGCGTGGGCGACGGTGCGGCTCGCCGACGTCTCGCACGCCGACGTCCAGCGGTGGGTGACCCGGCTGGCGACGGCGAGCGAGCCCGCCACCGTCCGCAAGATCCACCGTGTCCTCTCGCTGATCCTCGAGCTGGCCGTGCGGGACGGCCGGCTCTCGCGCAACCCCGCTGGGTCGATCAAGCTGCCCCGGGCCGCCGGCGGGGAACGGCGCTACCTGACCTACCGGCAGGTCGACCAGCTGGCGTGGGCCTGCGCCCGCCCGGCGATGGTGAGCAAGCATCGCCGCCTCGACGAGCGGGAGAACGACGGCTACCGGCTGGTGGTGCTCTTCCTGGCCTACACCGGCGTCCGGTTCGGCGAGCTGGCGGCGCTGAAGGTCGGACGGTTGGACCTGAGGCGGCGGCGGGCTGTGATCGCCGAGTCGGTGACGACCGTGCACGGGGCGGGCCAGGTCTGGGGGACGCCGAAGACCCACGGCCGGCGTGAGGTGCCCATCCCGGACTTCCTCGTCGGTGAGCTGGCCGAACACGTCGCGGGCAAGGGCGAGGACGAGCTCGTCTTTCCCGGCGTCCGCGGCGGCGGCGCGCTGCGGGCTACCGTGTTCCGTCGCGCCGCCTTCGACGAGGCCGCCGCCGCCATCGGGCTGCCCGGTCTGCACCCGCACGAGCTGCGGCACACCGCGGCATCCCTGGCCATCGCCGCCGGCGCCGACGTCAAGGTCGTCCAGCAGATGCTCGGCCACGCCTCGGCGGCGATGACCCTCGACCGGTACGGGCACCTGTTCGGCGACCGCCTCGACCAGGTCGCCGCCGCGCTGGACGCCGCCCGCGCCGCGGATGTGTACCCGATGTGTACCCGGCCCGAAATCGCAGCTCACGGAGATCCTGCCGAAAACGAAAAAGGCCCGGTTGACCAGGCCCTTTATGTGGTGCCCCCGGCAGGATTCGAACCTGCGCACCCGCCTCCGGAGGGCGGTGCTCTATCCCCTGAGCTACGGGGGCTCGTGTCGGTGGGGCAGGGGAGAAGTTACCAGCCGCTGCGACCGCCCCGGACGGCGCCCGTCAGGGTGCGGGCAGAGGAGTGCCGCCCCGCTCGGAGAGCAGCTGGGCCATGGTCTGCACCTCCGCCGTCTGCGTCTCGGCGATGGACCTCGCGAGCGTCCGTACGGCGGAGACCTCGGCGTGCTGCTCGGTGTACTGCGCCATCCTCAGCCCGCCCTGGTGGTGCCTGATCATCAGCCTGAGGAACTGCACGTCGAACGCCGTCCCGGACAGCGACGCCAACTGGTCGAGTTCCTGCTGGGTGGCCATACCCGGCATCAGGTCGCCGGCCGACCCGGACATGGACATCCCCGCCATCTGCATGCCGGACATCTGTGCTGCCGGATTTCCGCCCATCCACTGCATCGGCGGCCGGCTGGAGGTGTTCGGCAGCCCCCACAGGGAGAGCCAGCCCTGCATGCGGCCGACCTGGTTGGTCTGCGTCGCCGAGATGTCGGAGGCCAGGGACAGGATCAGCGGGTCGTGGCTGCGTCCGGTCGTGAGGTTGGCCATCTGGACGCCCTGGAGGTGGTGCCGGGACATGTCCCACGCGAACCCGGCGTCCACCGAGTCGGCCGCCGGCGAGTTCTGCCGGCCGATTCCGAGCACCACCGCCGCCCCGCCGCCGATGAGGACCAGCGCCACCGCCATGACCAGCAGCAGCGCCGTGCGCAGCAGGCCGCCGCGCTGGGGAACCTGCGCATCTGCGCTCGGGGGCCGGACCTCGGTCTCTGCGGTCATGGAGATGTCCTCGTAACGAGGCGGCCGGGGCCGCCGTCGGTCATGGTGCGCTACTGCTCGCCGGGGCCGCCGGAGAGGACGCCGGCGCCGACGCCGACCCGGACGCGCCGCTCGGTGCGTCCGTGGAGCCGACCGCCGCGCTCTGCTGGCCCTGGACGATGGGGCTGGCCTTGAACTGCGGCTGGTCGCAGCTCGCGCCCACCTCGGGGTAGTACGTCGGGTTCGTGGTGAAGAAGTCGGCGAACTGCTTGAGCCGGGTGTCGCTGGCCTTGGACAGCTTCAGCTGGTGGTTCCACGACTGGACGCTGATCGCGGAGCTGAGACCGGCGTAGGGCGACATCAGCCGGCCCGGCTGGCCCTGCACCAGCTTCGCGAGGGATGCGATGTCCGCCTTCGACACCTTGGCCGGGTTGTAGGTGATCCAGACCGCGCCGTGCTCGAGAGCGTGCACCGCGTTCTCGTGCCGGATGTCGACGGAGTACACCGTGCCGCTGCAGTCGGCCCAGTACGGGTCGTGCGGACCCCCGACGGGAGGCGACTCCTTGTAGGTCACCGGCGTCGTGACGTGCTGCTGACCGGCCGCGTAGTTGTAGGTCTGCAGCCCGGAGATGTCGCTGGGGGACTTCGCCTTCAGCGCGTTGGCCTGATTCACCTTGACGACGGCGTAGGTGAGCACCGCCACCGCGAAGATCACCACGACGATCGCCCCGGCGATGAGGCCCCAGGGCCGCTGCTGAGTGACCACCGTCGTGGTCGGACGGGTGCGGCCACCCTTGCCGCCGCCGCGGCCCGCGGGCGGGCGCCCCCCACCTGTCCTCCCGGCGCCGGGCCCGCTCGCGCCGGACCGGGTCGATCCGCCCCGGGCCTGGCCGCGCGCGGCGCGGCCGTCGTCGGGCGTTCGATCCTTCGGCACGGGCTCTCCTCCGCGGTGGCCGGGCGCAGCCCGGACGTGGCCGGGCGCCGGTCTGCGCCCTCCCCGGTCGGCGAGTCTAGGTCGGCCGCCTGTGGAGGCCCGGTTCACGGGAGAATCGACCGGCGCGTCAGGAGCACCTCGCCTCCTCAGTACGCTCGTGCGGTGACACCCGAGCAGCTTCGCGACGTCGTCCGGACCGCCGTGGCCGCGGCGGTCCGACGAGGCGCGCTCGCCGTCGAGGTGCCGGACGAGGTCGTCGTCGAACGGCCGAAGAACCCCGAACACGGCGACTACGCCACCAACGTCGCCCTGCGGCTGGCCAGGGCGGCCGGCAAGCCGCCGCGCGCGGTCGCGGAGATTCTCGCCGAGGAGTTGGGTGCGCAGCCGGGCATCGCGTCGGTCGACATCGCCGGCCCCGGCTTCCTCAACATCACCGTCGAGAAGGGCGCCCTGGGGCAGATCGCCGTCCAGGCGGTGACCGGGGGGGAGGCCTACGGGCACACCGAGGTGCTCGCCGGCCATCGGCTGAACCTGGAGTTCGTGTCGGCGAACCCGACGGGCCCGGTGCACATCGGGGGCACCCGGTGGGCCGCTGTCGGCGACGCCCTCGCCAGGCTGCTCGAGGCCAGCGGCGCCTCGGTCACCCGCGAGTACTACTTCAACGACGCCGGCGCGCAGATCGACCGCTTCGCGCGCAGCCTGCGGGCGGCGGCGAAGGGCGAGCCGGTTCCCGGGGACGGCTACGCCGGTGCGTACATCGACGACATCGCCGCCCTGATCGTCGCCGAGGAGTCGGGCCTGCTCGAGCAGGAGGACGAGCAGGAGCAGCTGCGCGTCTTCCGCGCCCGGGGCGTCGACCTGATGTTCGACGAGATCAAGGGCTCGCTCGCGCGGTTCGGCGTGGTCTTCGACGTCTACTTCAGCGAGCGCACGCTGCACGAGACCGGCGCCCTCGAGAAGGCGATCGCCCGGCTGCGTGACCACGGGCACGTGTACGAGGCCGACGGCGCCCTCTGGCTGCGCACGACCGACTTCGGTGACGACAAGGACCGCGTCCTGGTCAAGAGCGACGGCGAGCCGACCTATTTCGCCGCCGACTGCGCCTACTACCTGAACAAGCGGGAGCGCGGCTTCGACAGGGTCGTGATCATGCTCGGCGCCGACCACTCGGGCTACGTCGCCCGGTACAAGGCGCTGGTGGCCGCGATGGGCGACGACCCCGACCAGAACCTCGAGATCCTCATCGGCCAGCTGGTCAACCTGCTCCGCGACGGCGAGCCGGTGCGGATGAGCAAGCGCGCCGGCACGGTGGTCAACCTGGAGGACCTGGTCGAGGCGATCGGTGCGGACGCGGCCCGGTACGCGCTGGCCCGGACGTCGATCGACCAGACGATCGACCTCGACCTCGACCTGTGGAGCAAGCAGACCAACGACAACCCGGTCTTCTACGTCCAGTACGCGCACGCCCGGATCTCCTCGGTGCTGCGCAACGCCGCCGACCTCGGGATCACCATGGGCGACCCCGCGGGCGTCGACACGGCGCTCCTCACCCACCCGCGCGAGGGTGACCTCCTGCGGGCGCTCGGCGAGTTCCCGCGGGTGCTGTCCTCGGCGGCCGAGCTGCGTGCGCCCCACCGGGTGGCCCGCTTTCTCGAGGAGCTGGCCGGCACCTACCACCGGTTCTACGACTCCTGCCGCGTCCTGCCGCGCGGCGACGAGGAGGTCACCCCGTTGACGACCGCCCGGCTGACCCTCTGCGCCGCAACGGCCGTGGTGCTGCGCAACGGGCTCGGTGTGCTGGGCGTGCACGCGCCGGAGCGGATGTGAGGGCGCATCCGGCCGGACCGCTGCACGGCACGCTCGCCCAGCCGACCCCCATCGGCGTTCCTCCTGCGGACCTCGGGGTGCTGGATGCGCAGGTCTGGCCGCGCTCGGCCGCCCGTGTCGACGGCGAGCTGCACCTGGCCGGCCGGTCGGTCACCGACCTGGCCCGCGAGCACGGCACCCCGCTGTTCGTCCTCGACGAGGCCGACTTCCGGGGCCGCGCCGCGGACTTCGCCGAGGCGTTCGCCGGCGGCGACGTGCACTACGCCTCGAAGGCGTTCCTCTGCGGACAGGTCGCCCGGTGGATCGCCGACGACGGCCTGTACCTGGACGCGTGCAGCGGCAACGAGCTGACCCTCGCCCTGGCCGCCGGCCTCCCGGCCGAGCGGATCGCCCTGCACGGCAACAACAAGTCGGTCGCGGAGCTGCGCATGGCCGTCGACGCCGGCATCGGCCACGTCGTCCTCGACTCCTTCGACGAGATCGACCGGCTCGTCCCGCTCGCCGCCGCCCGGGTCGCCGGGGGAGGGGCGCCGGTTCCGGTGCTGGTCCGCGCGACCGTCGGCATCGAGGCGCACACCCACGAGTTCATCGCCACCGCGCACGAGGACCAGAAGTTCGGCTTCTCCCTCGCGACGGGTGACGCGCTGACCGCGGCCGTCCGCGTGATCCGCGAGCCGGCCCTGCAGCTGGCCGGGCTGCACAGCCACATCGGCTCGCAGATCTTCGACACCGCGGGTTTCGAGGCGGCCGCGCACCGGGTGGTCGGGCTGCTCGGCCAGATCCGGCAGGCGACCGGGGAGGTGCTCGGCGAGCTCAACCTCGGCGGCGGCTTCGGCATCGCGTACCTCCCCGACGACGACCCCGTCCCGCCCGCCGACATCGCCGCCCGGCTGCGCGCCGTCGTCGCCGCCGAGTGCGCGGAGCTCGACCTCCCCGTGCCGCGGGTGGCCATCGAGCCGGGCCGGGCCATCGCCGGGCCGGGCACCGTCACCCTCTACGAGATCGGCACCATCAAGCCGGTCCGCCTCGGGGCCAGCGGTGCGCCGGGCACCCCCCTGGTCCGCAACTACGTCTCGGTCGACGGCGGGATGAGCGACAACATCCGGACCGCGCTGTACGACGCCGCCTACACCTGCGTGCTGGCGAACCGGACGTCCGACGCCCCACCGGCGCTGTGCCGGGTGGTGGGCAAGCACTGCGAGAGCGGCGACATCCTGGTCCGTGACCTGTGGCTGCCCGCAGACGTCGTCCCCGGCGACCTGCTGGCGGTCGCCTCCACCGGCGCCTACTGCTGGTCGATGGCGAGCAACTACAACTACCTGCTCAAGCCGCCGGTGGTGGCGGTGCGGGACGGCGTCGCCACGGAGCTGGTCCGCCGTCAGAGACTGTCCGACGTGTTCGCACTCGACGCCGTCCTGGCCGGGACGCCCGCGCCCGACCCGGCACCGTCGCAGCCCGCAGTCGGAGCGCGGCCGTGAACGGGCTCGCGACGTCAACAGCACGGCATGGCAACCCCCCGCTGCGCGTCGCCCTCCTGGGCTGCGGGACCGTCGGCGGCGCCGTGCTGCGGCTGATGGACGAGCAGGGCGACGACCTCGCTGCCCGGATCGGCCGCAGGGTCGAGGTCGTCGGTGTCGCCGTCCGGCGCCCCGACCACCACCCCGACGTCCCGGCACACCTGCTCACCACCGACGCCCAGGCGCTGGTGGTCCGTGACGACGTCGACCTCGTGGTCGAGGTCATCGGGGGGATCGAGCCCGCCCGGAGCCTGCTCATGGCCGCGTTCGAGGCGGGCAAGTCGGTGGTCAGCGCCAACAAGGCGCTGTTGGCCGAGGACGGCGTCGCGCTGCACGCCGCCGCGGCGAAGTCCGGCGTCGACCTCTACTACGAGGCCGCGGTGGCCGGCGCTATCCCGCTGCTGCGCCCCCTGCGCGAGTCACTGGCCGGAGACCAACTGCGACGCGTGGTCGGCATCGTGAACGGGACCACCAACTACATCCTGTCCCGCATGGCCGAGACCGGGGCCGGCTTCGCCGAGGCGCTCGCCGAGGCCACCGAACTGGGGTACGCCGAGGCCGACCCGACCGCCGACGTCGACGGCTTCGACGCCGCGGCCAAGGCCGCGATCCTCGCCTCGCTGGCCTTCCACAGCCCGGTGACCGCGTCCGACGTCTACCGCGAGGGCATCTCCGCCGTCACCGCGATCGACGTCGCCCGCGCCGCCGAGATCGGCTGCACGGTCAAGCTGCTGGCGATCTGCGAGCGCGTCGGGGACGGGGACGGCGCGTCGATCGCGGTCCGCGTGCACCCGGCCATGATCCCGACCTCGCACCCGCTCGCCGCGGTCGGCGGCGCCTTCAACGCGGTGTTCGTCGAGGCCGAGGCGGCCGGGCAGCTGATGTTCTACGGGCAGGGCGCCGGGGGCGAGCCCACGGCCAGCGCCGTCCTCGGCGACCTGGTGGCCGTCTCCCGCAACCGGCTGGCCGGCGCGGCCGGGCCCGGGACGACGTCGTACGCCGGGTTGCCGGTCCGCCCGATGGCCGAGGCGCCGACCCGCTACCACGTCAGCCTCGACGTCGCGGACAAGCCCGGCGTGCTCGCGACCGTCGCCCAGGAGTTCGCCCGCCACGGCGTGAGCATCTCCACCGTCCGGCAGGACGGCCGTGGGGACGCCGCCACCCTGGTGATCGTCACCCACAGTGCCCCGGACGCCGCGCTGTCGGCGACGGTCACCTCGCTCCGCGAGATGGACATCGTCCGCGCGGTCACCAGCGTGCTGCGCGTGGAAGGGTTGGCATGACCATCTCGTCGGGGCGCACGGTCGTCTCACCGTTCTGGCCGGGGCTCATCGAGGCCTACCGCGCGCGGCTTCCCGTCCAGCCCACGACGCCGGTGGTCACCCTCCTGGAAGGCGCCACGCCGCTGGTCCCGGCACCGGAGCTGTCCCGGCGCACCGGCTGCGACGTGTGGCTCAAGGTCGAGGGCGCCAACCCGACCGGGTCGTTCAAGGACCGCGGCATGACCATGGCCATCACCAAGGCGGTCGAGGAGGGCTCGCAGGCGGTCATCTGCGCCTCCACGGGCAACACCAGCGCCAGCGCCGCGGCCTACGCGGCGCGGGCCGGTCTGCTCTGCGCCGTCCTGGTGCCGCAGGGCAAGATCGCCACGGGCAAGCTCGCCCAGGCGCTCGTCCACGGCGCCACGCTGCTGCAGGTCCAGGGCAACTTCGACGACTGCCTGGCACTGGCCAGCAAGCTGGCTATCGACTACCCGGTGAGCCTGGTCAACAGCGTCAACCAGTACCGCATCGAAGGTCAGAAGACGGCGGCCTTCGAGATCGTCGACGTCCTCGGCGACGCCCCCGACGTGCACTGCCTGCCGGTCGGCAACGCCGGCAACATCACCGCCTACTGGCAGGGCTACCGGGAGTACGCGGCTGACGGGATCGCGGCGCGGACGCCCGCCATGTGGGGCTTCCAGGCCGCGGGGGCGGCACCGATCGTCACGGGCAAGGTCGTCGAGCAGCCGAGCACGATCGCCACCGCGATCAGGATCGGCAACCCGGCCTCGTGGACCAGGGCGCTCGCCGCCCGCGACGAGTCCGGTGGCCGGATCGACGCCGTCACCGACCGGGCGATCCTCTCCGCGTACCGGCTGCTCGCCCGCAAGGAGGCGGTGTTCGTCGAGCCGGCGTCCGCGGCTTCCGTCGCCGGCCTGCTCCAGGTCGCCGACGCCGGCGGCCTGACCCCGGGCTCGCGGGTGGTGTGCACCGTGACCGGCAACGGGCTCAAGGACCCGGAGTGGGCCATCTCGGGGGCGCCGGCGCCGGTGACCGTGCCGGTGGACGCGGCGGCGGCCGCGACCCAGCTCGGCCTCTGAGCCGCCGCGTGAGCGCCCTGCCGATGAGCACCCCTCCCGTGAGCAGCGTCCGGGTCCGTGTGCCCGCGACCAGCGCCAACCTCGGGCCGGCCTTCGACTGCGCCGGGCTGGCGCTGACCTGCCACGACCACCTCGAGTTCGCCGTCACCGACCGGGGGCTGACGGTGACAGTGACGGGGGAAGGTGCCGGCACGCTGCCCACCGATGAGTCGCACCTCGTCGTCCGCGCGTTCCGGTCCGCCTGCGACGAGCTGGGCTGGCACCCGCCGGGTCTCCGGGTCACCGCCAGCAACACGATCCCGCAGGGCCGTGGGATGGGCTCCTCGGCGGCCGCGGTCGTCGCCGGCATCCGCGCAGCGTGGGCCCTCTGCCCGAACGTCGAAGGACCCGACGAGGACGCCGTCCTGCGGCTGGCGACCGAACTGGAGGGGCACCCGGACAACGTCGGCGCCTGCCTCCACGGCGGACTGACCCTGACCTGGACCACCGAGCGCGGCCCGAGGTTCGACGTCCTCGCCGTCGACCCCCGCGTACTCCCGGTGGTGCTCGTGCCGGACACGACGCTGTCCACGCACGTCGCCCGCGCCCTGCTGCCCGACGTCGTCCGGCACGCCGAGGCCGCGGCCAACGCCGGTCGTGCGGCGCTGCTCGTCCACGCCCTGACCGGCGAACCGTCCCTGCTGCTCGACGCAACCGAGGACCGGCTGCACCAGCGGCAGCGGGCCTCGGCCATGCCCGGGTCCCTGGCCCTGCTGGACCGTCTCCGTGCGGCCGGCCACGCGGCCGTCGTCTCGGGTGCCGGCCCGAGCCTCCTCGTGCTCGCGCTGTGGCACGCGGACGACGACCGGAGCGATCCCGCAGGCTCGAGCGCGGCCCACGAGGTGGCCGGACTCACCCCGCCGGGGTGGCGCGCGCTGCCGTTGGGTGTGGACACCGGCGGTGCGCAGGTAGAGAGCGGGCGGCCTCAGGTATCGTCTGCATAACGAGGAACACGCCGTAACCACGCGGTGTTGTCGTGATCGTGAGCTGCGTCTAGGCTCACGGCGTAGCCGCCCATCTCGGGCGAGCCTCGCGCGGGGCGATGCCAAGCGATCGGATTTCTATCGATCGTTGTCGGTCGCCGCTGATCCGCCTCGCACCCATGAGATCCCGCTCCCGTGACGTCCCGCCAGAGGCCGGACACCCCGGGGGCCGGATTACCCCCTGCGCTGGGTAGGCGCAGGTCACCGCAGGGAAGGACCTGTACGTGAGCGAAACAACCGACCTCGTCGAGACCGGCGCACGGGATGCGGCCGGCGAGAACGAGGCATCTGCCGCTTCTGGGACGGCGGGTCGATCCCGTCGCCGCGGCACCGGGCTGTCCGGAATGCTGCTGCCCGAGCTGCAGCGTCTGGCGGCCGAGCTCGGCATCGCCGGCACCGCCCGCATGCGCAAGGGCGACCTCGTCGCCGCCATCTCCGCCCGCCAGGTCGGCGCGGACGCGCCCGCCGGCAACCGTCCGGCCCCCGACTCCTCCGCCAACGGCCGTGCCCCCGAGAACAGCGGTGCCCCCGAGAACGGCGGTGCCCCCGAGAACGGCGGGGTGGCCGCCACGAGCACGCCGCTCGAGGCCCCCGTCTCCGGCGGCGGCAACGGCGGCCCGGTCACCGCTCCGGTCACCGGCCCCACTGCCGAGGACACCTCGCGCAACGACACCGGTGAAGGCGCCGGGCGGCCCACCGGCCACGGCGAGTCCGCCGAGACCGTCACCGGCCGACGCCGGCGCGGCGCCAGCCGCCCGGCCGGAAGCCCGGGTGCCGACGCCGGCGCCTCCGGCGACGCCGCTGGGGAGTCGGCCGGCACGACGACCGCTCCCGCGCCCGCCGAGGGCGAGCGCACCGACGGGGACCGCACCGACGGCGATCGTCCCCAGCGCAACCGCGACCGCGGCGAGCGGGGCGGCCGCACCCGTGACGGCGGCGCCCGTGACGGCGGCAACCGCGACGGCAACGACCGCACCAGCGGCGACCGGAACGAGCGCACCGGCGGGAACCGCGACGGGGGCAACCGCGACGGCAACCGCGACGGCAACCGCGACGGCAACCGCGGTCCCGATCGCAACGACCGCGGGGGTCGTCCGGACAACCGGAACGACAACCGCAACAACGACCGCACCGACAACCGGAACGACGAGGACGACGACGACTTCGAGGGTGGCCGCGGCCGCCGCGGGCGTCGCTACCGCGACCGCAACCGCAACGGCCGTGGTGGTCGCGAGCGCTTCGACCAGGGCGAGCCGACCGTCAGCGAGGACGACGTCCTCCTGCCCGTCGCCGGCATCCTCGACGTCCTCGACAACTACGCCTTCGTCCGAACCTCGGGGTACCTGACCGGCCCGAACGACGTCTACGTGTCGCTGTCGCAGGTACGCCGTTACGGCCTGCGCCGCGGTGACGCGATCACCGGCGCCGTCCGTCAGCCGCGAGAGGGCGAGCGCAAGGACAAGTACAACGCGCTCGTCCGGCTCGACTCGGTGAACGGTCTCGACCCCGAGGCCGCCAGGAACCGGCCCGAGTTCACCAAGCTGACCCCGCTCTACCCGCAGGACCGCCTGCGGCTGGAGACCGAGCCGCACCAGCTGACCACCCGCGTCCTGGACCTGGTCATGCCGATCGGCAAGGGGCAGCGGGCGCTGATCGTCAGCCCGCCGAAGGCCGGCAAGACCATGGTGCTGCAGGCGATCGCCAACGCGATCACCACGAACAACCCCGAGTGCCACCTCATGGTCGTCCTCGTGGACGAGCGGCCCGAGGAGGTCACCGACATGCAGCGCTCGGTGAAGGGCGAGGTCATCGCCTCGACCTTCGACCGGCCGCCGTCGGACCACACCACGGTCGCCGAGCTCTCCATCGAGCGGGCCAAGCGGCTGGTGGAGATGGGCCACGACGTCGTCGTCCTGCTGGACTCGATCACCCGCCTGGGGCGCGCCTACAACCTGGCCGCTCCCGCCAGCGGGCGCATCCTCTCCGGTGGTGTCGACTCCACGGCGCTCTACCCGCCCAAGCGCTTCCTCGGCGCCGCCCGGAACATCGAGAACGGCGGCTCGCTGACCATCATCGCCTCGGCGCTGGTCGAGACCGGCTCGACGATGGACACGGTCATCTTCGAGGAGTTCAAGGGCACCGGTAACGCGGAGATCAAGCTGGACCGCCGGCTGGCGGACAAGCGGGTCTTCCCTGCGGTCGACGTGAACGCGTCGGGTACCCGCAAGGAGGAGATCCTCATGTCGCCCGACGAGCTGGCGATCGTGATCAAGCTGCGCCGCGTGCTCAACGCGCTGGAGCCGCAGCAGGCGATCGAGCTGTTGCTGGACAAGATCAAGAAGACCCGCAACAACGTCGAGTTCCTCATGCAGATCCAGAAGACGACGCTGGGTCCCGGGAACGACTGAGCACGCTGACCCTCCCGGCCGCCGGCCGGGCCCACGGATCGGGGATACTCCTCCGTCGGGCCCGCGCCGGCGTCCGGAACAGGGCGCCGGCTCCCGGCGTTCCAGACCCCGAGCAACCGCACCCGCCCGATCCGCAGACGTACCGAAGAGGCAGCGACAGGCATGAAGCCCGACATCCACCCGGCCTACATCGTCACGACCGTGACCTGTGGCTGTGGCAACACGTTCACCACGCGCAGCACGTCCTCGACCGGTCAGCTGACCGCCGAGGTGTGCTCCGCGTGCCACCCCTTCTACACCGGCAAGCAGCGGATCATGGACACCGGTGGCCGCGTCGCCCGCTTCGAGAAGCGGTTCGGCAAGCGCACCGCCGCCACGGCCGGCACCGAGGCCGGCAAGTAGCTGTTCCGACGGCGCCCGTCCCACCCCACGAGGGGAGGGGGCGGGCGCCGTCGTCATGTTCGCCGCGCTTTCGGCGCCGAAAGCGTCCTCCTTCCATGCGCTTTCGGCGCCGAAAGCGCAGAGGTGACACCACCGTGAGCAGGACCGAGGCAATCCCGGGTGCGCAGCCCGACCGGCTCGCCGGGCTGCTCGCCGAGCACGCGTCGCTCGAGGCCGAGCTCGCCGACCCCGCCGTGCACACCGACCAGGTGCGTGCCCGCAGGCTCGGCCGTCGCTACGCCCAGCTGGCGCCGGTGGTCGAGACCGCGCGAGGCCTGGACGCCGCGCGCGACGACCTCGCCGCCGCGCGGGAGCTGGCCGCCGAAGACTCCGCCTTCGCCGTCGAGGTCACCGCGTTCGAACAGCGGATCGAGGAGCTGACCGACCGGCTGCGCGAGCAGCTCCTGCCCAAGGACCCCGACGACGACAAGGACGTCATCCTCGAGATCAAGGCGGGGGAGGGTGGCGCGGAGTCGGCGCTGTTCGCCGGCGACCTCCTGCGCATGTACCTGCGTTACGCCGAGCGGCGCGGCTGGTCGACCGAGGTGCTCGATTCAGTGGCCGCCGACCTGGGCGGTTACAAGGACGTCGCGGTCGCCATCAAGTCGCGCACGGACGAGGGCATCTGGTCGAGACTGAAGTTCGAGGGCGGCGTGCACCGGGTGCAGCGGGTGCCCGTCACGGAGTCCCAGGGCCGCATCCACACCTCGGCCGCCGGCGTGCTCGTGCTGCCCGAGGCCGAGGAGGTCGACGTCGGTGTCGACCCCAATGACCTGCGCATCGACGTCTTCCGCTCCTCGGGGCCGGGCGGACAGAGCGTGAACACCACCGACTCCGCCGTCCGGATCACGCACCTGCCCAGCGGCATCGTGGTCAGCTCGCAGAACGAGAAGAGCCAGCTGCAGAACCGGGAGTCGGCGCTGCGGGTGCTGCGCTCGCGGCTGCTCGCCGCGGCCCGCGAGGAGGCGGCCGCCGCCGCCAGCGACCAGAGGCGCAGCCAGGTACGCACGGTCGACCGCAGCGAGCGGGTGCGCACGTACAACTTCCCGGAGAACCGGATCTCCGACCACCGGGTCGGCTACAAGGCGCACAACCTCGACCAGGTCCTCGACGGCGACCTGGATCCGTTGCTCGACGCCCTGTCCCGCGCGCACACCGCCGATCTGCTGGCGGCCGGCTCCTGAACCCGCGCACCCTGATCGCCCAGGCGACCCGGACGCTCGCCGGGGCGGGCGTGCAGTCGCCGCAGGTGGATGCCGAGCTGCTGCTCGCGCACGTCCTGGGCATCGGGCGGACCGCGCTCATCACCGTCTCCGACGTCCCGGACGACGCCGCCGCCCGCTTCACCGCCTTCGTCGCCGAGCGCGCCGCCCGCGTACCGCTGCAGCACCTCACCGGCCGCGCGCCGTTCCGCCATCTGGAGCTCGCCGTCGGCCCCGGTGTCTTCGTGCCCCGGCCGGAGACCGAGCAGCTGGCCGGGTGGGCGCTCGGGCGGCTGGCCGGTCTCGGTGAACCCGTCGTCGTGGACCTCGGCAGCGGCTCCGGCGCGCTGGCGCTCGCGATCGCGCAGGAGCATCCGGGCGCGCGGGTCACGGCGGTGGAGCGCGACCCGGGCGCGATCGGGTGGACGAGGACCAACGCGGCGGCACGTGCGGCCGCGGGGGACACCCCGGTGACCGTCGTCCGGGGCGACATGACCGACCGGTGGCTGCTGACCGAGCTCGAGGGCGGCGTCGACGTCGTCGTCTCCAACCCGCCCTACGTGCCCGACGGCGCCGGGCTGCCCCGCGAGGTGGCCGAGCACGACCCGCCGCTGGCACTGTGGGGCGGTCCTGACGGGCTCGACGTCGTGCGCGGTCTGCTCGACACGGCGGCCCGGCTGTTGCGCCCGGGCGGCCGGCTCGGGATCGAGCACGCCGATCAGCAGGGCAGGGCAGTGCCGGCCCTGGTCCGCTCGCACGGGCCGTGGACGGAGGTCGAGGACCATCCCGACCTGGCCGGCCGTCCCCGGTACACGACCGCCCGCCTCGGCTGAGCGGCCGCGGACCCGGGTGAGAGACTCCTGCCCCGTGGCCGAGATCTACGACTGCACCGAGCCGGAGACCCGGACCGCCGGACTGGACGCCGCGGCCGGTGCCCTCGCCGACGGCGGCCTGGTGCTGCTACCGACCGACACCGTCTACGGGGTCGCCGCCGACGCGTTCACGCCGTCCGCGGTCACCGCACTGCTGGCGGCCAAGAACCGGGGCCGGGCCATGCCGGTCCCGGTGCTGATCGGTGAGGCTTCCACCCTCGGCGGCCTGGTGCTGGAACCCCCGGCGGTCGCCGTCGAGCTGGCCGGCGCCTTCTGGCCGGGTGGCCTCACCCTGGTCGTCGAACATGCGCCGTCGCTGGCCTGGGATCTCGGCGACGCCGAGGGCACGGTGGCCGTGCGGCTCCCGGACGACGACCTGACCCGCGAGCTCCTGCGCCGCACGGGTCCCCTGGCGGTGTCCAGTGCGAACCGCTCCGGCCGGCCCGCGGCCACGACCGCCCAGGAGGCGCAGGAGCAGCTCGGTGAGCACGCCGCGGTCGTCCTGGACGGCGGCCCGCGCGCCTCGTCGGCGGCGAGCACGATCGTCGACTGCACGGGGCCCGTGCCGCGGGTACTGCGGGTGGGGGCCATCCCGCTCGAACGGCTGCGCGAGGTCGTCCCCGAGATCGCGGACTGACGCCGCGGCCCTCGGCTGGGCCGCGCTGACAGGCGGGGGCGATACCGTGATCTCGATGAGCACCACTCCGGTCGCCGGCTGAGCCATGCGCGAGTACGCCGTCGTCCTGCTGACCGCAGGGCTGGTCACCTACCTGACCACCCCTGTGGTCCGGATGGTGGCCGTCCGGTGGCGGATGATGGCCGACCCCCGGGAGCGCGACGTACACGTGATCCCGACCCCCCGCGGTGGGGGAGTGGCGATGTACTTCGGGGTGGCCGCCGCGATCCTCGTCGCCACCCGGCTGCCCGCCCTGCACCGGACCTTCGACGACTCCCAGACCTTCGCGGTGCTGATCGCGGGCGGCCTGATCTGCCTGCTCGGCGTGCTCGACGACCGGTTCGGCCTCGATGCGCTGACCAAGCTCACCGGGCAGATCGCCGCCGCCGGCGTGATGGTGCTCCTCGGCGTGCAGCTGGCCTTCCTGTTCCTGCCGGTCGCCGACATCGGGACGCTCTCGCTGGGCCCCGACCTCGGGGTGCCGCTGACGATCCTGCTCACCGTCCTCACGGTGAACGCGCTGAACTTCATCGACGGTCTCGACGGCCTCGCCGCCGGAGTCTCCGCGATCGCCGCGCTGGCGTTCTTCACCTACAGCTACCACCTGGGCCTGGTCGGCTACCGAGACGTCGCCAGCGCTCCGGCGCTGATCACAGCCGTCCTGGCCGGTGCCTGCCTGGGCTTCCTGCCGCACAACTTCAGCCCGGCCCGGATCTTCATGGGCGACTCCGGCTCCATGCTGGTCGGCCTCATGCTCTCCGCGGCGGCGGTCTCGGCCACCGGGCAGGCCGACGCGCAGACCTTCGACTCGGCGGCGACCCTGCTGCCCCTCGCGCTGCCGCTGGCGATCCCGGTCGCGATCCTGTTCATCCCGTTCGTCGACCTGGTCATGGCCGTCATCCGCCGCAGCCTGCGCGGCCGGTCCCCGTTCTCGCCGGACAAGATGCACCTGCACCACCGGCTGCTGGCCATCGGCCACTCGCACCGCCGGGCCGTCCTCGTCATGTACTTCTGGGCGGCGCTGCTGTCGTTCGGCGCGGTGGCGCTGTCCATCACCGGTGGCCGGGCGGAGCTGCTCGTCGCCATCGGGGTGCTGCTCGTCGTCGGCGTGGTCGTCGTCCTCAGTCCCCGGGCCCGGTTCGCCGCCCGCGAGGCACGGGCCGCCGACCTCGAGGCGCAACGTGCACGCAGCCGGGCCGACCATCCCTCGGCGCGCGCCGCCCGGGCCGGCACCGGACAGTCTCCGGGCGACGGAACTCCGGACGCACCTCCCCGGCGCGGGCGTCGACCGCGGGCCGCTGGACCGAGCAGGGTGGCTCCGTGACGGCGGCCTCGCCGGGCGGCCGACCGCGCAGTGACGCTCCCTGGGACCTCTCCTTCCTGCGTGTCGGAGCGCTCGCCGCGGCGGCCGTCACTGTCGTCGCGGCCCCGGTCACCGGTCTGGTCGCAGGCTGGGACGACGCTGTCGGCGTGCTCCTCGGGGCCGCCGTCGTCACCGCCTTCTTCAGCCTGTCCGGCGTCGTCGTCGCCTGGGCGGGCCGGATCAGCGACTCGTTCACGCTCCCGGCGGCACTGGGCACCTTCTTCGTCAAGGCCGTCGTCCTGTTCGGGATCCTGACCGCGCTCCCGGAGCACGGGTGGCTCGACCGGCTGACCCTCGCCTGGACGGTCGTCGTCGGGGCGCTGTTCTGGAGCGGGGTCCAGCTGCGCTGGGTGTGGACGAGAAAGCTCTACTACGTGCCGCCCCCGGCACCCCCCACAGCAACCTCCCCGAGCACCCCCAGGACGCACCCGGAAAAGCCTGCGACACGCGGCTGATATGGTCGCCAGACGATGGCCGAGAAAGACCCTGCACACGGGGACTCTCGGCCCCGGCCTGTGAACCCGGCTCGGGGCGGCAGCGGTGCCGACACGGGCTGGTCGGTCATCGGGACGATGCTCTCGGGAATGGCCGTCTGGGGCGGGGCCGGGTGGCTGCTTGACCGGTGGCTGGACATCAAGGTGTTCCTTCCGGTCGGCATCATCTTCGGCATGGCGGTGTCGATCTACCTGGTCGTCGTCAAGTACGGCGCTGCCCCTCCGCCATCAGGGGGGCAGCGCACCAGCACCACCCCGGGCGGACGACGGAGCCGGCCCAGGACGCAGAAGGGACAACGGTGACCTCCAGCGCCCACGTGCTCGGCAGCGTGCTCGCGGCCGGCCCGGGCTTCCAAGCTCCGGGCATCGAGGCGTTCTATCCCCATCCGCTGTTCAGCTTCGCCGTGCTCGGCGTCCAGTTCGAGATCACCCGCATCACGCTGATCCTCTGGATCGCGACGCTGGCGATCTCCTGGTTCCTCGTCGCCACGGTGCGCAACCCGCAGGTCGTCCCCGGCCGGATGCAGTTCATCGGGGAGAGCGGCTACTCACTGGTTCGCGACGGCATCGCCCGCGACGTCGTCGGCCCGCGGGGGCTCCCGTTCGCGCCTTTCCTCGCCTCGCTCTTCTTCTTCATCCTCGCGAACAACCTGATGTCGATCATCCCGGTCGCGCAGATCTCGCCGATGTCGAAGTTCGCCTTCCCGCTGGTCCTCGCGCTCATCTGCTGGGTCATGTACATCTGGATCGGCATCCGCGAGCAGGGCGTCGGCAAGTACTTCAAGGACATCCTGTTCCTGCCCGGTGTCCCCAAGCCGATGTACGTGCTGGTCACGCCGATCGAGATCCTGCAGAACTTCATCGTGCGGCCGTTCACGCTCGCGGTCCGGCTCTTCGCGAACATGTTCGCCGGCCACATGCTCCTGCTGGTCTTCTCGCTGGGCGCCACCTACCTGTTCACCGTCGGTGGCCTGTCGTACGTCTTCGGGGCCGTCTCGTTCCTCATGGCGATCGTCATGACGTTCTTCGAGCTGCTGGTGATCTTCCTGCAGGCCTACGTCTTCACCGTGCTGATGGGCACGTACCTCAACGGGTCGATCGAGGCCGAGCACTGAGCCACTGACCCGTCCCCACGGACCGCACCACCCGCACCACCGCAGGAGCCCCGCCAGCCGCCCGGTGCCACCGGGCGACGACACAGGAGGAACACCCCGTCATGGACGTACTGGCAGCAACGACCGGCGTGACCGGCAGCGTCGGGTCGATCGGCTACGGCCTCGCCGCGATCGGCCCCGGCATCGGAGTCGGCATCGTCTGGGCCGCGTACATCCAGGCCACCGCCCGGCAGCCCGAGTCGGCCGGCCTGACCCGTACCTACGCCTTCCTCGGGTTCGCCCTCTCCGAGGCGCTCGCGCTGATCGGCTTCGTCGTCCCTTTCGTGTTCGGCACCTGATCCGTACTCCCTGCGTACGGCTCACCTGACCAGACAGGAACACTGACACCATGAACATCCTGGCTGCGACCGAGAACCCGCTCATCCCACCGCTGGGCGAGATCATCATCGGTCTCATCGCCTTCGCCGTGGTCTTCGTGGTCTTCGCCAAGCTGGTCGCACCGCGCTTCGAGCAGGTCTTCCGGGCCCGTCGCGAGGCGATCGAGGGCGGCATCGAGCGGGCCGAGGCCATGCAGACGGAGGCCCGCGAGGCGCTCGAGCGCTACCGCGCGCAGCTGGCCGAGGCCCGCACCGAGGCGGCGCAGATCCGTGACCAGGCCCGCGCCGAGGGCCAGCAGATCCTCGAGGAGCTGCGGACGCAGGCGCAGGAGGAGTCGGCGCGGATCGTCGCCCGCGGCGAGGAGCAGCTGGCCTCCGCCCGGCAGCAGGTCGTCAACGAGCTGCGCGGGCAGATCGGCGCGCTCGCCGTCGACCTCGCCGGGCGGATCGTCGGTGAGTCGCTCGCCGACGACGCGCGCCGTCGGGGAACGGTCGACCGGTTCCTCGACCAGCTCGAAGGCATGGCCGTCGGCACGCCGGACGGCCGGGGCGGCGGCGTCCCGGTCTCCGAGGGCAACCGCTGATGGAGGCCTCCAGCCGGGAAGCCCTGGTCGAGGCGCGGCAGCGCCTGGCCGAGCGGGTTTCCGGTGCTCCGGGTCAGGCGCTGCTGAACCTGAGCGAGGAGCTGTTCGCCGTCGCCCGGCTGCTCGACCAGCAGCCTTCCCTCCGCCGTGCGCTGACCGATCCGTCGGTCAAGCCGGGTGACCGGGCGGGCCTGGCCCGCAGGTTGCTCGGTGACAAGCTGTCCGAGGCCGCGCTCGACGTGCTGGAGACGGCGGCCCGGCAGCGGTGGTCACGGCCGCTCGACCTGGTCGACGGTGTCCAGACCCTCGCCGTCGAGGCGGCGTTCGACGGTGCCGTGGCCCGCGGTGAGCTGGACAACGTCGAGGACGAGCTCTTCCGCTTCGGGCGAATCGTGGGCGGTGACCCCGACCTCGCGCGCATCCTCAGCGACCGCAGTGCTCCCCCCGAGGGGAAGACCGAGCTGATCAACCGGCTCGTGTCGCAGCGGGTCAGCCCGGCCACGGCGTTGCTGCTGCGGAACGTTCTGACCTCCGCGCACGTCGGTCATGCGGAGAACGCCGTCGAGCGCCTCTCCGAGGCCGCCTCCCGGCGCCGCGGCGAGGACGTCGCCCACGTCATCACGGCCGTGGCGCTCACCTCCGCCCAGGAGCGGCGGCTGACCGAGGTGCTCGGCCGGCTCTACGGCCGGATCATCGGGCTGCAGGTCACCGTGGACCCGAGCGTCCTCGGCGGCCTCGTCGTCCGGGTGGGCGACGAGGTCATCGACGGCAGCGTCGCCCACCGGCTCGAGGCTGCTGACCGGCGCCTCGCGGGCTGACCACCACCGACCCCCGGGCCGACCCGCCCACACCAGACACGACCCAGCAGGGAAGAGGACGAGCCATGGCCGAGCTGACGATCTCCGCGGACGAGATCCGCAGTGCCATCCAGTCATACGTCACCGAGTACGCCCCCGACGTCTCCCGCGAGGAGGTCGGCACGGTCACCGAGGCCGGCGACGGCATCGCCCGCGTCGAGGGGCTGCCCTCGGTCATGACCAACGAGCTGCTCGAGTTCGAGAGCGGCGTCCGCGGCCTGGCGCTGAACCTCGACGTGCGCGAGGTCGGTGTCGTCATCCTCGGCGACTTCTCCGGGATCGAGGAGGGCCAGCAGGTCCGCCGCACCGGCGAGGTGCTCTCGGTGGCCGTCGGCGACGGCTACCTCGGCCGCGTCGTCGACCCGCTCGGCAACCCCATCGACGGCGCCGGCCCGGTCGAGACCACCGGTCGTCGCGCGCTGGAACTGCAGGCCCCGACGGTCGTCCAGCGGCAGTCGGTGAAGGAGCCCCTGCAGACCGGCATCAAGGCGATCGACGCCATGACGCCGATCGGCCGTGGCCAGCGGCAGCTGATCATCGGTGACCGGCAGACCGGCAAGACGGCGATCGCGATCGACACGATCATCAACCAGAAGGAAGCCTGGGCCACCGGCGACCCGCAGCAGCAGGTGCGCTGCATCTACGTCGCGATCGGCCAGAAGGGCTCGACGATCGCCGGCATCCGCTCCGCCCTGGAGGACGCGGGGGCGCTGGAGTACACCACCATCGTCGCCGCCCCGGCCTCGGAGTCGGCCGGCTTCAAGTACATCTCCCCCTACACCGGCTCGGCGATCGGCCAGCACTGGATGTACGAGGGCAAGCACGTCCTCATCGTCTTCGACGACCTGTCCAAGCAGGCCGAGGCCTACCGCGCCGTCTCCCTGCTGCTGCGCCGGCCCCCGGGCCGCGAGGCCTACCCCGGCGACGTCTTCTACTTGCACTCGCGCCTGCTGGAGCGCTGCGCGAAGCTGTCCGACGACCTGGGTGCCGGCTCGATGACCGGCCTGCCGCTGATCGAGACCAAGGGCAACGACGTCTCGGCCTACATCCCGACCAACGTCATCTCGATCACCGACGGGCAGATCTTCCTCGAGACCGGTCTGTTCAACTCCGGTGTCCGTCCCGCCATCAACGTCGGCATCTCGGTGTCCCGCGTGGGCGGGTCGGCGCAGATCAAGGCGATGCGGTCGGTGGCCGGGCGGCTCCGCCTGGATCTGGCGCAGTACCGCGAGCTGGAGGCGTTCGCGTCCTTCTCGTCGGACCTCGACGCCTCCAGCCGGGCGACGCTCGACCGGGGCCAGCGGCTCGTCGAGCTGCTCAAGCAGGGCCAGTACTCGCCGTTCCCGGTCGAGCGCGAGGTCGTGTCGCTGTGGCTGGGCACCACCGGCAAGCTCGACCGGGTCCCGGTCAGCGACGTGCGCCGCTTCGAGGTGGAGTTCCTCGACTTCATCGCGCGGAACAACAACGGGGTCTACGACGAGATCCGGGGCTCGAAGGTGCTCGGCGACGACGCCGTGGCCGGCCTGGAGCGCGCCGTGGAGGAGTTCTACGGGCAGTTCACGACGTCGGAGGGCGAGTCCCTGCAGGTCAGCGACGACGACGCCGAGCCGATGGACGCCTCCGAGCGTGGCCAGGAGCGCGTCCAGGTCAAGAAGGGCTGAGCAGGTGGCCGCCTCCCTCCGCGCGCTGCGGCGTCGCATCCGCTCCACGCAGTCGACGAAGAAGATCTTCTCGGCTCAGGAGCTGATCGCCGGTGCCCGCATCGTGCGCGCCCAGGCCCGGGTGGAGGCCTCCAAGCCCTACGCCCGGGAGATCACCCGCGTGCTCTCCGCCCTCGCCGCGTCGGCATCGCTGGACCACCCCCTGCTCACCGAGCGGGAGAACCCGCGGCGAGCGGCGGTGCTGGTGATCACCTCCGACCGCGGGTTCGCCGGTTCCTACAACGTCAACGTCCTGCGCCGCACCGAGGAGCTGCTCGGCCTGCTGCGCCAGGAGGGCAAGGAGCCGGTGCTCTACGTCGTCGGCCGGAAGGGGGAGACGTACTACTCCTTCCGCGAGCGGGAGACGGAGGAGACCTTCACCGGCTTCTCCGAGCAGCCGACGTACGAGGACGCCCGGGACGTCGGCGAGGTCCTCATCGACGCCTTCACCGCTGGTGAGGACGACGACGAGGGTCCGGGGGCGGACGCGGTCGCCGGTGTCGACGAACTGCACATCGTCTACACCGAGTTCCGGTCCCTGCTCTCGCAGGTCCCGGTCGCCAAGCGGATGGCTCCCCTGGTGGTCGAGGAGGTCGAGGAGTTCGACTACGAGCGGGAGGACCGCGAGGCCGGACGCCGGAGCGAGACCGGGGTGCCGACCTCCTACGAGTTCGAGCCCTCGGCCGAGGCGCTGCTCGATGCGCTGCTGCCGAGGTACGTCACCACCCGCATCTTCGCCGCGATGCTCGACTCCGCGGCGTCGGAGTCGGCGTCCCGGCGACGGGCGATGAAGTCGGCCTCCGACAATGCCGAGGAGCTCGCCAAGAACCTGTCCCGGCAGGCCAACCAGGCCCGCCAGGCCGAGATCACCCAGGAGATCAGCGAGATCGTCGGCGGCGCCGACGCCCTCGTGTCGGCCAACTCGGGGGACTGACCACCGTCCCCGTCCTTCGGCGGGGACACTCGAAGACGAGACACCACGGGCCGACCACAGGGCCCACCACAGGGCCACACCGGGCGCGAAGGCAGGAGAGCAGTACAGATGACCGTCACCGAGGACCGTCCGACCAACCAGGAGACGACCGGCTCCGGCCGCGTCGTCCGGGTCACCGGGCCGGTCGTCGACGTCGAGTTCCCGCGCGACGCGATGCCCGACCTCTTCAACGCCCTGAAGGTCGACGTCGACCTCGCCGACCTGTCCAAGACGCTGACCCTCGAGGTTGCCCAGCATCTCGGCGAGAACGTCGTCCGGACCATCTCGATGCAGCCGACCGACGGCCTGGTCCGGAACGCCCAGGTGTCCGACACGGGCGGCCCGATCAGCGTCCCCGTGGGCGACGTCACCAAGGGGCACGTGTTCAACGCGCTGGGCGACTGCCTCGACGAGCCCGGCTACGCCAAGGACGCCCTGCACTGGTCGATCCACCGGCACGCGCCGCGCTTCGACCAGCTCGAGGGCCGCACGGAGATGCTGGAGACCGGTATCAAGGTCCTGGACCTGCTGACCCCGTACATCAAGGGCGGGAAGATCGGCCTCTTCGGTGGGGCCGGTGTGGGCAAGACCGTGCTGATCCAGGAGATGATCCGCCGCGTCGCCCAGGAATTCAGCGGCGTCTCGGTGTTCGCCGGCGTCGGCGAGCGCACCCGTGAGGGCAACGACCTCATCACCGAGATGACGGAGTCCGGCGTCATCGAGTCCACCGCTCTGGTGTTCGGCCAGATGGACGAGCCTCCGGGCACCCGGCTCCGGGTCGCCCTCTCCGCGCTGACGATGGCGGAGTACTTCCGTGACGAGCAGAACCTGGACGTGCTGCTCTTCATCGACAACATCTTCCGGTTCACCCAGGCCGGCTCGGAGGTCTCGACCCTGCTGGGCCGCATGCCGTCCGCAGTGGGGTACCAGCCGACCCTGGCCGACGAGATGGGTGAGCTGCAGGAGCGGATCACGTCGACCCGCGGCCACTCGATCACCTCGATGCAGGCGATCTACGTGCCCGCCGACGACATCACCGACCCGGCGCCGCACACGACCTTCGCCCACCTCGACGCCACGACGAACCTGTCGCGGCCGATCTCGGAGAAGGGCATCTATCCGGCAGTCGACCCGCTGGACTCCACCAGCCGGATCCTGGACCCGCAGTACATCGGCCAGGAGCACTACGACATCGCCAACCGGGTCAAGCAGATCCTGCAGCGCTACCAGGAACTGCAGGACATCATCGCCATCCTCGGCATCGACGAGCTGTCCGAGGAGGACAAGGTCACGGTCAACCGTGCCCGCCGCATCGAGCGGTTCCTCTCGCAGAATATGTTCGTGGCCGAGGCGTTCACGGGTCAGCCGGGCTCCTTCGTCCCGCTGTCGGAGACGCTCGAGGCATTCAAGGCGCTGACCGAGGGTAAGTACGACCACGTTCCGGAACAGGCCTTCTTCATGTGCGGTGGCCTCGAGGACCTGGAGCGCAACGCGGAGAGGCTCGCCAAGAGTTGACCCGTTCGGTGCGGCCGCGGTCACCCGACCGGGTGGTTCCGCGGCCGCGCCGCTCCGGGGAACGGCCGCACGTGCCGACCATGTCGGTGGTGTGCCCGATCCCCGGGCACCGTCCTGAGGAACGACGTGGACCTGGGAAGCGCTGTGGAGAACGCCGGTGCCGCGGAATGGTCGTGGCCGCCGGAGGCGCCGTGGCACCCCGCGGAGGGTTCCCGATTCGTCACCGATGAGTGGGCTTCCCCCTCCACCGTCCGCATGCCGTGGGTCCGCGTCGGTCGCTGGACCCTGCTCTACCGCCGTCCCGCCGCCTGAGGCTCCCCGCATCGCACAGCGACCGGCCGCCGGAGCCCCGGGGCCGCGTCGCTAGAGTGGGCGCCCTGATCCCGTTGCCGGTCGTGAGCCGGCGCCCGAGACCGCCGGTGCGGTGGACCCGAGGAGAGTCGTGGCGACCCTGCAGGTCGAGTTGGTGGCCGTCGAGCGGACCATCTGGTCCGGTGAGGCGACCATGGTCATCGCCCGGACGACGGAGGGCGAGCTCGGCGTTCTGCCCGGGCACGC
>JAODNJ010000129.1 GCA_025465155.1 Frankiales bacterium
TGCCGCCGCCAGCCGGGCCGCTTGGGCACCAGCGAGCCGAGCAGCGCCACATTGGTGAAGCGGGCCGCGTAGGCCTTCCGGCGCAACTGCAGCAGCACGTAGAAGGCGACCAGCGCGGCGACGACCACCAGGCCGAGCAGCCAGACAGGGGACTGGAAGGTCATCGGGATGCACCTCCGGTGCCGGCCCGCCGGCGGTCGGCGACGAACCGGACCACGTCCATCAGCCAGTCGCGGTCGGTCCGCAGCTGCAGGTGGCCCGCTCCGGCCCGGCGCAGCGCCCGGGCGATCTCCGCCCGCTGCCCGGCGGCGCCCTCGGCGAAGCGACGGCGGAACTCCGCGTTCCCCGTCGGCACCTCGAGGGTCTGGCCGCTCTCGGGGTCGACGACGGTCAGCAGTCCGACGTCGGGCAGCTCGAGCTCACGGGGATCGACGACCTCGATGGCCAGCAGCTCGTGCCGGGCCGACAGTCCACGCAGCGGCCGCTCCCAGTCGCTGTCCCCCAGGAAATCGGAGATGACGACGACGAGGCCGCGCCGGCGCGGTGGCCGGCGGAGCGTCTCGAGGGCCGCCGCCAGGTCGCCCCGCCGCCCGCCGTCCGCCCGCGGGGTGGCCACCACCGCACGCAGCAGCCGCTCCGCGGCCAGCCGCCCGGGAGCGGCCGGATAGCGGTCCACCCGCTCGCCGGTGGTCACGACGGCGCCGAGCCGGTTGCCCCCGTGGACCGTGAGGTGACTGACCGCGGCCAGCCCGGCGATCGCCAGGTCCCGCTTCTCGCACGCCGCCGTCCCGAAGTCCAGGCTGGCCGACAGGTCCACCACCGCCCAGGTCTCCAGCTCGCGGTCGGCGATCGTCTCGCGCACGTGCGCCACCTGGGTGCGCGCCGTCACGGGCCAGTCCATCCGGCGGACGTCGTCGCCCGGGTGGTACGTCCGCGAGTCACCCGCCTCGCTGCCGGAGCCGGGCACCAGCCCCAGGTGGTCGCCCTGCAGCAGCCCGTCGAGCCGGCGGCGGACGGTGAGCTCGAGCCGGCGCAGCAGGACGTCGGAGGGGCCGTCGGCGAACCGCGGCGGCGCGCCGTCGCCGGTGCCGCCGTCCACGCCGGACCCCGGCGTCCGTGGGGCGAGGAGCAGGCCGCGGTGCTCGGGCGCGGACGGCGCCGGCTCAGCCGCCCGGCGGCGGCGGATCACGCCGGCTGCTGGCCGTGCGGATAGCCGTTGGCGGCCGGTGAACCCTGCGGACCGGGCGCCTGCTGCGCGGCCGGCGCCTGCTGCGGAGCCGGGCCGGCCCCGTTCGGACCGGGACCGGAACCCGGCACGCCGTACGGCCCCTGCGGCCCGGTGTACATGGGCACGTGCGGGCCGCCCGGTGCGCTCGGACCGAACCCGCCGGCGCGCTGCCGGGGCGCCACCTGCGGCAGGGGCACGGTCTGCACGATCCGCTTGACGATGTGGTCGGCGGGCACGCCGTCGGCCAGGGCGTCATAGCTGAGCACCAGCCGGTGCCGGAGTACGTCGACGGTGACGTCCAGAACGTCCTGCGGCAGCACATAGTCCCGCCCGCGGATGAGCGCCAGCGCCCGGCTGGCCGCGATCAGGCCCAGCGAGGCCCGTGGGCTCGCGCCGTAGGACACCCACGCCGCGACGTCCTCCATGCCGTGCTCGCGCGGCGTCCGGGTCGCGACGACGAGCCGCACCACGTAGTCGACCAGCGCGTGGTGGACGAAGACGTGCGAGGCGGTGCGCTGCATCCGCAGGAGGTCCTCGGGGCTGAGCACCTGCTCGGCGACCGGCGGCTCCGAGCCCATCCGGTAGACGATCTCGCGCTCCTCCTCGGGCGTCGGGTAGTCGACGAGCACCTTCATGAGGAAACGGTCGCGCTGCGCCTCCGGCAGGGGGTACACGCCCTCGGACTCGATGGGGTTCTGCGTGGCGAGCACCAGGAAGGGGTCGGGCAGCGGGTGCGTGACGCCACCGATCGACACCTGACGTTCGGCCATCACCTCGAGCAGGGCCGACTGCACCTTGGCCGGCGCCCGGTTGATCTCGTCGGTGAGCACGAAGTTGGCGAACACCGGGCCGAGTTCGACGTCGAAGGCATCCTGTCCGGCCTTGTAGATGCGGGTGCCGACGATGTCGGCCGGCACGAGGTCGGGGGTGAACTGCAGCCGGGCGAACTTGCCGCCGACGACCCTCGCGAGGGTCTCCACCGCAAGGGTCTTGGCCACGCCGGGCACACCCTCGAGCAGCACGTGCCCCCGCGCGAGCAGGGCGACGAGCATGCGCTCGACGAGCCTGTCCTGGCCCACGATGACCCGCTTGATCTCGAACAGGGCCCGCTCCATGCGGGCGGCGTCGGCCGACGGCGGAACGGGGACTCCGGCGGTGGTACTGCCGATGGGGGCGGCGCCGGAGGGGGTGTCGAGCGGGGTGCTGGCGGCGCTGGTCACGTGGCTCCTCGTCGTGCCGGGCTCGGCCCTCCGCAACGGAGGAGGCCGTCGACAGGGCGGGTCGTGCCCGCCCCGGCAACCAGTGTCCTACAGCTTCCTGAGGAGGCCACCCGCGTTCCGTGGAGCTGCCTGGCAGTCCCCTGTCGATCCTCCGCGAGCGTGTCCACACCCCTGCCCGTGTGCAGGACCGACTGCTAGCCTTGGCCCCGCGTCGGGCAGCTCCCCCCGTGGCTGCCCGACGCCCCGCCGTGATGCTCCGGGGCCGTCGTCAGGCGCTGGGCCGCACAGCTCCGGCGTAGCCGTCCCACCACATCGGCGAGGCCTTCACGACGTCCCCGCTCTCCGGCGCCTGGACGACCTGCGCGCCGCCCACGTAGAGCGCGACGTGGTGGATGGTCCGCGGATCGGCGGGGTTCTGGGCCCAGAACACCAGGTCCCCCGGCTGCAGGTCCGCGCGCGCCACCTTGGGCAGCGCCTCGTACTGGGCCCCGGCGTTGCGCGGGATCGCGACGCCGGCCTTCGCGTAGGCGTACTGGGTCAGCCCGCTGCAGTCGAAGCCCACCACGCCGGCGTCGAGGTCGATGCCCGGACCCGGACCCGCGGCGCCGCCACCACCCCAGGCGTACGGCGTCCCGAGGACGGACGCGGCCGCGGTGATCGCCGTGCGCGCGACCCGCGCCGACCCCGCCCCGGCCATGGCCTTGTTCCCGACCAGCATGCCCACCGACAGCGGAGTTCCACCGGTGCGGCCGGCCGCCGCGGTCCGCTGCTGGGTCACGATGGCGGCCGCCGCCTCGGGGCCGACGAGGCCGGCGAGGGCGGTCTGCCGCTCCTCCATCGCCGTCAGAAGCCCTGCCATGCGGACGGCGAGCTGCCCCTGCTGCGCGCGGCCCGCGCGCTCTGCGGTCTGCGCGGCCGCGAGGGCGCCGGCGGCCTGCTGCTGCAGCGTCTGCGCCCGGGCGAGCGCCGCCTTCGCGGCGGCGTCGGCGTCGGCGGCCAGCTGCCTCAGCCCGGTGAACCGCTTCAGGACGACGGATCGGTCACCCCCGGAGATCCCCAGCAGGACGGCGCGCCGGACGAGCTCTGCAGGATCGACCGCGGTGAGCAGCGAGGCTGCGCCGGGCGAGGTGCTGCCGTCGATGTAGCTGCTGCGGGCGAAGCCGGCCAGCCGGTCCTGGGCGACGCGAAGGTCGTCGGCCGCGACCGCCTCGGCCGTCTGCGCCGCCGAGGCCTGTTCCTGCGCGCCGGCGTAGGCCTGCTGTCGGGTCCGGTAGTCGTCCAGAGCGATAACCGCGAGCGCCTGCGCGGTGGCGACCGCGGTCTGTGCCGCGGCCTGCTGGCGGGCCAGATCGGAGACCTGTGCGGTCAGGGCCTGGACCCGCGCCGTGTCGACCGGGCCGCCCCCGGGAGCGACCGGATCGGCCAGCGCCGCACCGCCGGCCAGGACGATGCCGACGACGGCGGCGACGGCGGTCAGCAGCGCGCGGACGGCCCCGCCGGCGACCGAGCCCGCCGTCGGACGACCCTGCATCGCGCCACTCCCCTCCCCCGTACCGGCAGCGCCGGTCGTTGCGGAGAGTAAGCCCGTCCGGAGGGGCCGGGCCAGGCTCTCGCCGGCGGAGCCCGCCTATCGAGGGAGTGGTCCGACGACGCGCTCTCCCGGACGGTGACGCTCAGTTCACCTGTCGCTCCGACGTCGACCAGAACTGCTCGCGAAGCTTGAACTTCTGGATCTTGCCCGTGGCGGTGCGCGGGATGGCCTGGCGGATCTCCACCCGCTTGGGGATCTTGTAACCGGCGATCCGGCCGCGGCAGTGGGCGATGATGTCCTGCTCGGTCACCATCTCGCCCTCGGCGACCACGACCAGAGCGGTCACCATCTCGCCCCACTTGTCGTCAGGGACGCCGATCACCGCGACCTCGACGACGGCCGGGTGGCTGAACACGGCGTCCTCGACCTCGATCGAGGAGACGTTCTCGCCGCCGGTGATGATCACGTCCTTCTTGCGGTCGGAGATGGTGAGGTAGCCGCCGTCGTCGATGGTCCCGCCGTCGCCGGTGTGGAACCAGCCGCCCTCCAGGGCCTCGACGGAGGCGTCCGGGTTCTGCCAGTAACCGGCCAGCACCGTGTTGCCGCGAGCGAGGACCTCACCGCTCTCGCTGACGGACAGCCTCGTGCCGAGAGCGGGCACGCCGGCCCGGGAGAGTCGCTTGGCGCGCTCCTCCGGCTCGAGGTCGTCGTACTCGGCGCGCGGACGGTTGATCGTCAGCAGTGGCGCGGTCTCGGTCAGCCCGTAGATCTGGTTGAACTCCCACCCGAGCTCGGCCTCGACCCGGGCGATGGTCCGGGACGGCGGCGGCGCGCCCGCGACGACGATCCGCACCCGGTCGCGGCCGGGGATCTCGCCGTCCCACTCCGCCGCGGCGTCCAGGACGGAGTTCCAGACCGCCGGCGCGCCGGACATGATGGTGATGCCGTGCCGCTCGACCCGGCGGAGGATCTCGGCGCCGTCGATCTTGCGGATGGGCACCTGACGCGCTCCGAGCCCCGCCATCGTGTACGGCAGACCCCAGCCGTTGCAATGGAACATCGGCAACGTGTGCAGGTAGACGTCGCGGTCACCGACCTGCATGTGCATGCCGAACGTGACCGCATCGACCCAGATGTTGCGGTGGGTCATCTGGACACCCTTGGGCCGCGCCGTCGTCCCGCTGGTGTAATTGATCGTCGCCGTGGCGTCCTCGTCGGGCTCGGCCCAGGGCGCCGGCTCGGTCTCGAAGCGGAGCAGCTGCTCGTACTCCTCCCCCGTGGTGAAACGGTGCTCGGCGTCCACGCCCTTGAGCGTGGACTCGAGTTCCGGGTCGACGAACAGCACCCGGGCACCGGAGTGGCCGACGATGTAGCTGACCTCCTCGGGCGAGAGCCGGAAGTTGACCGGCACCACGACCCGGCCCGACGACGGGACGCCGAGCAGCATCTCCAGCAGCCGGCCCGAGTTGTGGCTCACGACGGCGACCCGCTCCCCCTCGCCGACACCGAGCCCGTCGAGGGCTGCCTGCATGGCCCGGGCGCGGCGGGCGACCTCGCGGTAGGTCACGTCGCCGAGCGACGGGGCCGGCTGGTCGGGCTCGTCGACGATGCCCACACGGTCGCCATAGACCAGCTCGGCGCGGTCGAGGAAGTCGCGGGTGGTCAAGGGCACCTTCATGCCGGCTCCCGGATCAGCAGGGCCGGCCACCGCCGGCCGCAGGACGTGGTGGTCGTCACGCTAACGCGCGACGACCCTCTGCAGTGCGGCCCGTGCGGGCTCCCGGACGGCGATGTCGTCGTAGGGAGTCGGCCGGGCGTTGACGACGACGATCCACGCCCCGCCCCGACGTCGGTGAGGCCTGCGGCGGAGTGCACGGTCAGCGAGGTGCCGACCGCGTGCCCGTGCCCCGTGCGCCGCCCTGCGCGCCGGGCTGGGATGATCCAGGGTGGCATCAGGCGCGAGAGTCCAGCGAGAAGAGGCGCAGAGAAGTGGCAGCCAGCGAGGACAGCTTCGGGGCGCGGTCGGCGCTCACGGTCGACGGCACCGAATACGACATCTACCGGATCGACGCCGTGGAGGGCTCCGAGAAGCTGCCCTTCAGCCTGAAGGTCCTCCTGGAGAACCTG
>JAODNJ010000140.1 GCA_025465155.1 Frankiales bacterium
CTGCCCGCGACGGGGACCACGAGACCTACGACGAGCTGGCCGTCGGATGGGCCCTGCACGCCCTGGAGCCCGAGGACGAGGCGCTGTTCGGCCGGCACCTGCCCGATTGCACCCGCTGCGCTCGCACGGTGGCCGAGACGTCGGAGGTCATGGCCGTAGTGGCGACAGACCTGCCCCCGGCCGAGCCGTCGGAAGAGTCCAGGCACCGGCTCCGTACCGCGATCAAGGACACCGAGCAGGTGCAGGAGCCGGTGCTGCCGCCCGACCAGCCGGCCGCCGCGGACGACGAGATCCGCTCGTTCCCCACGAGCGACGAGCCGCTTGCGCCGGGGGGAAGGCCCGGGGCAGGAGCGCCGGCCACGGCCTCCCGGCCCGCCGCCGGAAGCGGGCGGGGGGAGTGGCGACGACGGTTGCCCGCCGTCCTGGCCGCGGTCGCGGCCGCACTCGTCGTGGCCCTCGGCGCCTGGGACGTCGCGCTCAGCGGCGCGCGTGCCCAGGCGGAGGCGACCGCCCGCGACCAGGCGCACATCATGGCGGCCCTGCTGAGCCCCGGCCAGGCGACCATCGCTCCGGTGTCGGACCCCAACGGCCGCCCCGTCGCCACGGTGGTGGCTCGCCACGCGCAGGTCCAGGTCGTCACCTGGGGGCTCTCGGCGAACAACCGCATCGCCACGACCTACGTCGCCTGGGGCGTGCGGAACGGTGCGCCGCCCGTGGCGCTGGGCACCTTCGACGTCGTCCGGTCCGGGATGGACCTGCGCACCGTAGGCTCGGACCGGACCGGCCTCAACGTCTTCTCCGGCTACGTCATCAGCATCGAGCCCGGTCGCAAGGCGCCGTCGACCCCGACGGACATGGTGGCGAACGGGCAGGTGACCAGCTGAGCGGACAGGACACCGCCGCCGCACCGGAGCACCGGCAGACGCCGGAGGCCCCGGCCGGTCGGGGTGCCCACCGGTCCGACGGCGAGGGCGGCGGCAGCCTCCGCGAGCGCGTGGCCGACTCCCACTGGCGGCAGCGGCTGGGGGCCCGCCGCACCACGAACTCGACCTACCGGATCGTGGTCGGGGTCATCGGCACGCTGGTGGTCGCCGTCGGCCTGGTGACCATCCCGCTGCCGGGCCCCGGCTGGCTGACGGTGATCGCGGGGCTGTTCGTGCTCGCCACCGAGTTCGTGTGGGCGGAGCGGCTGCTGCAGTTCACGCGGGGTCACGTCACCCGCTGGACCGACTGGGTCGGCGCCCGGCCGGTGTGGGTCCGGATCGTGCTCGCGGCGGTGACGGCGGCGTTCGTGTACGGGGTCCTCGTCGTCGTCCTGCACCTGACGGGCGTCCCGTCCTGGGTGCCGGGGTGGGTCCCGCTCTGGCGGTGAGCGTCTGGCACAATCGGGAGGGCTGCGGGCGATTGGCTCAGTGGTAGAGCGCTTCGTTCACACCGAAGAGGTCACTGGTTCGAACCCAGTATCGCCCACGTGCAGCGAGGGCCCGGGCGATCCGCGCAGGATCGCCCGGGCCCTCGCCGCGTCCGGGTCCGGCTGGGTCCGGCTGGCCCCGTGGCGCCGCGGGCCGCCCCGAGGGCCGCTCGCCGGCTGGGCGGCACCAGGCAGGGTCGCCGGCTGGGCGGCACCAGGCGGGGTCGCCGTGAGGGGGATGGCGCTCGACCGCGCGGACCGGCTGCTCCGCCGCTCCGGATCGGCGCGCGCGACGGGCGGAGCCGGACGTAGCGTCGCGTCATGAGCGGTGTCGGTGTGGTCGACGTCCTGTCGGTGTATCCGGTGAAGAGCCTCGCGGGGCGCACCGTCGAGGAGGCCGAGGTCGGGCCGGCCGGGATCGTGGGGGACCGTGTCTGGACAGTCGTCGACGCCGACACCGGCGATCGGGTCACCGTCAGGACGACGCCACAGATGGCCGAGGTGGTCGCGACCGGTGACACCGAGGCCGACACGATCACCCTGACCGAAGTGCTGGGCCGGCCGGTGCGGCTGCGGCGGGCCGAGGAGCCACAGGTCGACGCGGCCCCCGTCCATCTGGTCAGCCGTGCCGCCGTCCGCCGGGCCGATGCCGGCGACGTCCCCGAGGGCTGTTCGGCCGACGACCCCCGGGCGAACGTCCTCATGGACCTCGGGCCCGACGAGGACGAACGCGGCTGGGTGGGCCGCGGGCTGCGGATCGGCGAGGTCGAGCTGACCGTCACCCGCACGCCCAGGCACTGTCTCGGGATCTACGCCGAGGTGCGCAGCCCCGGGCGGGTCCGCGTCGGCGACCGGGTCGAACTGCTCCCCTGAGCCCGGAACCGGGCCGCCGGGCCGACGCCCACCTGCCCGGCCGGGTCATGGGGCCGGGGCCGGAGCGCCCGGGCACTACCCTTCGGTGTGTCGTGACCAGCCGGTCCGGACGACCCACCGACCCTCAGGAGCTCCTGTGTCCGCCGCACCTCTCCCCGCCGCCCTCGCCCCGATCCGGGTGCCGGCCGGGACGACTGCGCAGGACGCGCTCAAGGAGGCGGGCGTCCCGCTGAAGGGCACGGATGGCGCAGTCGTCGTCCGTGATCTCGCCACCGGTGACCTCAAGGACCTCGCCTGGGCCCCCGATGCCGACGCCGAGGTGGAGCCGGTCCCCGCCGCCAGCCCGGAGGGCCGCGCGGTGATCCGGCACTCCACCGCCCACGTCCTGGCGCAGGCTGTTCAGGACCTGTTCCCCGGCACGCGCCTCGGCATCGGACCGCCGGTGGAGAACGGGTTCTACTACGACTTCGACCCGGCGCGCCCGTTCACGCCCGAGGACCTCCGGGCCCTCGACAAGAAGATGCAGGAGATCGTCCGCGCCGGGCAGCGGTTCTCCCGCCGCGAGATCGACGACGCCGATGCCAAGGCCGAGCTCGCGGACGAGCCCTACAAGCTGGAGCTGATCGACCTCAAGGGCGGGGCCGGCGGCGACGTCGACGCCGCCGAGGGTGCCGAGATCGAGGTCGGCGGCGCCCGGCTGACCATGTACGACAACCTCGACGCGCGCACCGGCGAGCGGGTCTGGACCGACCTGTGCCGCGGCCCGCACCTGTCGCGCACGAGCAGCATCCCGGCCTTCTCCCTCACCCGCAGCGCCGCGGCGTACTGGCGCGGAAGCGAGAAGAACCCGCAGCTGCAGCGGATCTACGGCACCGCGTGGGAGAGCAAGGAGACGCAGAAGGCCTACCTGGAGCAGCTCGCCGAGGCCGAGCGGCGCGACCACCGCCGGCTGGGCGCGGAGCTGGACCTGTTCAGCTTCCCCGACGAGATCGGCTCGGGCCTGCCGGTGTTCCATCCCAAGGGCGGGGTCATCCGCCGCGAGCTGGAGAACTACAGCCGGCAGCGGCACGAGGAGGCCGGCTACTCCTTCGTCAACACCCCGCACATCACCAAGGGGCAGCTCTTCCAGACCTCCGGGCACCTGGCCTGGTACGCCGACGGCATGTACCCACCCATGCACCTGGATGAGGAGCGGGACGCAGAGGGCCACGTCCGCCGGCAGGGGCAGGACTACTACCTCAAGCCGATGAACTGCCCCATGCACAACCTCGTGGACCGGTCGCGCGGGCGCTCGTACAAGGAACTGCCGCTGCGGCTGTTCGAGTTCGGGACCGTCTACCGCTACGAGAAGTCCGGCGTCGTCCACGGGCTGACCCGCGCCCGCGGCTTCACCCAGGACGACGCGCACATCTACTGCACGCCGGAGCAGATGCAGGGCGAGATCCGCTCCCTGCTGCAGTTCGTCCTGGACCTGCTCGGCGACTACGGCCTCGACGACTTCTACCTGGAGCTGTCCACCCGCGATCCGGAGAAGTCGATCGGCAGCGACGAGGACTGGGAGCGGGCGACGAACGCGCTGCGGGAAGCCGCCGAGGCCAGCGGGCTCGAGCTGGTGCTCGACCCGGGCGGTGCGGCCTTCTACGCCCCCAAGATCTCCGTCCAGGCTCGTGACGCGATCGGCCGGTCGTGGCAGATGTCGACCATCCAGGTCGACCTCATGCTGCCCGAGCGCTTCGATCTGGAGTTCACCGCGGCCGACGGCGGCCGGCATCGACCGGTCATGATCCACCGCGCGCTGTTCGGGTCGATCGAGCGGTTCTTCGGCGTGCTCACCGAGCACTATGCCGGAGCCTTTCCGGCCTGGCTCGCGCCGGTGCAGGTCGTCGGCATCCCGATCACCGACGAGCAGGTGCCGTACCTGACCGACGTCGCCCTGAAGCTCCGCGAGCACGGGATCCGGGTCGAGGTCGACGACTCCGACGACCGGATGCAGAAGAAGATCCGCACGGCCAGCAAGCAGAAGGTGCCGTTCGTCCTCATCGCCGGGGCCACCGATGCCGAGGCCGGCGCGGTGTCCTTCCGCTACCGCGACGGCAGCCAGCGCAACGGCGTCCCCGTGGACGACGCCGTCCGCCAGGTCGTCGACTGGGTGCGGGCCCGGCACAACGCCGACCCGACCGCCGGCGTCCCCGGGGAAAGGGCGCCGCTGGGATGAGCGAGAGTCCGGGGGACTACCGGGTCGCGGTGCGCAACGACGACGGCGGCCCCGCGTCGGTGTTCGAGCACCTGTGGACGCCGTACCGCATGGCCTACATCCGCGGGGAGGGCAAGCCGACCGGCGAGCACGACTGCCCGTTCTGCCTCATCCCGAAGATGAGCGACGAGGACGGCCTGA
>JAODNJ010000168.1 GCA_025465155.1 Frankiales bacterium
CCCGGGTGGCGGGGGCGGCTGTGCCGATGCCGGCGTTGTTGACCAGGATGTCGACCCGGCCGAACTCCGCGACGGTCGCGTCGACGAGGGCCTGACAGTCCTCGGGCAGGGAGACGTCGGTCCGCCGAGTGAGCGCCCGCCGGCCGGCCTTCTCCACGGCCTGCCGGGTCTCGGCCAGCCGGTCCTCCCGGCGCGCGGCCAGCGCGACATCCGCGCCGGCCTCCGCCAGTGCCCGGGCGAACACCGCGCCCAGCCCCGAGGACGCACCGGTCACGATCGCAACCCTGTCGTCCAGCCGGAACATGTCCAGGATCCCGCGGTCGGCCATGGCGCCAGCTCCTCTCGAGCCCGGGAACCCGTCCGGCCCCGGTGCCGCACGCCGTCCCCGGCCCGCCCGCACGGTATCCGCACCGTGCGGTAGATCACCCGTCGAGCGGGTAGGGCACCGTCCTCGGTTCCCCTGGGAGAGGGCTCGTCGATGAGCAATCTGGCACAGAACCTGCTGGACACCGCGCCCAAGGAGGCGACGCGCCCCGCCCTGCGGATGGACGACGCCTCGCTGACCTATGCCGAGTTCCGCGACGCCGCCCTCCGCGTCTCGGCGGGACTGCGGGCGCGAGGGGTAGAGCCGGGCGACCGCGTGGGCATGGTCCTCCCCAACGTCCTGGCGTTCCCGGTCGTCTTCTACGGCGCGCTGCTCGCCGGCGCCGCCGTCGTCCCGATGAACCCGTTGCTCAAGGCCCGGGAGATCGAGTACTACCTGCAGGACTCCGGCGCCCGGGTGGTGGTGGCCGCCGAGCAGTCGGCACGGCCGGCCGGCGAGGCTGCGGCCACAGCCGCCATCGAGGCGGTGACCGTGGGGGCTGCCGTGCCCCAGGAGCTCATGGCCGCCGAGCCGCAGTCGGAGCCCGTCCCGCGGGAGGACAGCGACACCGCCGTCATCCTTTACACCTCGGGGACCACGGGTAAGCCGAAGGGCGCGGAGCTCACCCACGCGAGCCTCGGCAGCAATGCGCGGACCACCGAGGAGACCCTGCTGGAGGCGACGCCGGACGACGTGATCATGGGCTGCCTGCCGCTGTTCCACGTCTTCGGGCTCACCTGCTCCCTCAACGCGGGCGTGCTGGCCGGCGCGTGCCTCACGCTCATCCCACGCTTCGACGGTGGCAAGGCACTCCAGGTGGTCGAGCGGGACCACGTGACGATCTTCCAGGGCGTGCCGACCATGTTCTCGGCGATGCTGCACCGGCCGGATCCGACCGAGCACGACGTCTCCAGCCTGCGGCTGTGTGTCTCGGGCGGCTCGGCGATGCCGGTCGAGGTGATGCGCTCGTTCGAGGAGACGTTCGGCTGCATCGTCCTCGAGGGTTACGGGCTGTCCGAGACCTCCCCGGTCGCGTCGTTCAATCACCCGCACGCCGAGCGCAAGCCGGGCTCGATCGGGACGCCGATCCGCGGCGTGGAGATGCGGCTGGTCGACGACGACGGCCGCGACGTCCCGGCCGGCGAGGTCGGCGAGGTCGCCATCCGCGGAGAGAACGTCATGAAGGGCTACTGGCAGCGGCCGGAGGACACCGCGACGGCGATCCCCGACGGCTGGTTCCGCACCGGCGACCTCGCCCGGCAGGACGGGGACGGCTACTTCTTCATCGTCGACCGCAAGAAGGAGATGATCATCCGCGGCGGCTACAACGTCTACCCCAGGGAGATCGAGGAGGCGCTGTACGAGCACCCGGCGGTGGCCGAGGTCGCCTGCATCGGCGTCACACACCCCGACCTCGGCGAGGAGGTCGCGGCGGCCGTCGCCCTCAAACCCGGGGCGAGCGCCGACGTCGACGAGCTGCGCGACTTCGCCAAGGCGCGCGTGGCCGCATACAAGTACCCGCGGCTGCTGTGGCTGGTCGATGAGCTGCCGAAGGGGCCGACGGGGAAGATCCTCCGGCGCGCCGTCGAGGTCCCCGGGGACGTGGGCCGTCGATGACGGAGAGCCCGCTGTGGCGGCAGGCGTTCGACGCGGCCGAGAAACGGGTGACCCCGCGCGCCGAGCACCTGGTCCGCACCCCCGCGTTCGCCCTCGCCGCGGCGCTCGGCCGCCGCGGTCGGGCCACCGCCCGCACGACCGCCCGTGGCCTGACCGCCCGTGCGTGGCACCTGGTCAACCTGCCCGCCGGCAGCGACATCGGCCGGCTGCGGGCACAGGTCGGCGCGCTGGACCGGGAGGTCCGGCGGCTGAGCGCACAGCTGGAGACCGAGCGCCGCCGGGCCGACAGCGCGGGCAACCCCAGGAGCACCCGCACGAGCGGCGCGGGACGCGGCCGCACAGCCACGGAGGGGCCCCATGCCGACGGTTCCCAGCCCGCAGACGGTTCTCGAGCGCGTCCGGCGCGACGTCGAGCGCAACGCCCTGCGGGCTCGTAACGGCATCAAGCTGGTCGCCGGCGTCGACCGGCCCGGCGTGGGGCAGACGCCCAAGGACGTCGTCTGGGAGCGCGGCCGCAGCCAGCTGTGGCACTACCGCAACGACCCCGGGACCAGCGGCGGGGTGAGGTGCTCCCCTCCCCTGCTGATCGTCTTCAGCCTGATCAGCCGCAGCTACATCCTCGACCTGACGCCCGGCAACAGCTTCGTCGAGCAACTTCTGGCCGCCGGGTTCGACGTCTACCTGCTCGACTGGGGCGAACCCGACGAGCGCGACGCAGAGAACCGGCTCGAGGACTACGCGGACGACTACATCCCGGCGGCGGTGGCCCGGGTCCTGGAGCTGTCCGGAGCCGAGGAGCTCAACCTGTTCGGCTACTGCTTCGGCGGGGACCTCACCCTGCTCTACGCCGCTCACCACCCCGACGCCCCGCTGCGCAGCCTCACGGTCGTGGCCACGCCGGTGGATTTCCGGCACCTGGGCCCGCTCGCCGACGTGTTCCGGATCGGTGGCCTCGACGTCGACGCGGTGGTGGACGGGAACGGCAACGTGCCCCCGTCCGTCGTCGTCCAGGGCTTCCGGACCCTGACGCCGACCGCCGAGGTCACCCGGTACGTGACCCTCTGGGAGCGGCTCTGGAACGACCAGTACGTCGCCTCCTACCAGGCCATGACCGGCTGGTCGGACGACCACGTGCCGTTCCCGGGTGCCGCCGCGCGCCAGAGCGTGCGGATGCTGATCCGTGACAACGGCATGCTGAACGACCGGCTCAGCCTGGGCGGGGACCCCGTCCATCTGCGCGACGTCCGGGTCCCGTTCCTGACGGTGCGGGCCGACCGGGACCACATCGTCCCGGCGGACGCGACCGCGCCGCTGATCGACCTGGTCGGGTCGGAGGACAGGCACGAGCTGTGCCTGGACGCCGGCCACATGGGGCTGGTCGTGGGGCGGACCGCGACCCGCACCACGGTGCCCACGATCATCGACTTCCTGCGACGGCGGAGCGACGCGGTGGACGCCGGAAGCGAGATCGCCCGGTCGGCCACGGGGGTGGACCGGTGACCGCGACGACGGCCGGGATCGTGCCGCTCGCTCCCGAGCACTGCGACGCCCTGCTGCGGTTCTTCCGGGACCTCCCCGAGGGGGACCGCACGCTGATCAAGGAGGAGGTCACCGATCCAGAGACCGTACGGGGGTGGACCTCCCGGGAGGCCCGTGGACAGCGCTGGCTGTTTCCGGACGGCGCGGACGTGGTCGGCTACGTGGCGGTGATCCCGCAGCCCGGCTGGTCCGACCACGTCGGCGAGATCCGGCTGGTCGTGGCCCCGGGCCGGCGCGGCAGCGGGCTCGGCCGCCAGCTCGCCCGGCACGCACTCGCCGCCGCCGTGGGGAGCGGGCTGACCAAGCTCGTCGTCGAGGTGGTCGCCGACCAGGCGCCCGCCCTGGGGCTGTTCACCGCGCTGGGCTTCACCGGGGAGGCGCTCCTGGTCGACCAGATCCGCGACCGCACCGGCCGGCTGCACGACCTCATGGTCCTGGCCCACCACGTGGGCGGGACGTGGTCCGGAATGGCCACCGTGGGCGTGGCCGAGGAGCTGGGCCAACCGGAGGATTGAGCCGGTGACCCACGGAGGGCCACCGGCCGATACCGGGACCGAACCTGTCAGACGAGCACAGATCCGGTAAGCCCCATCAGTCCAGCTCGGCGACCCGCGGGAGGACGCGCCCCGCGAGCTCGGTCGCGAACTCGACGGGGTGGCGGTCGGGCATCACCATCACCTCGGTGACGCCGAGCTTCCCGTACTCGCGGACGTCGTCGAGGAACGCCTCGACGTCGACGAGCGGCGGCCGCTGGACGAGCGCCGTCTTCGTGATGTCGTCGTAGTCCCTGCCCTCGGCGGCGCAGTGCTGCCGCAGCACGTCGAGCTTGTGGGCCACGTCCTCGGGGGTCGTGCCGAACAGGTTGCACGCGTCGGCGTAGCGGGCCACGAGCCGGAGCGTCTTCCGCTCGCCACCCCCGCCGATCATGATCGGTGGGTGCGGCCGCTGGATCGGCGGCGGCACGCACAGGGTCTCCTCGAGCTCGTAGCGCCGGCCGCGGAACGGCCCGTTCTCGTCACTCCACATCTGCAGACAGATCTGCACCGTCTCCTCGAGCCGCTCGAACCGCTCGGCGACCGGCACGACCGGGACGCCCAGGCCGCGCTGCTCCCGCTCGTACCAGGACGCGCCGATGCCCAGCCGGGAGCGGCCGGCGGAGAGCACATCGAGAGTGGTGACGATCTTGGCCAGCAGGCCGGGGTACCGGTACATCACCCCGGTCACCACCACGCCGAGCTTCATCCGCTCGGTGCGGGCGGCCAGGTAGCCGAGGGTCGTGTACGCCTCCAGCATCGGCTCCTCGGCGGGCGCCACCCGGTCCATCTGGAAGTAGTGGTCCATCACCGAGAACGCGTGGACCCCAGCCTGCTCGGCGATGCGGGCGGTCTCACCGAGGGTGGGCGCGATGGCCTCCGGCTCGGCCGGGGTGGAGAAGGTCCAGTAGTGGAGACTCAGCCGCATCGACCCATGCTAGGACCGGGTCACAGCTCGGCAATCCGGCCGTCGGCGACGACCAGCCGGCGGGTGGTGTGCACCGCGTCGAGCATGCGCCGGTCGTGGGTGACCAGCAGCAGCGTTCCGGGGTAGCCGGCCAGCGCCTGCTCCAGCTGCTCGATGGCGGGCAGGTCGAGGTGGTTGGTCGGCTCGTCGAGGACCAGCAGGTTCACACCACGGGCCTGCAGCAGCGCCAGCGCCGCCCGGGTCCGCTCGCCGGGTGAGAGCGTCGCGGCCGGGCGGAGGACGTGCTCGGCGGTGAGCCCGAACTTGGCCAGCAGCGTCCGCACCTCCGCGGTGGGCCAGTCCGGGACCTCGGCCGAGAACGCGTCGAGCAGCTGCTCCTGGCCCAGGAACCGGCCGCGGGCCTGGTCGATCTCGCCGAGCTGCACCGCCGGTCCGAGGCCCGATGTCCCGGCGTCCAGAGGCACCCGCCCGAGCAGGGCCGCCAGCAGGGTCGACTTGCCGGAGCCGTTGGCGCCGGTGACGGCCACCCGGTCACCCCAGCCGACCTGCAGGTCCACCGGGCCCAGCCGGAAGCCGCCCCTCCGGATGACGGCGCCGTTGAGCGTCGCGACGACCGCGCCCGCCCGGGGCGCGGCGGCGATCTCCATCTGCAGCTGCCACTCCTTGCGCGGCTCCTCGACCACCTCCAGCCGCTCCATCCGGCGCTCGGTCTGGCGCGCCTTGGCCGCCTGCTTCTCCGAGCTGGCGCGCATGTGGGCCCGGATGTTCTTGTCCGGTTCGCCCTTGCGGACGGCGTTGCGCACGCCCTTGGCCATCCAGTTGCGCTGCATCCGCGCCCGTGCCTCGAGGTCGCCCTTCGTCTCGGCGAACTCCTCGTACTCCTCGCGCGCGTGCCGGCGGGCCACCTCCCGCTCCACGAGATGCGCCTCGTACCCACCGTCGTGCACCCGGACCAGCTGCTGGGCGACGTCGAGCTCCACGACCCGCGTGACCGTGCGCGCCAGGAACTCGCGGTCGTGGCTGACCACGACGATCCCCGAGCGCGCCGCGGTGACGAAGCGCTCGAGCTGCTCGAGGCCGGCCAGGTCGAGGTCGTTGGTCGGCTCGTCGAGCAGCAGGACGTCGTAGCGCGAGAGCAGGAGCGACGCCAGGCCGACCCGTGCCGCCTGGCCGCCGGACAGAGCGGTCGTCGCGGCGTCCAGGGCCACGCCCGGCGCCACGTCCGCGACCACCTCGGCGGCGCGCTCGTCGAGGTCGGCCCCTCCCAGTGCGAGCCAGCGCTCCAGCACGTCGCCGTAGGTCTCCTCGGCGCCCTCGCGCCCGGCCGCCAATTCCCCGGTCGCCACGTCCAGGGCGGCCTGCGCGGCCGCCACGCCGGTCCGGCGGGCGAGCGCGGCGAGGACCGTCTCCCCCGGCCGGCGTTCGTGCTCCTGCGGCAGGTAGCCGAGCGTGGCCGCGGGCGGGCTGACGACGACGCTGCCCGCCTCGGCCGGGAGCTCGCCGGACAGGGTCCGCAGGAGGGTCGACTTGCCGGCACCGTTCACGCCCACGAGACCCACGACGTCGCCGGGTGCGACCACCAGGTCGAGGTCGGAGAACAGGACGCGGGCGCCGTGGCCGGCCGCCAGTCCGCGGGCGACGAGGGTGGCGGTCACCCGTGCAGACTCTCAGACCCTCCTTCTAGGTCCGAGCGACTTTCCGAATCGGGGCCGTCGGGCTCGTCGACGTCGCCGGCGCGGCGGCGCCGCACCAGCCAGGGCTGCAGGTGGTCGTAGCCGCGCACGGAGACGCGCTTCAGCGGCCGCACCGAGTACTCCGGGAGTCCGTGCAGGCGGTCGGCGAGCTCGCGGTCGACGAGCACGGTGCCGGGCCGGGCCAGCGAGGTCAGCCGGCTGGCCAGGTTCACCACGGGCGAGTACACGTCCCCGAGCCGGGTGAGCACGTCGCCGTAGGCCGCGCCGACGCGCAGCTGCGGCCGGTCCTCGGCATCCCAGGCGTCCGGCAGCTCCAGGGCGATCTCCACGGCGTCGAGGGCCGACGCGGCGGTGAACAGCACGCCGTCGCCCACGGTCTTGACCACCCGGCCGCGATGCCGCGCGATGACCTCCGCGGCAATGCTCTCGAAGTCCTCCAGCATCGCGCCGAGCTCGCGGCCGCCCATGCCCCGACTGCGCGAGGTGTAGCCGACCAGGTCGGCGAACCCGACGGCGAGCTCGCGCCGGTCGCCGGCCCCGGACGCCGACAGCAACCGGTCGGCGTTGGCCGCGAGGTGGCGCCGCCACACGTAGTCCTGGATCTCCTGCAGCAGCGGCAGCAGGGTGCGGGCGGCCGCGACCGCGTCGGCCGGCTCGTCGCCGTCCTGCCCGCGGGTGCTGAGGACGTCGGCCAGCATGTCGGTCTGCCAGTCGGCCAGCCGCGAGAGGGCCTGCCCCATGGCCCGCGCCAGCGTCGCCTCCGACTCCGGGCCGACGAAGCCGGAGTCGATGAGCGCCTGGAGCACCCGCAGCGCCCGGACGTCGGCCTCGCTGAACGCGGGGTCGTCGTCGGCCACGTCGGGGAACCCGAGTGCCCGCCACAGCCGCCGGCTGCGCGCGGGCGGCATGCCGGCGAGCTCTGCGACCTGCAGCCGGGTGTAGCGCCGGGGACCCTCGAGCAGCAGCCGCTCGAGATCCTCCCGGGCGTCCCCTCCAGGCTCTGCCATGTGCGCGCTCGGTCAGCCCGTGGTGTGCACGACCAGGACGTCGACCCGCGAGCGACGGGTGGCGTCCGCGGGGACCGACCCCAGCAGGCGGCCCTTGACACCGTTGAGGCCGCGGTTGCCGACGACGAGCAGGTCGGCGTCCTCGCGGCGGACGATGTCGAGCAGCGCCTCCACGGGCGACCCGACGACGGCGATGGTCTTGATCTTCTTCGCGCCCTCGGCCGACGCGCACTCGGCGGCGCTGCGGACCTTCTCCTCGGCCGGGTGCGAGCCGACCACCTGGTATGCCTCGTCGCGCAGTACGTCGCCGGCCCGGGACGCCTCGCGGTCGTCGTCCTCGGTCGGCAGGTAGGCGCAGGCGACGACGAGTGTGGCGTCGGCGTCCCCGGCGAGTGCGCCGGCCTTGGCGACGGCACGCAGGGAGGACTCCGAGCCGTCGGTCCCGACGACGATCGTGCGGTAGCTGGTCACGTCCGTGATCCTTCCGGAGCTCGGCGACGGCTGCGCGCGAACTGTATGTGACGCGCGGTACCGGCGCTCCCGGACGCTCACCCGGTCGAGCGGCGGACAGCGGGGTTCCGTATCGGCACGGCGTCGACAAGGCCGCCTGAGCGGCCCGTTCGTGCGCTTGGATGGGTCCGACCGGCCCGGAACCCAGGACCGGAACCCAGGAGGGGCCGACGGAGAGGAGAGTCCCATTCCGAGCGCAAGCGCCGCGGCGGCCGGACCCGTCCGGGTCGAGGTTCGCGGACTCAGCAAGACCTTCGGCTCCGTACGCGCGGTGACCGACCTCGGCTTCACGGTCGAACCGGGCTCGGTCACCGGTTTCCTCGGTCCGAACGGCGCCGGCAAGACGACGACGCTGCGCATGATCCTGGGCCTGGAGCGACCTGACGCCGGGACGGCGCTCTTCGGCGGGGTCCCGTACGCGAGCCTGCCCGATCCGCTGCGCACCGTCGGCGCCGTACTGGAGACCGCCTTCCACCCCGCGCGGTCCGGTCGCGACCACCTGCGGGTCTACGCGCGTGCCGCCGGCATCTCGATCGGCCGCGCCGACGAGGTCCTCCTCCAGGTCGGCCTGGGCGAGGCCGGCCGCCGGCGAGCAGGCACGTACTCCCTCGGCATGCGGCAGCGCCTGGCGCTGGCCACCGCGCTGCTCGGCGACCCCTCCGTCCTCGTGCTCGACGAGCCGGCCAACGGCCTGGACCCCGAGGGCATCCAGTGGCTGCGCGGCTTCCTCCGCCACCTGGCCCACGAGCAGGGCCGGACCGTCCTCGTCTCCAGCCACCTGCTCGCCGAGGTCGAGCAGACCGCCGACCGCGTGGTGATCGTCGGCGCGGGCCGGCTCGTGCGCGAGGGCTCGATCGACGGGTTGCGCGCCGGCGGCGCGCAGACAGTCCTGGTCCGCAGCCCCGAGGCCGACCGGCTCGCCGAGTTGCTCCGCGCGGGCGGCGCCTCGGTCACCGCCGAGGACGGCACGCTGACCGTCTCCGGGCGGTCCGCCCCGGAGATCGGCCACGCCGCGTTCAGCGGCGGCATCGAGCTGCACGAGCTGCGTCCGCACAGCAGTGGACTCGAGGAGATCTACTTCCAGCTCACCGCCGGCAGCGAGCAGTTCGCCGCGCACGACCCCGCCACGGTGGCGAGCCCCCTGGAGGCGTCCCGATGATCGCGCTGGTGCGCGCCGAGTGGACCAAGCTGTTCACCACCCGCGTCTGGATCGGGCTGCTCGTCGGGGCCTGCCTCCTCGTCGGCGGCTTCACCGCGCTGTTCACCGGGCTGGCCGGCTCGACGGACCAGAACGGCCAGACGGCACTGCCGCCGGTGAGCGACCCGCAGTTCCAGCAGGTGGCGCTCGCCCAGATCTCCGGCGCCGTCGTCTTCGCGGTGATCCTCGGGATCATCGGGATGACCCAGGAGTACCGGCACCGCACGGCCACGCCGACGTTCCTGACCACGCCCCTGCGCGGGCGGGTCGTGGCGGCGAAGGTCCTGGCCTACCTGCTGGCCGCGATCCCGTTGGCGATCCTGGTGACGGCGGTGGACCTGGCTGTCCTGGAGATCTACGCGGGGGCGCGGGGCGCCGCACCCTCGCTCACCGGCGACAATCTCCGGGTGATCGCCGGGGCCGCATCGGCGCTGGTCATCTACGCAGTCATCGGCGTGGGCGTCGGCGCGCTGCTGCGCAACCAGGTGGGCGCGATCGTCGGGGCGCTGGTCTACCTGTACGTCGTGGAACCCGTGATCGCGGCGATCGGCCCGATCGCGTCGGCCTACAAGTGGCTCCCCGGCGGGGCGCTCAGGGCGATGACGACGCCCTTCGGGGGGCCCGACGTGCTCCAGCCCTGGCAGGGCGCCCTGCTGCTGCTCGGTTACGGTCTGCTCGCCGCGGTCCTGGGCACGCTGCTCACCGTCCGCCGCGACATCACCTGACACATCGGATCCCCCCGACCGGCGCCGCCGACCCTGAGCAACGGGAGTACCCAGGCATGACCACCCGCATGACGGCCCAGCGGCTGGGGCGCCTGATCGCCGTCGGCGACACCGGCGCGGTGCGCTCCGCGGTGACCGGGAGTCCCGGGCTGCTGACCCGCACGGTGGAGCGCGACGGCCAGGGCGGGTGGACACCGCTGCACCTCGCGGTCGCCGAGGGTCAGGCCGAGATGGTGCAGATCCTGGTGGCGGCCGGCGCGGATCTCTCGGCCCGCACCGAGCACGGGCGCACGCCGCTGCACGTCGCCCTCGAGTCGGCACCGGGCCTGGTCGCACAGCTGCGGAACGCCGGCGCACCGGTGGACGCCCCCAGCGCGGCGTACCTGGACGACGTCCACGAGCTCACCCGCGAGCTGGACGACGGCGCGCCGCTGTCCGATCCGGGGACCGGGCTGGACCTGCTGACCTGGGCCGCGCGGGGCGGCGCCGTCAATACCGCGCGCCTGCTGCTCGACCGGGGGGCGAACGCCGACCACGGCGCCCTGCACGCCGCGGCCGGCCGCGGGCGGCTCGAGCTGGTCCGGATGCTGCTGGCCGCCGGAGCGGACGTCGACCGGCGCGATCACGAGAGCGGCCGCGCCCCGCTGCACGAGGCGGTGGCAGCGGCTCCGGCGGGCGACGCGCCCGACGTCGTCCGGGCGCTGCTGGCCGCCGGCGCCGACGTCAACGCCACCACCAGCGACGGCGCCAGCGCCCTCGACATCAGCCGGGTCGCGGCGGCCCGTTCCCGCCGGTCGGACGCCGGTCGGGCAGACGGCAACGACGCGCTCGCCGAACTGCTGGTGGCCCACGGCGCGACCGACTGACGAGCGGTGACTGCCCTCACGGAGGGTGACGCCGGGGCCGGTCATGCCGGGTCCGGATAGGTGGCCCGGCGTAGACTCGCCAACTGGTCCAGCGACGTCCACAGACGAAGAAGGCACTCGTTCCCGTGTCAAGCGCCAGCACATCCCGGCCGTCCTCCACGTCCTCCTCCTCGGTGGCGGGGTTCGGTACCAACGAGTGGCTGGTCGAGGAGATGTACCAGCAGTACCTCGCCGACCCGTCCAGCGTGGACCAGGCCTGGCACGAGTTCTTCGCCGACTACCGGCCGGGCAGCCCAGTGGCCGACGCCTCCGACCGTGCCGAGCCGGCGTCCCC
>JAODNJ010000170.1 GCA_025465155.1 Frankiales bacterium
GGCGACGCGCTGCGGCTGGAGGTGGCCCACCGCGGCGTCACGGTCGCGAGCGCCCATCCGACCTGGATCGACACCGACCTGGTGCGCGACACCGAGGCCGCGCTGCCGACCTTCGCCGAGACCCGCACGCGGCTGCCCGGGCCGCTCGGCGCCTACACCTCCGTCGAGGCGTGCGCCCAGGCGCTAGTCGAGAACCTCGAGACCCGCGGCCGCCGGGTCTTCGTGCCCCGGTCGGTGGGCACCGTGGCCGCGCTGCGGCAACTGGTCACCGGTGCGCTGTCCGAGAAGATCATGATGAAGGCCGCCGCTGCCCGGGTGCCGCAGCTCGAGGCCGACATCGCCGCACTCGGCGGCCGCCAGTTCGGCGCGAACAGCGTCGGCAACGCGACCCCCGCGACCCCGGGCCCCGCCGCCTGAGCCTCGCCTCCGGTCAGAATTCCGGCGAGGTGATGCGGATGTCGATGGCCGAGGTCGTCGTGATGGGCGACGGCCTGATCGCCGAGCGCCGGGCCCGGGTGATCCCGCTGACCGAGGACGCCCACCGCTGAGGTCCTTGGTCAGCGGGTCCAGGCGCCGGCGCGGCCCAGGGCGTCGCGCCAGCGGTCGTAGCGTCCGTCGTCACGGCGGCCAGGGATCGGCTCCCATCGCTGGTCGAGGGTCCAGGTTGCCGCCAGCTCGTCGGTCGAGCTCCAGACACCGGTGCCCAGCCCCGCGAGGAACGCCGCGCCCAGCGCCGTGGTCTCGGCGACCACCGGCCGGCGGACCGGCACGCCGAGCTCGTCGGCCTGCAGCTGCATGAGCAGGCCGTTGGCGCTGGCGCCGCCGTCCGCGGACAGCTCCGGCACCTCGAGGCCGGCCTCGTCCACCATGACGTCGACGACGTCGCGTACCTGGAAGGCGATCGCCTCCAGCGTGGCGCGGACCAGGTGCGCCCGCGTCGTCCCGCGGGTGATGCCGAGGACGGCGCCGCGGGCGTGCGGATCCCAGTGCGGCGCGCCCAGCCCGGTCAGGGCCGGGACGAAGACGACGTCGCCGGAGTCGGGCACCGTGCGCGCCAGCCCCTCCGTCTCGGCGGCCGAGTCGATGAGCCCCAGCCCGTCGCGCAGCCACTGGACGGCCGCGCCGGTGACGAAGATCGAGCCCTCCAGCGCGTAGACCAGCCCGTCGCCGAGGTCCCACGCGACGGTGGTCAGCAGCCCGGCGTCCGAGCGGACCGGCGTCGTCCCCGTGTTGGTGAGTACGAACGAGCCCGTCCCGTACGTGCACTTGGTGTCGCCGGGGGAGTAGCAGGCCTGCCCGAACAGCGCCGCCTGCTGGTCGCCGGCGATGCCGGCGATCGGCAGCTCCAGGCCCAGGAAGGAGTCGGGGTCGGTGGTGCCGACGACGCCGCAGTTCGGCACGAGCTCGGGCAGCGCGTTCCGCGGGACGTCGAACAGCTCGCACAGCTCGTCGGACCAGCCGCCCTTCTCCAGGTCGTAGAGCAGGGTGCGGCTGGCGTTGCTCGGATCGGTCACGTGCCGCGCGCCGCCGGTCAGCCGGGCGATGACGTACGAGTCGACGGTGCCCAGGGCGAGCGCCCCCTTGCCGACGGCCTCCCACAGGGTGGGTTCCTCGGCGGCCAGCCAGCAGAACTTCGTGCCGGTGAAGTAGGGGTCCAGCCGCAGCCCGGTGAGCGCGGCGACCCGCTCCTCGTGCCCGGCCTCCCGGAGCCGTTCGCAGATGCCGCTGGTCCGGCGGTCCTGCCAGACGATGGCCGGCCGCGGCGAGTGCAGGGTGCGCCGGTCCCAGACCACCGCCGTCTCGCGCTGATCGGTGATCCCGATGCAGGTCGGTTCGGCGTCGGTGCGGGCCAGGGCCTCCCGGGAGGCGGCCACGGTCGCCGTCCAGATGTCGTCGGGCTCGTGCTCGACCCAGCCCGGGCGGGGGAACAGCTGGGCGAACTCGCGGTAGCCGCGGGACAGCACACCGCCGTCCTCGCCCACGACCAGCGCGGTCACCCCGGTCGTCCCTGCGTCGATGGCCAGCACTGGCATGGGGCCGAACCTAACGCCGCCCTACGGTGGGTGTCGTGCGGCGCTTCTTCTACGACACCGAGTTCATCGAGGACGGCACCACCATCGACCTCGTCTCCATCGGCGTCGTCGACGAGGCCGGCCGCGAGTTCTACGCCGTCAGCACGGAGTTCGACCCCGGCAAGGCCATCCCGTGGGTGCGCCGGAACGTGCTGGACAAGCTCCCGTCACCGGCTGATCCCGCCTGGCGAAGCCGGGAGCGGATCCGCGAGGACCTGCTCGCCTTTCTCACCGGCCCCGGCGAGGAGATCGAGCTGTGGGCCTGGTTCGCCGCCTACGACCACGTCGCGCTGGCCCAGCTCTGGGGCGCGATGCCGGCGCTGCCGCGGCCGATCCCGCGGTTCACCCGTGAGCTTCGCCAGCGGTGGGACGACGCCGGGCAGCCGCCGCTGCCACCGAAGCCGGGCGGCGCGCACGACGCGCTGGTCGACGCCCGCTACAACCTCGCCCGCTGGGAGGCCATCGAGGCCGCCCGCGCCGCGGAGCGCGGCACGCGGTGGGTCTGAGCGCGGCATCCGGCCGCAGTTGTGCGCTGGGCGTGGTCTCGAGGCGCGGATGACCACGCTCGGCGCACACCGTCGGGGAGCTGCTCAGGGGCGCAGGTGCGCCCAGTCCTCGGGATGGCGGCGCAGGTGCTCGGCCACCGTCAGCGCGGGATGACCGGTGACCCGCGGGACGACGTCGCTCACCGTCGCCAGCTCACCGGCCCTGATCGCCAGGTAGCTGGTCACCCAGCCCTCGATCTCCCAGTCGGGATGCCCGGACGGACGCCGGCTCGCCCACGCCTCCTCGACGGTCTCGTCGCGGTACTCGGTGGGCCGGCCGGTGATCTCGGTCAGCGCCGCCGCGGCCTCGGCCATCGTCAGCGCTTCGGGCCCGGTGACGTCGAGCGCCTGCCCGTCGTACCGGGCCGAGTCGTCGACCAGCACCGCGGCGCCGACGTCGGCGAGATCGTCCCGGGAGACGAAGCTCGTGCGGCCGTCCCCGGCCGGCGCGGCGATCACGGCCCGGCCGCCGTCCGGCGTCGCGAAGAACGGGACGAAGTCGGCGTACATCGAGTGCCGCAGGAAGGTGTGCCGGATGCCGGTGGCCGCGACGGCCTGCTCGGTCGCGTAGTGCTGGCGGACGAGGGTGAAGACGGCGTCCGGCGACGCGCCGAGGAAGGACGTGTAGACGATCCGCTCGACCCCGGCGTCGGCCGCGGCCCGCACGGCGGTGAGGTGCTGGTGCAGCCGGTCCTCCGCTTCGGCAGCCGAGACGAGGTAGAGCGTGTGCACGCCCCGCAGCGCCTGGGTCAAGCCGGGCCCGTCCGAGTATCCGCCGGGGAACCGGGTGACCTCGGCGCCGGGCAGTTCCGGTGCCCGGGCCGCGTCGCGGACGACCAGTCGCAGCCGCGCGTCCTCCGTGTCGAGCCGGGCGGCGATCCGCTCGGCGACGCGGCGGCCCACTGCCCCGGTCGCCCCGGTGATCGCGATCAGCCTGGTCATGCGCGTGCTCTTCCGTCCTGCGGCATCATGACGGCTGCCAACCCGGACACCCCGCCATTTCCTTCCCGGAGGTCAGCACATGCGCATCGGCATCCTCACCGGCGGCGGTGACTGCCCGGGGCTCAACGCGGTCATCCGGGCGGTCGTCCGCAAGGGGATCACCGAGCACGGCGACGAGTTCGTCGGCTTCCGGGACGGCTGGCGAGGTGTGCTCGAGGCCGACACCGTGCCGCTGGATCTCGGCGCGATCCGCGGGATCCTGCCCCGCGGCGGCACCGTGCTGGGCACCTCGCGCACCAACCCCTACGGGATCGAGGGGGGCCCCGACCGCGTGCTGGCGAATCTCGAGCGGCTCGGCATCGAGGCGCTCGTCCCGATCGGGGGAGAGGACACCCTCGGCGTCGCGACGAAGCTGGCCGAGGCCGGCGTCCGCGTCGTCGGCGTCCCGAAGACGATCGACAACGACCTGGACTCCACCGACTACACCTTCGGCTTCGACACCGCCGTGGGCATCGCGATGGAGGCGATCGACCGGCTGCACACCACCGGCGACAGCCACCACCGCACGCTGGTGGTGGAGGTCATGGGCCGGCACGCCGGCTGGATCGCCCTGCACGCGGGCATGGCCGGGGGCGCGAACGTCGTCCTGATCCCCGAGCGGCAGTTCGACGTCGACGCCGTCGTGGCCCACTGCCAGCACCGCTTCGACTCCGGTTACTCGCCGATCGTCGTCGTCTCCGAGGGGGCCGCCCCGAAGGAGGGCGATCTGGCGACGTCGAGCGGTGTGAAGGACGCCTTCGGCCACGTGCGGCTCGGCGGCATCGGCGCGGCCCTCGCGAGCGTCATCGAGGAGCGGACCGGCCGCGAGGCACGGGCCGTCGTCCTCGGGCACGTGCAGCGCGGCGGGACGCCGTCCGCGTTCGACCGGGTACTGGCCACCCGCTTCGGGCTGGCCGCGGTCGACGCCGTCCACGACGGGCAGTCCGGGGTGATGGTCGCCCTGCGCGGCACCGACATCGTGCGGGTGCCGCTCGCGGCGGCGACGGCGAAGCTCAAGCTCGTGCCGGTGGAGCGGTACGCCGAAGTGGAGGTCTTCTTCGGCTGAGCGACCGGGCCGCCGTACCCTCGGACCCGTGAGTCTGACCGAACCCGCCGAGCTGATCCCCGGTCTGGACCGCTGGCGCGAGCTGCCGGCCGCGCAGCAGCCGCGGTGGCCGGACCGCGCCGCGCTCGACGCCGTGCTCCAGACCCTGTCCACCGTGCCGCCGATCGTGGCGCCGGCCGAGGTCGACCACCTGCGCGCCCAGCTGGCCGACGTCGCCCAGGGCCGGGCGTTCCTGCTCCAGGGGGGCGACTGCGCCGAGACCTTCGACCTGAACACCGAGCCGCACCTGCAGAGCACCACGCGCACGCTGCTGCAGATGGCGATCGTGCTCACCTACGGCGCGAGCGTGCCCGTGGTGAAGGTCGGCCGGGTGGCGGGCCAGTACGCCAAGCCGCGCTCGTCGGACACCGACGCGCTGGGCCTGCCGTCCTACCGCGGCGACATGGTGAACTCACTCGAGCCCGTGCTGGAGAGCCGCATCCCCGACCCGTACCGGCTGGTCCGCGCCTACGCGAACTCGGCGGCCGCGATGAACATGATCCGGGCCTACGCCCGCGGCGGTCTGGCCGACCTGCACGCGGTGCACGACTGGAACAAGGACTTCGTCGCGCACTCGCCGGCCGGGGTCCGCTACGAGGTCATCGCCCGGGAGATCGACCGCGCCCTGGCGTTCATGAAGGCCTGCGGCATCGACCACACCGCCATGCGCAGCGTCGACCTCTACAACAGCCACGAGGCGCTGATTCTCGACTACGAGCGCGCGCTGCTGCGGATGCACGAGGGCCGCCCCTACGACCTGTCCGCGCATTTCGTGTGGGTCGGCGAGCGGACCCGCCAGATGGACGGCGCGCACATCGAGTTCGCCTCGAGGATCGCCAACCCGATCGGCGTCAAGATCGGCCCGACGACGACGCCGGAGCAGGCCGTCGAGCTCGTCCAGCGGCTCGACCCCGAGGGCGTGCCCGGCCGGCTCACGCTGATCAGCCGGATGGGCAACGGGAAGATCCGCGACGTCCTGCCCGCCATCGTGGAGAAGGTCACGGCCAGCGGCCACCTCGTCGTCTGGCAGTGCGACCCGATGCACGGCAACACCCACGAGTCCTCGACCGGCTACAAGACCCGACACTTCGACCGCGTCGTCGACGAGGTGCTGGGCTTCTTCGACGTGCACCGGGCGCTGGGCACGTGGCCGGGTGGCATCCACGTCGAGCTGACCGGTGAGGACGTCACCGAGTGCCTCGGTGGGGCCATGGAGATCAGCGACGAGGACCTCAACAGCCGCTACGAGACGGCCTGCGATCCCCGGCTGAACACGGGGCAGTCGCTGGAGCTGGCGTTCCTCATCGCGGAGATGCTGCGTGGCTGAAGAAGGACTCCCTG
>JAODNJ010000221.1 GCA_025465155.1 Frankiales bacterium
GCTGCTCGCCGCCGAGCTGGGCGAGCACCAGATCCGGGTCAACGGCATCAACCCCGACGGCGTCGTCCGCGGGTCCGGCATCTTCGCCGGTGGCTGGGGCGCGCAGCGGGCGGCGGTCTACGGGGTCAAGGAGGAGGAGCTCGGCGAGTTCTACGCCCGGCGGACGCTGCTCAAGCGCGAGGTGCTGCCCGAGCACGTCGCCGACGCCGTCTTCGCGCTGACCGGCGGCGACCTCACCCGGACGACGGGCCTGCACGTCCCCGTGGACTCCGGCGTCGCTGCAGCCTTCCTCCGCTGACAGGTGCCGGAACGGCCATGTCGGCGCCTGAGCTCGCCCTCGCGGCGGTCGACCTCGGGGCCTCCAGCGGCCGGGTGATGGTCGCCCGGGTGGGCCCTGAGCGGCTGGAGCTGCAGGAGGCGCACCGCTTCGCCAACCGGCCGGTGCGCCTGCGCGGCACGCTGCACTGGGATCTCCCCGCGCTCTACGCGGGTGTGCTCGACGGGCTGCGGGCGGCCGGGCGCGACGCCGGCGGGCTGGACGGGATCGGCATCGACAGCTGGGCCGTGGACCACGGGCTGCTCGACGACGACGGCGTCCTGCTCGGCAACCCGGTCCACTACCGCGACGACCGGCACGGGACGGCGGTCGCAGCGGTCCACTCGGTCGTCGGCCCGGAGGAGCTGTACCGGGTCAGCGGGCTGCAGCAGCTGCCGTTCAACACCGTCTTCCAGCTGGCCGCCGCCCGGGGGACGGCGCAGTTCGCGGCCGCCCGCCGGATGCTCCTGGTGCCCGACCTGCTCGCGTACTGGCTGACCGGGGCGGTGGGCGCCGAGATCACCAATGCCTCCACCACCGGCTTGCTGGAGGCCACGACCGGCGAGTGGGCCTGGAAGCTGGCCGACCGGCTCGGCATCCCGCGCGAGCTGCTTCCGCCCCTGCGCCGGCCGGGGGAGCGGCTCGGGGAGCTGACCGACGGCGTCCTGGCCGACACCGGCCTGACCGGGCCGGTGCCGCTCACCGCCGTCGGCTCGCACGACACCGCGTCGGCCGTCGTCGGGGTGCCTGCGGACGGGGAGCGGTTCGCCTACGTCTCCTGCGGCACCTGGTCGCTGGTCGGCGTCGAGCTGGAGAAACCGGTGCTCACCGAGGCCAGCCGGCGGGCCGGGTTCACCAACGAGCGCGGCGTCGACGGCACGGTCCGCTACCTGCGCAACGTCATGGGCCTGTGGTTGCTGCAGGAGTCGCTGCGGAGCTGGGCGGCGGCGGGCCTGCCGGCCGACCTGAGCGGGCTGCTGGCGGCCGCGGCCGAGGTGCCTGCCTTCACGGCCGTGGTCGACCCCGACGATGCCCGCTTCCTGCCGCCGGGAGACATGCCCGCCCGGATCGCCGCGTACTGCGCCGAGACCGGCCAGACCCCGCCGCAGGACCGGGCCGGGACCGTGCGCTGCATCCTCGACAGCCTGGCGCTGGCCTACCGCCGAGCCGTCCGGGAGGCCGCGGAGCTCTCCGGCCGCGAGGTCGACGTGGTGCACCTCGTCGGCGGGGGAGCGCGCAACAGCCTGCTCTGCCGGCTCGCCGCGGACGCGTGCGGACTGCCCGTCGTCGCGGGGCCGGTCGAAGCCGCGGCGCTCGGCAACGCGCTGGTCCAGGCCAGAGCCGGCGGAGCGGTCGCCGGTGGGCTCGGTGAGCTTCGCGCCCTGCTGCGGGAAACCCACCAGACCCGCACGTACCCGCCGTCGGGCGGCCAGGATGCCTGGGACGCCGTGGAGCGTCGGCTGTGCCGGGGCTGACCCGGCCCCGGACCCGGGACCGGTGGTGCCAGGGTGCCCACAGCAAGGAATGATCGACTACTCGTGTCGTAGGAGGCAGTTGGTCAGGAGGGTGCGCGGTGGTGGCGACGGCAGTGCGGCAGCGGCCGGTTCCCCGGCCTGCGGGCCGCAGACCGCTCTGGCGCCGTGTCCTCCGGACGCTGCTCCGCGCCGTGGTCGTCGTCCTCGTCCTGGGCGGCCTCCTCCTGGCCGGGGGCTGGGTCCTGACGCCGTCGGTCGGGGACGCCGCGGACCGCGTCGCCGCCCACCTCACCGTCCACGGAGCCCGCGCGCTGCAGGGGCCAGTTCCGGCCAGGATCGCCGCGGCACTGACCGCGACCGAGGACAGCCGGTTCTGGAGCACTCCCGGCGTGGACCCGCTCGGCCTGGTTCGCTAGCCTCTCGGCGTGTTGACAGGGCGCGACGAGGGCGGGGCGACGCTCGAGCAGCAGCTGGCCAAGAACCTGTACGAGGGCGGCGGGCGCGGGCTGCAGGCGAAGGCCGAGGCGCTCGTCCTCGCGCTCAAGCTCGACCGGTCGTGGAGCAAGGAACAGATCCTGCGCATGTACCTGGACGACGGCTACTACGGACACGGCTACTACGGACTGACCCAGGCGGCCGAGGGCTACTTCGGGGTGCCCCCGGCCGATCTGACGTGGGCCCGGTCCTCGCTCCTCGCCGGGCTCTTCCAGGCGCCGAGCGCCTATGACCCCGTCGTGCACCCGGA
>JAODNJ010000261.1 GCA_025465155.1 Frankiales bacterium
AGGGCGTCGTCCTCCGCCGCCGTGCCGGTCGTGAACGCCTCGCCGTCGGTGCCGTTGCGCGCCAGGTCGAGCAGGTCCACCGCCCGGAGCGCGCCGGGGGAGGCGTTCCTGGTGCGGCCGGCCACGATCGCCCGGGCCCGCGCGATCGACTCGTCCCACGCCGACCGGTCCACCTCGGAACGGGACACGGACACCTGCCCGGACAGGACGCCGGCGGCCCACTCCAGTGAGCGCTCGAGGAAGTCGGCGGGCTCGAACGCCGCATCGGCGATGCCCAGCTTCACCGCCTTCGGCCCGGCCGTCACCTTGTTCTGGGCGAGCGCGTTCTCGACGATCACGGTCACCGCGGGGTCGATCCCGATCAGGTTCGGCAGCAGCTGCGTGCCGCCCCAGCCGGGGACCAGCCCGAGGAAGACCTCAGGGAAGGCGACGACGGCGGTGGTCGCGATGGTCCGGTAGCGGCAGTGCAGCGCCAGCTCCAGGCCACCGCCCATGGCCGCGCCGTTGACGAACGCGAACGTCGGGATCGGCGAGTCCTTCAGCCGGCGGAACACCCGGTGCCCGGTCTCGGCGATCTCCCGCGCCGCGGCCGCATCGGTCACCGCCGGGATGCCGGACAGGTCCGCGCCGACGGCGAAGACGAACGGCTTGCCGGTCACGGCGACGGCGACCGGGGCGGGGGAGCGGCCCTCGATCTCGTCGAGGGCGGCATCGAGCGAGGCGAGCCCGCCCGGCCCGAAGGTGGACGGGCGGGTGTGGTCCTGGCCGTTGTCCAGGGTGATCAGCGCGATCTCTCCCGCCAGCCCCGGCACCCGCACGAAGCGGACGTGCGCCGAGGTGACGACCTCGTCCTCGAAAACGGCAGTCACTTGGTGGTCTCCTCGGTGGTGCTGCCCGACCGGTTCGGGTTCTCCCAGATCACGGTGCCGCCCATGCCCAGGCCGATGCACATGGCGGTCAGGCCGTAGCGGACGTCGGGCCGCTCGGCGAACTGGCGCGACAGCTGGGTCATCAGCCGCACGCCGGAGGACGCGAGCGGGTGGCCGACGGCGATCGCGCCACCCCACGGGTTGACCCGCTCGTCGTCGTCGGCGATGCCGAAGTGGTCCAGGAACGCAAGGACCTGGACGGCGAAGGCCTCGTTGAGCTCGAACAGCCCGATGTCCTCGATCGACAGGCCGGCGCGGGCCAGCGCCTTCTCGGTGGACGGGATCGGCCCGACGCCCATGACCTCGGGCCCGACGCCGGCGAAGCCGTAGCCGACCAGCCGCATCCCGATCGGCAGCCCCAGCCGGCGGGCGGTCTCCTCCTCGGCGAGCAGGCAGGCGGTGGCGCCGTCGTTCAGGCCCGCCGCGTTGCCCGCCGTCACGTGCCCGTGCGGGCGGAACGGCGTCTTCAGCGTGGCCAGGCCGTCGAGGGTGGTGTTCGGGCGGGGCGGCTCGTCGACGGTCGCGAGACCCCAGCCCTGCTCGGCCGAGCGGGTCGCGACCGGCACCAGCTCCGGGCCGATCCGGCCGTCGGCGACGGCCTTCGCGTACTTCTGCTGGCTCGCCAGCGCGAAGGCGTCGGCGCGCTCCCTGGTCAGGTGCGGGAAGCGGTCGTGCAGGTTCTCCGCCGTCGAGCCCATGACCAGCGCCGAGGGGTCGACGAGCTTCTCGGAGACGATCCGCGGATTGGGGTCGACGCCCTCGCCCATCGGGTGGCGGCCCATGTGCTCGACCCCGCCGGCGATGGCGACGTCGTAGGCCCCGAAGGCGATGCCGGACGCCGTGGTGGTCACCGCGGTCATGGCGCCGGCGCACATCCGGTCGATCGCATAGCCCGGGACCGACGTCGGCAGCCCGGCCAGCAGCGCGGCGGTGCGGCCGAGGGTCAGGCCCTGGTCGCCGATCTGAGTGGTCGCGGCGATGGCCACCTCGTCGATCCGATCGGCCGGCAGCGCCGGGTTGCGGCGCATCAGCTCGCGGATGCAGCGCACGACCAGGTCGTCGGCGCGCGTCTCGGCGTAGATGCCCTTCGGTCCTGCCTTGCCGAAGGGGGTGCGCACGCCGTCGACGAAGACGACCTCACGCAGCGAGCGGGACATGGAACCTCCGCAGCAGTAGATGCCGCCCGGACGGGGCGGGACCGTCTCAAGTTACCCGCCGGTAACACCGGTGCGCACCTTGCCGCCCCGACGAGTGGCACGGGCCCTCCCGGGCGGGTGCCCGTGGGTCAGGCGATGTCCGGGTGCCGGGCGCTCTCCGTGACCCGCGAGCTCGGGTGGACCCCGCGCGCGGCGTGCAGGCGTCCGGAGGGAGCGGCCAGGGGGTCGGTCAGCAGGTTCCGGAACGCCAGCTCGGCCGCGCCGAGCAGGGACGAGTCCGCGCCGAGCGGGGACACCCTGAAGTCGACGGTCGCCCGGGCCGCCGCCATGGCCTGCGCGTCCACCACGGTGAGGACGTCGGCTCGCGCGGCCTCGAAGATGTCGGCCAGTGCTCCACCGAGCACGATGACCTCGGGATTGAGCAGGTTCACCAGGTTGGCGAGGACCCGCCCGAGATCGCGGCCGACCTGGCGGACGCCGGCGCGCGCGGCTGGATCGCCGGCCCGCGCGTCGGCCAGCACCGAGGCCACCGCTTCGGGATCGGGCTGACCGGTGCGCCCCGACAGCCGCAACAGCGCCGCCTCGCCGATCAGGCTCTCCACGCACCCGCGGACGCCGCAGTGGCAGGCGGGCCCGGCGGGGTCGAGCACGGTGTGGCCGATCTCGCCGGCCAGGCCGGCGGCTCCCCGCAGCGGCTGCCCGTTGACGAGGATCCCGGCACCGACCCCGACCTTGCCGGTGAGGTAGACGACGTCGGTGGCCCGGCGGGCCGCGCCGCGGAGGTGCTCCGCGAGGACCCCCATGTCTGCGTCGTTGCCGAGGGCGACGGGGAGGTGTGGCAGCAGCTCCTGGAGCATCGGGCCGAGCGGCTCCCCGTACCAGTGCAGGTTGGGTGCGGCGGCGATGAAGCCGCTGGCTTTCCCCACCGTGCCCGGGACGCTCACGCCGAGGCCGATCGGCCAGCAGGAGGCCGGCAGCTCCGCCGCGACCGTCCGGACCTCCTCGGCCATGATCCGGGCCACCGCGGGCGCCGACCTGTCCGCCGCCCCGAGAACACGCACGTACCGCCGCACGAGCGTTCCGCCGAGGGTCACGGCGGCGATCACCAGCCGGTCGACCTCGACGTCGACCGCGAGCGCGTACGGACCGTCCGGGCGGGGGGCCACCACGTGCGACGGGCGGCCCGCCCGCTCGCCGCCGACGGGCACCGACTCCTCGACCAGGCCGAGGTCGCACAGGTCGGTGACCAGGGCGCGGATGGTCGATCGGCTCAGGAGCAGCCGGCGGGTGAGCTCGGCCCTGGACAGCGCTCCCTCGCCGTGGACCTCCCCGAGGACACGCGCCAGGTTGTGCCGCCGGATGTCATCCGGGCGGGCGACACCCGGCTTCTCGCCCGGCGGGACCACGGGCAGCGACCCGTTGCCGCCGGTGGCCGGGCTGCGCCGTGTCATGCATCGTCCCGGGGCCGGACGTCCGCGGCGTCTATCGGCCGGCCGACCGTCGCCGCGACAGTGCGTCGACCGCAGCGGCGATCAGCAGGACGGCGCCGGTGATGATGTTCTGGTACGACGCCGGCAGGCTGGGCCGGAGGCCGATGCCGTTCGGGATGATCACGATCACCAGGGCCCCGATGATGGCGTCCCGCGGCTTGCCGCGGCCGCCGAACAGCGACGTGCCGCCGATGACCGCCGCCGCGACGGCGAACAGCAGGATGTTGCCCGACCCGAGGTCGAGCTGGACACCGCCGGTGGCCGACGCGAGGAAGACCCCGCCGAGCGCGCCGAACGACGAGCCGATCGTGAACGCGGTGACCTTGATGTGGGTGACATCGATACCGGCGCGCCGTGCCGCCTCGGCGTTGCCGCCGGTCGCGAACAGGTGCCGGCCCCAGGTCGTCTTGGTGAGCGCGATGGTGCACACGATCATCAGCGCGATGGGCACCGACAGCGCCCAGGGCAGCCCGTTGATGACCTTGAACGGGTTCGTGTTGCGGTTCTGGTTCGCCAGCGCCGTGATGACGACGGCCACGGCCAGGATGATGCCGCCCCGGAGCAGGACCAGGGACAGCTTCTCGGCGGCCAGGCCCTGGGCCTGCGCACGGATCGAGCGCACCACCGTGTAGACGAGGTACCCGCCTGCCACCACGATCGTGAAGACCCAGCTCCACAGCGGGGACATGTTGCCGTGGGCGAGCTGGAACCAGACGTTGTAGCCGTTGACACCGATCGGCTGCGTGTTGAGCAGGAAGAGCAGCACGCCCTGCCAGGCCAGGAACAGCGCCAGGGTGACGATGAAGCTCGGGATACCGACCTTTCCGACCAGCCAGCCGGTGAAGATGCCGACCGCCGCACCGAGCGAGACGGCGAAGATGATCGCGGGCACCGTGTACTTGTCCAGGCCGGTCAGCGTGATGATCACACCGACGAGCACGACCGCCGGCCCGGTCCGCGCCTTGAGGTAGAGGCCGAGGGCGGCCGCGGCCAGCATGAGCCCGACGACGATCCAGTAGAGGAACGACGCCCCGGGGATCCCGTGCCGCAGGCCGTGCTGATTCAGGGCCTGGGCCGCGGCGCCGGCGCAGATGCCGCCGGTCGTGCCCGCGGACAGGTCGATCTCGCCGAGGAGCAGGACGAACACCAGCCCGAGCGCGATGACCGCGATGTAGGCGCCCTGGCCGGGCAGGTTGCCGATGTTGTTGGCGCTCAGGAACCGGTTGCTGACCTGGCTGAAGATCAGCGCCAGGATCACCAGGCCGAGGATCGACGGAAGGGCGCCCGGGTCACCGGACCGGATCTTGTCCCAGTAGCCGCGGAAGGCGTCACCGATGCCGCGGCGGTCGACGTCGAGGGAGAAGCCGCTGGCCCGCTCGGTGCTGCTCCCGGGCCCGCCCCTGGCGACGTCCACGGCCGGCCGGCCGGGGGGGTCCTCGCCGGCTCCACCGGCCCCTGCCTGTGACTGCGTGATCGGATCGGTCATGTCAGATCCCCTCGTTCACGGCCGCCGGGGCGAGGCCGATGTTGCCGCTGCGGCCACTCGTGATGAGCTCGACGATCTGCGCGACGCTGCTGTCCTTGGTCTGCACCTCCGCCGCGACGCGGCCCAGGTACAGCGCGGTCACCCGGTCGGCGACCTCCATCACGTCGTTCATGTTGTGGCTGATGAGGACGACGCCGAGGCCCTGATCGGCCAGCCGGCGCACGAGGTCGAGCACCTGGCGGGTCTGGGCCACGCCGAGAGCCGCCGTCGGCTCGTCCAGGAAGACGACCTTGCTGTTCCAGAGCACGGCCTTGGCGATCGCGACCGTCTGGCGCTGCCCACCCGAGAGGCTCGCCACGACCTGGCGGACCGAGGACACGGTGCGCACCGAGAGGCTGGTCAGCGTCTCGCGGGCCTTCTTCTCCATCTGGCCGTCGTGGAGGATGCCGAACCGCCGGAGCTCGCGGCCCAGGAACATGTTCTGGGTGATGTCGAGGTTGTCCGACAGCGCGAGGTCCTGGTAGACGAACTCGATGCCGAGGCGTGCGGCCTCGCTGGGGTTGGCGATCGTGACGGGGTGCCCCTCGAAGACGATCTCGCCGCTGTCGATGCTGTTGATGCCGGCGATGCACTTCACCAGCGTGGACTTGCCGGCGCCGTTGTCGCCGACGAGTGCGGTGACCTGTCCGCGGTAGACCGTGAGGTCCACGTCGTGCAGGACGTGCACGGGTCCGAAGCGCTTGTTCAGCTTCCGGACTTCAAGAATCGGCTCGGACATCTGTCCCCTCCCACTGTCGGAACGGCCACCGCTAACGGCAGGAACCGGTGGCCGGACGGGTCATCCTCGTCCGGCCACCGGTGATCATGCGTGGATTACTTCACGCCTGCCTTGGTGCACTCCGCCTGGATGCCGTTGCAGATCTCCGAGGCCTTCAGGGCACCGGCGGTCACGACGTCCTGGACGTTGCTGTACGTGATGACCTGCGCCGGGAGGAGCACCGACTTGAGGTTGGCGTTCTTCGGGTCGATCTGCGACGAGCTGAACGTGACGCCGAGCGACGTCGGGTCCTGGCCGCTGATCAGCGCGATCGCCAGCTTCGCGGCCGCGGCCGCCTCGAGGGTGACGTTCTTGAAGATCGTCATGCTCTGCACGCCCTTGAGGATGTTCTGCAGACCCTCGACCTGGGCGTCCTGGCCGGTGATGGCCACGTGGCCGGCGAGGCCGTTCTGCTGCAGGACACCGACGACGGCGTTGGCGATGTCGTCGTTGGCGGCGAGAACGCCGTCGACCTGGCCGCCGGCGGCCGTGAGCGCCTGGCTGAAGGCCGGGGCCGCGTTCGCCGTCTTCCAGCCCTTGACGACCGTCTCGGACTTGATGCTCAGCTTGCCGCTGCCGGACAGCGGCTGGAGGACCGAGTTGGCGCCCTTGGCGAACAGCACCGCGTTGTTGTCGACGTCGGTGCCGCCGTCCATCTCGATGACCGAGGGCTTCGAGACGCCGCTCTGGTTGAGGCAGTCGACCAGCGTCTGGCCCTGCAGCTTGCCGACCTCCTCGTTGTCGAAGGAGACGTAGTAGGCGGCGCTGCCACCGAGGTTGACCCGGTCGTAGTCGATGACCTTGATCCCCGCCGCGGCGGCCTGCTGCTCGACGGCGGCACCGGAGGTGGCGTCGATCGAGTCGATGATGAGGACCTTGACGCCCTCGCCGATCATGCTCTGCGCGATGGACTGGAACTTCGCGGTGTCGCCCTGCGCGTTCTGGATGTCGGACTGGATGCCGGCCGCGTCGAAGGCCTGCTTCAGCAGCGGGGCGTCATACAGCGTGTACCGCGTCGAGGACGTGGTGTCGGGGAGGATGACGCCGACCTTGCCCGCGGCGTTGACCTTCGACGGGGCGCCCGACGGCGGGGCGCTGGCCGAGGACTTCGGCGGGTTGGTCAGCTTGCAGATCGCGCTGGCGTTCTTGGCGCCGCCGCCGGAGCTGCTCGAGCCGCTCGACGAGCTGCTGCTGCCGCTTCCGGAGCTACAGGCCGCCAGGGCGAGCACGGCGGCCGTACCGACCACCGTGAGGGACAGAGTGGATGTGCGCATCGTCGCGCCTTTCCCTTGGAAGTGGACCGGGGCGTGACGCGCCCCATCGGGATGATTGTTTGCGGCGCGAACTTAACTGCTTCCGGCCGCTTCGACCAGAAGTGACCAGGGCACGAAACCAAGTCGTTACCTGCCTGGGGTACGCACGGCGGTTCATCGGTCACACGACCGGGGGAACGCCGGGCGGCGGCGCGCAGCCGGGGTCCGGGCGCGGCCGGCCCCGGGTCAGGCCGTCGCGAGCGCTTCGGTCAGGACCGGGCCGGTCAGCTCGACCTGCCACTCCCGCGCACCTCCGGCGCGCAGCGCCCTGGCCACGGTCGCCGCGGTCCGGGGCTCCGGCGGGGTCCACATGAGCCGGCGGACCAGGTCGGGGGAGAGGAGGTTCTCCACCGGCACGGACCACTTCTCCGACAGCTGCGCGAGCCCCGCCCGGGCCACCTGCAGCCGCGCGGCGGCGGCCGGATCCCGGTCGGCCCACCGGTTCACCGCCGGGGGCCCGTCGCCGGGACGGCTCTGCGGCGGCAGGTCGTCCTCGGGCAGCTCCCGGCCGCGGACCAGCGCACCGAACCAGGTACTCACCAGCTTCCGGTTGGCCCGGCCCCGGAAGACGGGCAGCTCGAGGAGCGCCGCCTCGTTGCGCGGGTCGGCCTGGACGGCGGAGACCATCGCCGCGTCGGGCAGCACCCGGCCGGGCGCGAGGTCGCGGCTGCGGGCCTGCGTGTCGCGGGCCTGCCACAGCGACCGCAGCATGCCGAGCTGGCGGCGGCTGCGCAGCCCGTGGACGCCCGAGGTGCGCCGCCACGGCTCGGCCCGCGGCGCGGGGGGTCCGGCGGCGAGGATGGCCTCGAACTCCTGGCGTGCCCACTCGGTCTTGCCCTGCTCGGCCAGGATGGCCGCCAGCGCGTTCCGCAGGTCGACCAGTACCTCGACGTCGAGCGCGGCGTAGACCAGCCACTCCTCCGGAAGTGGCCGCGTGCTCCAGTCGGCGGCGGAGTGCCCCTTCTGCAGCGAGTACCCCAGGAGCGACTCGACGACCGCGCCGAGGCCCACGCGCGGCAGTCCGGCCAGCCGGGCCGCGAGTTCGGTGTCGAAGATCCGGCGCGGCAGCAGCCCGATCTCGCCGAGACAGGGGAGGTCCTGGTTGGCCGCGTGCAGCACCCATTCCTCGTCGCCGATCGCGTCCTGGATCACCGACAGGTCGGGCAG
>JAODNJ010000592.1 GCA_025465155.1 Frankiales bacterium
AAGCAAGCCCTTCTTCCCCTGGACGGCCCCCGACCCCACCCTGTCCGCGTTGACAGCTCTCCGACGTCGGCCCTAGCGTCGCGACCACAGCATAGCGAGCGCTCGGTAGACAGTGGTGCGAACGAGCAGCACCCGCTTCGACAGTGAGGTCCGAATGGATACGACGCGCGGCCTCGATCTGTTCAACGCAGACGAGTTCAGCGACGCGGAGATTCGCACCTTCCGCGACTCCTACGCCCGAACGCACGGCAGCGTGCTGGACGCCTACGAGTTCTGGCTCGACCACGAGCCGCGCGTGGTGAAGGGCCACCGCATCCAGGCCTTCTACAGCGCCTCGGACGAGGGCCGGCGACTCCCGCTGCATGGAACCCTTGGGTTCCTCCACCTCTACGTGATCATGGGTTACGACTTCGGAATCACGTACGAGATCGCCCATAGCCGGAGCCTGGGAGCGAGCAAGCGGGCGGTCCTCCAGATGCTCGAGCTGGCGTTCCTGCACTGCGGACCACGCGGGATCCACCGGACCCGGGTGGCTGCCGGTGACCAGCTCTCGGCCTGGCCCGACGAGTCGCTGGACATGTCGGGGAGCTTTCCCAGCAGCTGGTCCCGGGATGAGGGGTTCCTGAACCTTCCCCTCGACCTCACCACCGACAGCCTCTCCGCGGAGGAACTGCGCGCGATCCGCCAGTGGTACCTCGACCTCTCCGGCGAGGTCCCGGCCCATGTGGACTTCCTCGCTGCCGGCCGGCCGGGTCTGCTCAAGGCGCACCTCGACCGGCTCCGCCGGGCCATGTCCGGACCGTTGCCCACGCAGATCTATCCGTTCGTGCAGCTGCAGTTCGACATCGCCCGGTCCAACGCTGCCGGCATCCGCGCGAGCGCGCTCCTCGGCCGCGGGCTCGGGCTGACCGATGACCAGCTCTACGAAGCGGCATCGTAGGGAATGCTCTACGGCGGACCAGCCAGCATCAGCACGGCAGCCTCGGCGTTGGCGGGCGTGCTCCCCCGATCCTGACCCAGCACCCGAGCCGGCCTCGGCCGTCGCTCGGGAGTGCTGCTCAGACGACGTCGACGCGCGCACGAGCCAGGTTGACGACCGCGCGGTGGCGTGGTTCGCGAGGCCGTCGCGGTGCGCGGTGACGCGAGCCGCCGGGAAGTACGTCCCGGGCCGCTCGTAGGCGTGCACCACTTCCCGGCGGACCTCGCCCGCCGCCGCGTCCGTCAGCCGTTCGGCCGAGGGCCACTCACCGGTTCCGTAGAGATCCCATTCGATGCCGACCACGACACCCGTCCCCGGAGGGACGGCGGCGGACACGGCCAACCGAACCGGATCCCCGGCGGCCACGCTGACCGCAGCGTGTCCGTCCGCCGTCACGCGGACGACCGGCTGGACACCCCCTCGGTCCGCCGCGTCACCAGGCAGGAACAGCTGACCGTCCCGGACCTCGAAGGCGGTGTCCTGCGGCGGCGGCACGTCGCGCTCCACCCAGTCGACGAGGTCCCGCACCGCCTGCTCGACGACACCGATCCAGTCCACGAGCCGCGCGGTCACTACGGGCACCGGTCCGGGAGGCCGCTCCGAGGCCTGGATGTGCGTGGCGTTCTCGGTCAGCCAGACGCGGAGCCGGTCCGCGGTCCGGGAGCCGAGCCGCGCCCGGATCCGGGCCGCGTGTCCCACCGGCCAGCCGATCGGCGTCGACATCGAGTCGTTGACCGATCCGACGTAGATCAGCTTTCCGTCGTACGCCCCCGTCATGCGCACGCCGACGAGGATGTCCTGCAGTGCCTTGCTGCGCTGCGGGTGGACGGGCAGACCGGCCACCGCCAGATGAGCGGACACGGGCAAGCCCGGCTCCACCTGATGCAGGTAGGAGTAGCAGAAGGCGAGGAACCGATGGTTGTCGATGAGGAGCTCGGAGCCCGGCCGCAGGCTCGCCAGCCGGGAGAGCGGCGGGTCGTCCACCACCAGGAGATCGCCGAGGACGCCGGCGCAGAAGAGCGGCGGCCCGGCATCGCCACGTCCGGCGATGTCCGATCCCCGCGCCCCCGAGTGTGGATCCGCGACGACGACACCGACAACGCGGGATGGATCGTCCAACTCCACCCGCCAGAGCAGTTCCCGCAGCCGTCGCTGTTCCTCCGGGGTCAGGTCGCCCAGGCGGACGACCCGCTCGACGCGGCGGGTCTCCTGGACGATCTCCCCGTCCACACGGCCGTCGTGACCGGGATATCCCCGCACCCGCCAGAAGTCGTCGTAGTACGAGGGGTCGTGCTCGGCCAGGAGTGACATGAACAGCCGGACGATGGCGAACTCGGGTCCCGGGTCCCGCAACTGGAACTCCCCGCCGCGCTGGAACCCGGCTCGGTAGAGCGCCTCGAGGGCCGCCCGTTGCGCCGAGGAGAGATGACCGAACGGGTCGCCGCTCCCCCCTGGTTCGAGCGGCGTCACCACGGCGTCGATGTCGTCGCGCAGCACGTGGGTGGCGCGCGCCAGCACGGTCGGCAGGCTCACCCCCTGGCCGGCGGCATTGATGAACTGGACTGCGCCGTCCCAGAGATCCGTGGTGTTCTCCAGCCCGAGGAGCGCGCGTCCACCCCCGCTTCCGCCGACGATGTAGCCGTGCGACGGCCGGCGGCCGTAGACGCCAACCGCGTACTCACGGGCGAAACGCGTCGCAGCCGCCGTCGCCCGGTACGCCGTCACGGTGTCGTCCTGGGCCGCACCCCTCGTCGGCAGGGACTGTCCCGCGACGTGCCCCCCGTTGGACTCGACCAGGAACGCCCCGGCCGACGCGGCCCACTCGATGCTGGGGAAGGCGTGGGTGCGAAGCTTCGCCGCGCGGTTCTCGTGGCCACCTTGCCCGCCCTCGACGACGGTGACGAAGCGATCGTCGTACTGCTCCTCGGGCGGGAAGTAAAAGGAGAACCGGGTCTGCGTGCCGCGAAAGCCCCCGTGCACGAAACGGTGACCTACCGGAGCGGTCCGCTCCTCCTCCACGTCGACGTACGGCTCGCAGAAGACGTCGTCGCCGCCGGTCACTTCTCCACCGGCGCTCCCCCCGCGGCGAACGCCTCGGTCTGGGCCTCCACCCGCGCGAACCGCTTCTGGAACCGCCACCCGGTGGCCACTCGGACGAGATGGTCCTCGTACGACCCGTACACGTCCATGACTGGGCCGGCACCGTGATCGTTCAGCACGGCGAAGGTGGCGATGGCCCGCGCCTGGTCACCGTCCACCTCCACCACCGGCGCCCAGACCATGTGCTTCGGATAATGCACGGGCGGGCTGTCGTGCTTGGCCGCGTAGGCGACGAGCGCCTCGCGACCCTTGACGACGTTGTCGGTGCCCCCGGGACGGATGCCGTGATACTCCCCGTCGGGCGTGAAGCAGTCCGCCCACAGGTCGGCGTCACCCCAGTCGATGGCGTGACAGTAGAGCGCCATCAGTCGGACGATCGCAGCCTCGGCCTCGAGGTCGGCCGGCCCGGCGGGGTCCACTCCGAATGCGATCTTCACCTGAGCACCCACTTCCGCACGAGGGAACTTGCGCACGACATGCTCAGAGACCCTCGACGGCGCGGACCTTGAGCGCATCAAATGCCTCGAGCATCCGGCTCTGGTCGTCGGGGCCGGGCATCAGGTAGGGCCGCCGGAGCGGGCCCCGGCCCCCCGGGAGGTCCAGCACCCGCATCCCCAGCTTCACCCACCGCGCCGTCGACGGCGCCCAGTTCTCGACGATGGCCGAGAAGTGCTCCACGAACTGTGTCAGGGTGGAGAACCGCTCCACGTCGCCGGCCGCCCACGAGTCGAGCAGCCCCCGGCAGGTCCGCGGGATGATGTTGCCCTCGGCCTGCAACGCCCCGGCCGAGCCGAGTGCCAGCCATTGTCCGAGCATCCGGATCGACGTGTACAGGCGAACGTCCTCCGGCATGACGTCGCGCAACTCGATGAAGTACCTCGCCGGCATCCCCATGACGTTGATCGCCTGCAGGTTCGGATAGCGCCGCTTCAGGTTCCGGAGGAAGTCGGGCGTCGGGTGGAAGCCGGCGTAGGCATGGACCGATAGGGCGAGCGGGTGGTCGATCTCGTCGAGGAGTTCGGTGAAGTACGCGTCCTGTTCCTCGAGGGTCGGGCGCATGCTGTGCCCTCCCTCGACCTGGTACACCTGCACCATGTCGACGCCGGCCGCCACCGCTTCGCGCGCGTACCGGTAGACGTCCTCGGCACTCTTGCCCTCGCGGGGGTTCGAGTAGGTCGGGACCTTTCCCTTGCACTCCTCGACACCGATCTCGCAGATCCGCCGGTACTCCTCCGGCGTCAACACGTGCCCCTCGCCGGCGCCGCCGCCGGCCAGGTACACGCCGTTGTTCGCGGCCACCAGGCGACGGAGATGGGCCCGGAGTCCGTCTTCGTCGATGCGCCCGTCGTCCGTCATCGGCGTGGCGGACATCGTCAACATGTCGAGTTCCAGAGCCATCGTCGGCTCCTTCCAGAAAGGTGGGTGGGGCTACTTGACGGCCGTCGAGGTGGCGAACGTCGACAGATCGATCTTCGGGGAGGCCGCGATCACTCCCGCGGATTGGGCGAAACTCAGCGCACCCGACAGGTCGTCCTTCGAGACGGTTGCGCTGTACGCCTTCGCGTCGATCGCCAATTTCAGCGTGCTGGTGATCTGATCGTCGGTGCCCCCGACGCCGTTCTTCTTGGCGAGGGACACCAGCTCGTCCAGGTTCTCCGGCTTGTACAGGAAGTCCACCGCGTCGACCATCGCCTGGTGATAGCGCTTCTCCTGGTCTCCGGAGCCACCCTTGAGCCATTCCGACCGCATGGCCCCCCCGCTCAGTGAGGCGGCGGCGAAGTCCGATGGACCGTTCTTCATCAGGTCGAGGGCGGTCTGGCCCAGGCCCTGGGTCTGTGCGAGATTCGCGACCGTGACCACCGTGTAGTCGGCGTCCACCTGACCGCTCTGGATGACGGCGAGCGCTGCAGATGAATCGGGCACGGCGACTTCGG
>JAODNJ010000286.1 GCA_025465155.1 Frankiales bacterium
GCCGGATGGTGGGCCTTCAGCCACGCCGACTGGTAGGTGGGCAGCGCGAACGCCGCCGCGTGCGCCTTGCAGAAGCCGAACGAGCCGAAGGCGGCGAGCACCTCCCAGACCCGCTCGGCGACCTCGACGTCGTACCCGGCGGCCAGCGCTCGCGGCACGAACCAGGCCCGCACCTCCGGATGGGCGTCCTTCTCCCCCAGCGCCCGGCGCACCTCGTCGGCCTCGGCCAGGGTCACCCCGGTCATCGCCTGCACGATCTGCAGCACCTGCTCGTGGAAGACGACCACCCCGGCGGTCTCCTCGAGGGCGAAGGCGAGGTCGGGGTGCGGGTAGACCCGTTCCCGCCAGCCGTTCCGGGCCATGAGGAACGGGGTGACCATGTCGCTCTTCACCGGGCCGGGCCGGAACAGCGAGATGTCGATGATGATGTCCTCGAACGTCTCCGGCCCGAACTTGCCGACCAGCTCACGCTGCCCGGGTGACTCGATCTGGAACATGCCCAGCGTGCGAGTGCTGCGGATCAGCTCGAAGGTCGTCGGGTCGTCGCGCGGGACCGCGTCGATGTCCACCGTCTCGCCGTCGACCCGTGCCACCTCGTCGAGGGCGTGCGCGATCGCCGACTGCATCCGGATGCCCAGCAGGTCGAGCTTGAGCAGCCCGACCTCCTCGACGTCGTCCTTGTCGAACTGGCTCATCGGATAGCCGAGGTAGCTGTTCTGCACCGGCGTGCGGTCCAGCAGCGTGGCGTCGGAGAGCAGCACGCCGCACGGATGCAGCGCGATGTGCCGGGGCAGCCCGTCGAGCCGGGCGACGAGGTCGAAGAGCAGGTCCAGATCACCATTGCCGCCGGTTCGTTTCGACCCGAACCGGCCGGCCCGCAGCTCGGGCAGGTCGCCCAGCGCGGCGTGCACCTGGTTGGCCCGGATGTGCGGGAACGCCTTGGCGACGGCGTCGATCTCCGCCGGCGGGAGGCCGAGCGCGGCGCCGACGTCGCGGATCGCGTGCCGGACCCGGTAGGTGTCCATCATCGAGATGCAGCTGACCCGGTCGGCGCCGAAGCGCTCGAGGACGGCGTCGTAGACCTCCATCCGCCGGGCGGATTCCACGTCGATGTCGACGTCGGGCAGCTGGTGGCGCAGCGGGGAGAGAAAGCGCTCCATCAGCAGGCCGTAGCGGATCGGGTCGACGTCGGAGATGCCCAGCAGGTAGGTGACCAGACTGCCGGCCCCCGACCCCCGTGCCGCCGCGCGCACCCGCAGGCTCGTGATGAGGTCCACCACGTCGGCGACGGTGAGGAAGTAGGACGGGTAGCCGAGGGAGTCGATGACCGCGAGCTCGTCCTCCAGCCGCACCCGCACCCGCTCGGTCAGCGCCATCCCCCGCCGGCCGAGCCCGGCCTCGCAGCGGGCGCGCAGCACCTGCGCCGGACTCATTCCCTGCTCGGCCGGAGTGGTGACGACGTCGAGCTCGGGATAGCGCACGGTGCCGATGCCGAGATCCTCCCGGACGTCGACGGCGCACTGCTCGGCCAGCCGCGCGGTGCCCTCCAGCAACCGCAGCGCGGCGTCGCGGTCGGGGCCGGTGAGGTCCTCGGCCACCTCGGCCATCTCCTTGCCGGACTTCAGGTACCCCTCGGCGGTGCGCCGGTCGACGTGCCGGAGATCCAGCGGGACCAGCCGGCGGGAGGCGTCGAGGACGTCGGCCGTGGGCGCGTCGAGGGCATCGACATAGCGGACGGCGTTGGTGAGCACCACCGGCACCCGCTGCTCGGCGGCGAAGCGCAGCATCGCCTGTGCCCTCGACCGGTCGCCGCGGCCGCGGTGATGGACCACCTCGAGCACCAGCCGGCCGGGACCGAACACCGCGCGCCAGGCGTCCAGTTGCGCCGCGGCGGCGTCGACCCGCCCCTCGGCCAGCGCGCGGCCCACCGGGGAATCCGGTCCGAGCAGCGTGACCAGGCCGGTCGCGTGCTCCGCGGCGACCGCGAGCGAGCTCACCGGTTCACCTCGCGTGCCCCGCAGATGGGTGGCGCTGGTGAGCCGGCACAGCGACCGCCACCCGGCGCCGTCCCTCGCGAGGAAGGTGACCCGGGGCAGCCGTGGGTCGACGCTGGCCCCGCCACGGGCGGGCACCCGGCGGGCGACCGCCCGCTCCCCCAGTGGGCGGCCCAGCGGCCGCGGCAGGGCGGGGGCGACCGCGAGATCCACCCCGAAGATCGGCCGGACGCCGGCCGACCGGCAGGCCAGCGCGAACTTCACCGCGCCGTAGAGCCCGTCGCGGTCGGTCAGCGCCAGCGCCGGCATGCCCTGCTCGGCGGCTCGGCCGACGAGGTCGGCCGGGTGGTTGGCGCCGTACTGCATGGAGTACCCGGACGCGACGTGCAGGTGGACGAAGGGGTCGCTCACGAATCCGCCTCGCCGGCGCTCGTCGGCCTCGTTCGCGGGACTGCTGTGTTATCCGGTGAGCTCGCGAGCTCGCTCACTTCCGGGACGGCGAGTCGACGACATAGGGGCGCGGACGCGGAACCGGCCCGCCGCCGAGGGTCTGCTCGACCACGGCGAGGAAGGCGCCGACGTCCCGGACCAGGTCGTCGGCCTCCCGGTCGGTGACCGCCCGGGACAGCCCCGCCTCCGCCGCCGCACGCTTCGCCGCCCCCGCGGCGAAGAAGGTGGCCCACTCCCCCAGTTCGGGTGCGACCTGACCGAGCAGGACCCAGGCGCTGCGCGGCCGGCGGCGCCCGGGCTCGGGCCGGGTGCGGGCGGCCAGCACGGCGGCCGCCCCCCGGAGCGCCCCCAGGTGCGCGGTGGCGTACCGCTGCCGGGCGTCGGTGCACCCCGCGGCCTCGGCCAGCGCGCGGGCGGCCTGGTCGAGCAACTGGGCCGCCGCCGGGGGCAGGGGCGGTGGCAGGGGCAGCTGGTCGGCGGGCATGACGCGCGCGGCCCCCATCAGTCGTGCACCCGGACCAGCGACCAGCGGTTGTCGGCGCCGTCCCAGGACAGGTCGTAGACGCCGGCGAAACTCATCCGCGACCGCCCGGCGCGGACGGCCTCGACCCGCCACACCTCACGCCCGGCAACCAGCGCCGCCGAGGCACCACCGGCGGCGCCCGTGACCCCTCGCCACCAGGGGGCGGTCTCCACCCAGGAGTCGAGGAGCTCCCCCACGACGTAGCGGGAGGAGCCGCGCCAGAACTGCACCGGACCCAGCGGGCCACGCTCGACCTGGACCTCTTCCCCGACCCGGCCAGCAGCCGCACCCAGCACCCGGCTCATGTCAGACTCCCCATCGCTTCCGCCCCGGACCCGGCCGGCCCGCCGTCCCGGATGGGGAAGGACCCGGAAGGCGGCGGAACCGGACATCGTTCGAACACGTGTTCGAACCTGACCAGTACAGCGGACCGTCGCGTCGCCGTCAAGACGACGTCTTCCCGTGTCGCGCTCCCCCGGACCTGACGTGGACGCGCCCGGCGGCATGAATGGCAGGATCGGGGCATGCCGGATCCGCACCCCCGCGTGGCCGCGGTCACCCGAGCGCTCGCCGAGGCCGGCGCGGCCGGGGAGGTCCGGGAGCTGTCCGCGAGCGCCCGGACCGCCGCTGCGGCGGCCGAGCAGCTGGGCGTCCCCGTGGGCGCCATCGCCAACAGCCTGCTCTTCGACGTCGACGGCGCGCCGCTGCTGATCCTCACCAGCGGCGCGCACCGGGTCGACGAGACCAAGGTCGCCGCACTGCTCGGCGTCCCCCGCCTCGCCCGCGCCTCGGCCGCCTTCGTCCGCGAGCACACCGGCCAGCCCATCGGCGGCGTGGCCCCTGTCGGCCACCCCGAGCCGATCGGCACCCTGGTCGACGTCGAACTGGCCCGCCACGACCGCGTCTGGGCCGCGGCCGGCCACCCGCACGCGGTGTTCCCCACCACCTACGAGGAACTGCTCCGGCTGACCGGCGGCACGGCGGCCGAGGTCGGCGGCGACCCCCGACAGCCCGCCGCCGCGCCCGACCGCGAGGCGGTCCGTTGACCGGCACCACGCCGGCGACGCGGATCGTCGAGCTGCCCACCGGCTGGATGCGCGACCACATGCACGAGGCGCTGGCCATCTACGGGGCCGCCATGGGCTACGACTCCGCCGTCGTCGCCGGGCGGTACGGCTACGCGATCGCGCACACCGAGCGGCCGGGGTTCCGTGCCGTCGGCGCGTTCGCCGAGACTCCGGACGGCGAGCAGCTGGTCGGCTTCGGCTACGGCTACGTCGTCGCCCCCGGCCAGTGGTGGCACGACCAGGTGCGCGCCGCCCTCGACCGGCGGACGGCGAAGAAGTGGCTGCCGGGAGCGTTCGAGGTCTGCGAACTGCACGTCCACCCCGATCACCAGAGCCGGGGCCTGGGCCGGCAGCTGCTGCGCGCGCTGGTCGAGGGGCTGACCGCTCCCGCGGCCCTGCTGTCCACCCCCGACGCCGACACCAAGGCATTCCGGCTCTACCACGCCGACGGCTTCATCGACCTCGCCCGCGCCTACCACTTCCCCGGCGACGGCCGCCCCTTCGCCATCCTCGGTGCGCGCCTGCCCCTGCAGCCGCGGCCGGACAGCGCCTGACGCGCGTGGCCGGGCCCACCGCCGTGGACGTCGTCGTCGTCGGCGCCGGCCACAACGGGCTGGTCGCGGCCTGCTACCTGGCCCGTGCGGGGCTCTCGGTGGAGGTCGTCGAGCGCGACGACGTCCTCGGTGGAGCGGTCTCCACGGTCGAGCGCTGGCCGGGCGTCCGGGTGGACCGCGGCTCCAGCGCGCACGTGATCATCCGGCACAGCGGCATCGTCGAGGAGCTGGAGCTCGCGCGGCACGGGCTCCGCTACGTCGACTGCGACCCGTGGGGTTTCGCGCCTGCGCCGGTCCCGGACGACCCGGGGCCGGACGGCCGGCCGCTGGTCTTCTCCGTCGACCTCGACGCCACCTGCGCCTCGATCGCGGCCGCCTGCGGCCCGGACGACGCCGGGGCCTACCGCCGGTTCGTGGAGGTGTGGCGCCCGCGCAGCCGCGCCGTCGTCGCCGCCTTCGGGCAGCGCCCCTCCCCCGGCCGGCTGGTCGGGGCGTTCTGGCCGCTCGGGGCGCCGTCGGGCGGCCGGCCGCGGACGCCGGGGGGCGAGCTGGCCGCCGACTTCCTCGGCTCCGGCGACGCGCTGCTCGACCGCTGGTTCACCAGCGAGCGGCTCAAGGCGGCGCTGGCCTGGTTCGGCGCCCAGTCGGGGCCGCCGATGTCCGAGCCGGGCACGGCCGCGATGGTCGGCTGGGTGGCGCTCCTGCACGACGTGCCGCCGGGGCACCCGGTCGGCGGCTCCGGGGAGCTGAGCGTCGCCCTCCGCCGCCGCCTGGAAGCCGCCGGCGGCCGGGTCGTCCTGGGCGACGGCGCGGCCCGGCTGCTGGTCGCGGGCGGGCAGGTCACGGGCGTCGAGACGACGTCGGGGCGGCGGCTGTGCGCACCCGTCGTCGTCGCCGCCTGCCACGTGCTGGCCACCCGGGAGCTGGCCGGCGGGCACGCCCCACCCGCGCTGGCGGACGCGCGGCCGCCGATCGGCAACGGGTTCGGGCTCGTGGTCAGGGCGCTCACCGACGCCCCGCCGTCCTATCCGGGTGTACCGGCTCGCGACGCGCTCGGCGGCCTGCAGCTGCTCTGCACCGACCGCGCGCAGCTCGCCGCCGCGGCCGGCGACTGGCAGGCCGGGCGGCTGCCGCGGGAGCCCGTGCCGCTGGCGATGTGCTTCAGCCCGGCCGACGACACCCTGGCTCCCGCCGGCCGGCACGTGGTCACGGTCTGGGGCCAGTGGTACCCGTACGCGCTGGCCGGCGGCGGCGACTGGGCCACGGAGGCGGGGCCCGCCGCGGCGCGGCTGCTCGCGGCGGTGGACCGGTTCGCACCCGGATTCACCGGCTCGATACGCGAGACCTACGTCCAGACGCCGGTCGCGCTGGAGCGGGAGCTGTCGCTGCCCAGTGGCAACGTCATGCACGTGGAGATGGGGCTGGCCAGCATGTTCGGCCTCCGCCCCACCCCGGCGCTGTCCGGCTACCGGGTCCCTGGCCTCCGCGGCCTCTACCTGGCGGGCGCCTCGACGCACCCCGGCGGCGGGGTCTCGGGGAACTCCGGCCGGACGGCGGCGCGGCTGGTGCTGGCCGACCGGCGGCCGATGGCCCGGCTCCGGCGGCGGGTCCGCAGGCGGGTGCGGTGAACGGGCGGATCCGGTGAGCACGCACAGGGCGCTGCCACTCGGCCTCGCCGGCGCGCTCGTGCTCGTGGCGATCGCCTATCCGCTGACCGCCGGCGCCACCCGCGACGGCGTCACCTGGGCCATCGTGCTGCTCGGCTCGGCCGTCAGCGTCGCGCACGCATGGGCGAGCCGCGGCCGGCGCGCGGGGCTGGGAGTGCTGGTGCTCGTCCCCGCGGTTGCGGTCGGCTTCGAGGCCATCGGGCTGGCGACCGGGGTGCCCTACGGGCGGTACACCTACGGCTCCGGCCTGGGCCCCACCCTGCTCGGCGTGCCCTTCCTGGTGCCCCTGGCCTGGCTGATGCTGGCCTGGCCGAGCTGGGTGCTGGGCCGCCGGCTGGCCGCGCCGGTGCGACCGGGGCGCCGGCCGGCCGTCCGCGTCCTGGTCTCCGCCGCCCTCTTCGCCGGCTGGGACGTGGTGCTCGACCCGCAGATGGTCCAGGCGGGGTACTGGGCCTGGGCGCACCCCCGGCCCGGGCTGCCCGGTATCGGCACCGTGCCGCTCACCAACCTGGGGGGCTGGCTGCTCGCCGGGGTCGTCCTGATGAGCCTGCTCGAACGGCTCGTCGAGCGGACCGCGGCGCCGGACCGTCCCCGCATCGGCGACGCCGCACCGTTGCTGGCCCTCGGCTGGATGACGCTGGGCGGCGCGCTGGCGCACGCGGGCTGGCTGGGCCTCCCCGGCTCGGCGGCATGGGGCGCCGCCCTGGCCGTCCCGGTCCTCGCGGCGCTCGCCGTCCAGCACCGCCCGGCGGCACGGATCCACGACCGGCTGTCCCGATGAGCGGCCTGCTGGTGCGGACGCTGGCCGGCCTCTCCGCCGCGGGAGCCGCGCACGCCGTCGTCAACGCCGTCCTCCTGCGCCGGCCGCCCGGCAGCCCGCCGGCCGTCCGGCGGCCGGTCACGGTCGTGCTTCCGGTGCGGGACGAGGAGGCCCGGGTCCGCGACTGCCTGGCCGCGGTGCTCGCCCAGGAGGGCGTGCCGGACCTGCGGATCGTGGTCGTGGACGACGGCTCGGCCGACGGCACCGCCGCCGCCGTCCGCGAGGTCGCCGACCACCGGGTCCGGCTGCTCGATGCCGGCCCCCTGCCGCCTGGCTGGCTGGGCAAGCCGCACGCCTGCACGGTCGGCGCGGCGGCGCACCCCGGACCTGACGACGGACAGGACGACGGCGTGCTGGTGTTCCTCGACGCCGACGTCCGGCTCTTCCCCGACGCGATCGCCGCGGCCGTCGCGGTGCTCGACGCCGCGGGTCTCGACCTGGTCTCGCCGTGGCCCCGGCCGCTCGGCGAGGGGCTCGCCGAGAGGCTGGTCCAGCCGCTCTCGCCCTGGCTGTGGGCCACCCTGCTGCCGCTGCGGCTGGCCGAGCGGTCGCCGCGACCCTCGCTCGCCGCCGCCAACGGCCAGTTCCTCGTGATCAACCGGCCCGCATACCGCCGCGCGGGCGGGCACGCGGCCGTCCGCGGCGAGGTGCTGGAGGACATCGCGCTGCTCCGCGCGGTCAAGCGTGCCGGTGGGCGCGGCGGCCCCGTGGCCGGCGCACGGCTGGCGGCCTGCCGGATGTACGAGGGCTGGCCGGCCCTCCGCGAGGGCTACACGAAGTCGCTCTGGGCCTCGGTGGGGGGCACGCCCGCGGGAGGGCTGGCCGCGGCCGCCGTCCTCACCGCCGTCGGGATCGTTCCGGCGGCGGCCGCCGTGCGGGGCTCGCGAGCCGGGCTGGTCGGCTACGCGACGGGGGTGGCCGGGCGCGCGGTCACCGCCGCCGTCACCGGGGGACGCGCCTGGCCGGACGCGCTGGCCCATCCTGTCTCGCTCCTGCTCCTGGACGCGCTGATGCTGCGCTCGGTGCGGGGGCACCGGCGCGGGGACCTCACCTGGCGGGGCCGCCTCCTGCGGGCCGGCGCCGCGGCAGCGACGATGAGCGGGTGACCTCCCCGGATTCCCCCACCCGCGTGGACTTCGACCCCGGCGCCATGCCGTCCAGGGACTTCTACCGGGTGCTGAACTCGGTGGTGGTGCCGCGGCCGATCGCGTGGGTGTGCAGCCGCTCGCCCGAGGGCGTGGAGAACCTGGCACCGCACTCGTTCTACACGGTGGCGTGCGTCGCGCCGCCGGTCGTCCAGTTCACCTCGGTGGGCCGCAAGGACTCGCTGAACAACATCGAGGCGACCCGCGACTTCACCGTGAACCTCACCCCCGAGCCGTTGTTCGAGCAGGTGAACGCCACCGGCACCGACTTCCCGCCCGACCACAGCGAGGCCCAGCACGCCGGCGTCCGCCTGGAGCCGGCCGGGCACGTCGACGCGATGCGGGTGGCCGAATCGCCGGTCGCCATCGAGTGCACGCTGCACGCGACCCTGAGCCTGGGCGACTGCACGCTGGTGTTCGGCCGCGTGGTGTGGATCAGCGCATGGCGGAGCGCGGTCCGGGACGGGCGTCCACGGATCGAGGAGCTCCGGCCGCTGGGCCGCCTGGGCGGCAACGAGTGGTCGACCATCGGCGAGATCAAGGAGATCCGACGGATCCCCTACCGGAACTGGACCGAGGACCCCTCCATCGGGGAGCGGCTGCGCGGCGGCTGACGCCGTCAGGCCGCCAGGTGCCCCGCGATCTCCGCGGCCGCGTCGGCGCCGAAGGCCTCGGCGAACCGCCCGAGGAAGGGCTCGCGGTCCAGCCGGTACTCCTGCGTGCCGACCACCTCCACCGCCTCCGTGGCCACGGCCGATCCGAGCTGGGTCGCCCGCTCCAGGCTCAGCCCCCAGGTGCGGCCGGCGATGAAGCCCGCGCGGAGGGCGTCGCCGCCGCCGGTCGGCTCCACGGGCTTGGTCTCCGGCACCGCGATCACCTCGAGGGGCTGGTGCCCGGCCTGCCGGACCAGGACGCCGTCGGCGGCCCTGGTGGTCACCCAGGTGCCGACCCGCGCGAGCACCTCGTCCGGCGTCCAGCCGGTCTTCTGGCACAGCAGGGCGGCCTCGTACTCGTTGGTGAACAGGATCTCCGCGCCGTGGACCAGCGAGCGGATCATCTCGCCGTCGGCCCACGCGATCTGCTGGCTCGGATCGGCCGCGAACCGGTAGCCGCGCTCCCGGCACTCCTCGGTGTGGCGCACCATCGCCGTCGGGTCGTCCGGCCCGACGACCACGAGGTCGAGCGACCCGACCCGGGCGGCCACCGGCGCCAGCTCGATCTGGCCGGCCTCCGACATCGCACCCGAGTAGAACGACGCGATCTGGTTGTTCGCCGCGTCCGTGGTGCAGACGAAACGGGCGGTGTGCCGGACGTCGGACCAGTGCACGCTCGCGGTGTCCACGCCGTGGCGGACCAGCCAGGCGTCGTAGTCGGCGAAGTCGCTGCCGACGGCGCCGACCAGCACCGGGTTCAGCCCGAGCAGGCCCATCCCGTAGGCCATGTTCGCTCCGGCACCGCCGCGGTGCTGGACGAGGTCGTCGACCAGGAAGGAGAGCGACACGTTCTCCATCTGGCCTTCGACGAACTGCTCCGCGAACCTGCCGGGGAAGGTCATCAGGTGGTCGGTGGCGATCGATCCGGTGACCGCGACGGGCACGGGACGCTCCTCGGGATGGTGGTGGAACGGCCGGCTGGGTATCGGTTCCTGGCTCCGTTCGGTGCAACCGAGAAGCTTAGGAGCCGCCGCGGCGCTGCGCGCGCCCGCATGCGTCCCGGCTTCAGTCCGCCAACGCGCGCCGCAGGGAAACACCCAACTGGGTGACGCCGACGACGCCGACCAGCACGCCGACGCCGGTCCCGGCAAGCACGACGACGGGCGCGGCGCCCACCCCCGCGAGGACGCCGGCGCCGCCGAGCGTGCAGCCGGTGAGGATCACCCGCGTGGGCCGCTCCCAGACCGACAGCGCCCCCGTCCCGGCCACACCCGCCTGACCCGCACGGGCCCGCAGGTACTCGGGGAGCCAGCAGAGCCCGCCGAAGGCCGCGGCGAGCCAGCCCGGCGCGCCGGCTCCCCACAGGGCCGCCGCATAGGCCGCCTCGGTCAGCCGGTCGACAGCGGAGTCCAGGACGAAGCCGCGACGCGACGCCCGCCCGGTGGCGAGGGCCAGCACCCCGTCGACGGAATCGAGCAGGCCCGAGAGCCCGACCAGGATCCCGGCCGCCGCGAGCCACGCGCCACCGCCGAGCGCCGCGCCCACCGCGGCCGCCGCGACCAGCAGCCCGCCCGCCGTCGCCACGAGGGGCGAGAACCCGGCCACCGGCCGCGCGACGGTGTACACCGCCGTCAGCCAGCCGCCGACCAGCCTGTGGGCCGCGGGATCGGTGCCACCGTGCCACCGGGACCACGCGGCGAGGTACTCCTCGCGGCTGAGCACGGCCCGTTGCACGCAGGCAGTCCACCAGCCGGTGGCACGCAGGGCGAGAGCGGGGACAGTGGAGGCGTGCTCGCCGGACTCGCCCCCGCGCGGCGGCGGCTGGTCCTGGCGTTGCTCGCCGTCGTGGTGGTCGCCGTGGCGGCCGCCGCGGCCGTCGCCGTCCCCAGGCTGTTCCGCGGGCCGCCGACGGTCGTCGACCAGGAGCGGCCCGGCCCGGTCCTGCTGGTGCCGGGCTACGGCGGCGCGACAGGAGGTCTCGAGGCCCTCGCGGACGTGCTGAGGGCGGCCGGCCGGGACGCCACGGTGGTCCCCGTCCCCGGCGACGGGACCGGCGACCTCGCGGTGAGCGCCCGCGCGCTCGGCGACGCCGTGGGCCGGGTCCGGGCCCGCACGGGCGCGGCCAGCGTCGACATCGTCGGCTACTCGGCGGGCGGCGTGATCGCGCGGCTGTGGGCGGCCGACGGCGGCGCGGACCGGATCCGCCGGATCGTCACCCTCGGCGCGCCGCAGCACGGCACCCAGCTCGCCGACCTCGCCGACGGCGTCCTGCCCGGCGAGTGCCCGGCGGGCTGCCGGCAACTGGGCACGAGCAGCGACCTCCTGCGCCGGCTCAACTCCGGGGACGAGACCCCGGCCGGCCCGACGTGGGTGTCCCTCTGGACGACGCAGGACCAGACGGTCGTGCCGCCGGACTCGGCGCGACTCCAGGGCGCGGTGAACATCCCCGTCCAGTCGGTCTGCGCCGACGCACGGGTCGGGCACGGCGACCTGCCGACCGACCCGCTGGTGCAGCAGATGGTGCTCGCCGAGCTGCGCGCCGGGACGCCGGTCGGGCTCGGCCCGTCGGACTGCGCCGCGCTCCGGTCAGCTCCTCCCCCGTCCGGCCGATGACTTCGTCCGGCCCGGCGGCGGGACGGCTAGCTCGTGATGTCCTTGGTCGTGAAGTTGGCCCACGCCGCGGCGAGCAGCACGCCCACGTAGATGCCCTGGAGGGCCAGTCCCCGGGTGACGTCACGCCACTGGATGGGATCGCGGAAGAAGTCGATGAACGACAGCCAGTACCGGGTCGGCAGGTACGGCGCGATGGGCGAGGCCGCGTTCA
>JAODNJ010000313.1 GCA_025465155.1 Frankiales bacterium
AACGGTCATCGTGGTTCGAGGCGCTCGGCCGGGAGCCAGGTCTCGACCAGCGCGGGGCCGTCCGGGCCGGCGACGGTGAAGGCCACCCGTCCCTGCCAGGCACCGGCACGCCGGCGCCACTCCACGAGCAGACCGGGCCACGTACCGGGCGCCTGCGGGGGGTCGCGCACCCAGCAGTGCCGTCCCTCGACGGGGTCCGGCACGTCGCTGTCCGCGTCGGGCCCGGCGTCGGTGATCCGTCCCGGCGATGGCTCACGGGCCGGGGGTGGCGGGCGGACCCCGGAGTTCGCCGCCCGCTCGCCGAGGGAGCGACCCGCCCTGCCTGGGTGCATGCCGCCGGCCACCCGCAGAGTGTGACACGGAGTCGAACAGACGTTCGACAGCAGAAACGGGCGGCGTGCCGGCCCGGTTCAGCCGTCGGCGCTGCCCGCACTCCCCGCGACGCCGTCCGCCAGCGTGCGGGCCACCGACCGCACGAGGGGCTGCTCGGGCAGGTCCTCGACCGGCACGGGCAGGGGCAGTGACCAGTTGGGCCGCGCGAAGGCTCCGGGCATGTTGGGCCGTCGCCGCTCGGCCAGAGCGTCGTCCAGGGTCGCTGACAGGAGGGTGGACGGCGCCCGCGCGAGCAGCTCGTAGGCGCGTTGCACGGCCTGCTCGGGCGTCGCCCCGTCCGGGAGCCCGGGCAGCCGCTCGAGCAGCGACCCCCGGCCGCGCCGGAGGTCCTCGTCCGTGCCGGTGGTCTGCTCGACCTGCTCGGCGAGGTCGGCGCCGGTCCAGAGCCCCGCCACGGTCGGCAGGTCGTGGGTCGACACCGCCGCCATCGCGGTGGCCGGCCAGTCCGCGGGGTCGTCCTCCTCGAACCAGAGCAGCCGGTAGGAGAGGACGTCGTGCTCGGCCATCGCCTCGCGGACGCCGTCCTCCACCGTGCCGAGGTCCTCGCCGACGACGAGCGCCCGGGCGCGGTGGCTCTCGAGGGCGACGATGTCGAGCAGGTCCTCCGCCGGGTACCGGATGTAGGCGCCGTCGGCCGCGCCGGCCTCGGCCGGGACCCACCACAGCCGGAACAGGCCCATGACGTGGTCGATCCGCAGACCTCCGGCTCCCGCGATGGTCGCGCGGATGGACTGGATGAACGGCTCGTAGTCGGCGTCGCGCAGCCGCCACGGCACCAGTGGGGGCGACCCCCAGTCCTGGCCCTGGGCGTTGAAGGCGTCGGGCGGGGCCCCGACGCTGACCCCGCCGGCCAGGACGTCCTGCCAGACCCAGGCGTCCGCGCCGCCGCCCGCGACGCCGATCGGCAGGTCCTGGATGACGGTCATCCCGTCGGTCGCGGCCGTGAACTGCAACTCCAGGGCCCACTGCAGCCAGGCGTGGAAGGCCACGCTCGCGCCGTTCTGCTCGGCGAACGCGGCCACCTCGGGGGTGTCGGGGCGCTGCAGCTCCGGCCGCCAGGCGCGCCAGTCGGCCCCGTGCTGGTCGGCGATGGCCGACCACGTCGCCCATTCCCGGAGGGTCGTTCCCTGCTCCTCGCGCCAGCGGCCGAAAGCCTCGCCACCGCCGTGGGCCAGGAAGATCCGCATGAGGACCTCGCGCTTGCGGGCCCAGATCGCGTCGCGGTCGATGAGGCCGCCGTCGGAGAGGGCACGGCCGGCGTCCTCCTCCAGGTCGACGCCGTCGGCGCCCGGGACCTCACCGACCCGCAGGTAGATCGGATTGCGGAAGCGGCGGGTGGCGGGCAGGTACGGGCTCGCCTCCTGCCGGGGGACGGGTGCGACGGCGTGCAGCGGGTTGATGAGGACGAACCCCGCCCCCTGGTCCGCGGCCATCCGGCGCACCGCGCGGAGGTCGGCCAGGTCGCCGATGCCCCAGCTGGCCCGGCTCCGCGTGGCGTAGAGCTGCACCGCCCAGCCCCAGGCGCGGTGCCCTTCGGGAAGCCAGCACCGGCCGGGGGAGACGATCAGCCTCCGTCGCCGCCCCTGGGGGGTCTGCAGCCAGTGGTAGCCGAGCGGGAAGTCGGGGGCCAGCTCGCCGTCGATGTGCCGGACCTCGCCGTCCTCGCAGACGACGTCGGCCTCGTCCACCTCGAGCACGTCGCCGGGCCGGGCGACAATGGGCGCCCGTTCCTCCAGATCCTCCGGCGGCTTGCCGATCACTTCCCGGAGCCGGTCGATCGTGGCCTGGACGACCTCGTGTTCCTCGTCGAGGGCGTCCCGCCAGGTGGTGTCGATGCCCCATGCGTCGGTGGTCGGCGTGCGCGTCACGTCGTCGATCCTGCGGGTGCGGGAGGCAGACCGCAGCGGGACCGTGGAGCCGCGCTCCGTGCTGTCGGTCACGTCCGCGGAGCGAGGCCATGCCCGGGCGGCCGTTGCTCGGCCGCTGCTCGGCCGTGGTGTAACCCGCTCCCCACCCCGTCCGCGGCCGGACCCGGAGCCGTTCACGGCCCTGGATCTGCGCATGTTCGAACCGTTCGCCGACGGGATGCGCCGATGCCTGCCGTCCGCGCCGCCCGTCCGGAGCGGCGTCGCACGACCTGACACCGCCGACCGGACCCGCGGTGTGCGGTCAGCCCGCCGCGAGCAGCCGCTCGGCGAACACCGCCTCGCGGGCGAGGGCCGTGCCCCGGACCACGGCACCGCGGACGACGGCCTCCTCGCCGAGTTCGCCCGCGACCAGCCGGGGCCGCATGGGGGTGACCTCGCGCAGGGCGGTGGTGAGCGGGGGTTCGAGCAGGTCGAGGTTCTGGCCGATGCGGCCGCCCAGAACGATCGCCTCGGGGTCGAGGAACGCGGCGATGCTGGCGACCGCCATCGCCAGCTGGCGGGCCTGCGCCGCGACCGCCTCGAGGGCCTCCGGCACGCCGCGGCGCGCGAGGGTGAACACGCCTTCGGCGGTGAGCCGCCCGGGAAGGCCCGCCGCCTTCGCGTACCGGACCACCGCGTCGGCGGCGACGACCTCCTCGAACATGCCGCGCCGGCTGCGGCGCGAGCGTCCGGCGGGCGGTTCGCCGATCGGCAGGTAGCCCACCTCGCCGGCGGCGCCGGTCACGCCCCGGTAGATGCGGCCGTCGAGCACGAGCCCGACACCGACGCCGGTGCCGATGGTGAGGTACGCGAAGTCGGTGAGACCGCGCGCGGCTCCCTCGTTCAGCTCGGCCAGAGCGGCCAGGTTGGCGTCGTTGTCGACCGAGAGCGACGGACCGATCCGCTCCGCCAGTGCCTGGGCCAGTCCCGCCTGGTGCCAGCCCGGGAGGTTCGCCGCGTAGCGCACGCCGCCGCGCCGGGGATCGAGGACGCCGGGTGAGCCGATGGCCGTGTGGGTCACCGCGCCCATGGTCAGGCCGGCCTGTTCCATCGCCCGCTCGAGCGACCGCGCGGTGAGTTCGACCAGGGCCGCGGCGCCGGTCGCCGTGTTGCGGACCTCCGCCTGGGCCAGCGTGGCGCCGAGCAGGTCGGCGATCCGCAGGTGCAACCAGCCGCGGCCGATGTCGATGCCGGCCACGGTCCCGGCGGCCGGATTGGCCGCGTACAGCTTGGCCGGCCGGCCGAGCTGAGCGGGCTCGCCGTTGCGGGCGACGACCAGGCCCGCCCGTTCGAGGCCGTCGAGGGCCGCGATGACCGTCGGCTGCGACAGCCCCGCGTCCTTCGCCAGCTGCGGACGGGTCGCGGGGCCGTCGGTGAACAGCCGGTCGAAGAGGAGTCGCTGGTTCATCTCGCGCAGCAGCGACGGCGCCACGGCTGCACTGAACCGGCTGCCCGCGGGGTCCCGCACGGGGGCCGAGGGCACGGTCGACATGGTCCCCATCCTAGGGACACCAACTCGTTACACAGCGCGCACTTGACTCGAAGGGGTCTTTATTAAAGAGTCCCAACTATGTACGGAGGGAACGGGTGGCCGGCGCCTGCGGATGCCGTCGTGGCCGCCGTCGACATCGGGGGAACCAAGATCGATGTCGCCCTTGCCGACGGGAACGGCACGCTGCTCGGCCGCCAGAGGCTCGAGACACGCGCCGCCGACGGCGTCGCGGCTGCCGTCGAGCGGATCGCGGCGGCCGCCGTCGACCTGCGCCTCCGTCACGCGCCGCACATCCACATGTCCGCCGCGGGCGTGGTCTGTCCCGGGGTGGTGCAGCACGACCGCCTCCTGCTAGCGCCCAATCTGCCCGGCTGGGAGGACGTCGACCTGGCCGGCTGCGTCCGGGAGGCACTGGGCGTCGCGTCAGTGGCCCTCACCAACGACGTCCGCGCCGGCGCACTCGCGGAGGCGCGCAGCGGTGGCCTCCGCGGTTGCCGGTCCGGGCTCTACCTGAACGTCGGCACCGGCCTGGCCGCGGCCCTCGTGATCGACGGCCGGGTGGCCGACGGCGCGCACGCCGCGGCGGGGGAGATCGGGTACGTCCAGCCGGCGGGTGCCTTCGGCGCGTGGCCGCCCGGCAGCCACGCCCACCTGGAGGCGGCAGTGAGCGGCGCCGCGCTGGCGCACCGCGCGGCGAACGTCCTGGGCGAGGACGTCGACCCCGCCGAACTCTTCGGCCGCGACGACCCGGTGTCGGTGCACGTGGTCCACCAGGCCCTCGGCGCCCTCGGCACCGCGCTGGTCAACCTCGCGGTCTTCGTCGACCCGGAGCGGGTCGTGCTCGGAGGCGGCCTCACGGCCTCGGCCGACGTCGTCCTCCCCGTGCTCGAGGCCTACCTGAGGGCCGGCGTGCCCTTCCCGCCCGAGGTACGCCTCGGGGCGTTCCCCCATGGCGCGTCGCTGCACGGAGCCGCGCTCCTGGCGCTCGACGCCCTCGGCCTCCCGGCCGCCGGAGCGGTGCGATGACCCGGCGCGGAGTGCACATGGCCGCCGAGATGGCCGAGCAGCCCGCCGTTCTCGCTGCGATGGCGGCCCGGTTCGACGCCGTGTCGGCGTCGGTAGCCGCCGCACTCCCGGGCCGCCCGGCCGGAGTGGCGTTCCTGGCCCGCGGCTCCTCCGACAACGCCGCGCTGCTGGGCCGGTACGCGGTCGAACTGGCCACCGGACTGCCCACGAGCCTGGTGGCGCCCAGTCTGCTGACCGCGTACGGCCGAGAGCCGCAGGGGTTCGGCGACTGGCTCGTCGTCGCCCTCTCCCAGTCCGGTGAGACGCCGGAGATCGTCGACCTGGCCGGCCGGTACCGGGCCGCGGGCGCCACCGTCGTCGCCGTCACCAATGGCGCGCAGTCCCCGCTGGCGGATGCCGCCCACGTGACCGTGGCGCTGGAGGCGGGTCCCGAGGTGGCCGTGCCCGCGACCAAGACGGTGACGGCGCAGCTGCTCGCCACCCTGGCCGTCGGTGCCGGGCTCGGCGGCCGGGTGGTCGTTCCCGACCTGGCCCGGCTGCCGGATCGCGTCGCGGCGGTTCTGGCCGACACCGGACCCGTGGAGCGGGCCGCGACCCTGCTGCAGGACGTCGAGCGGATGGCGGTGGTGGCCCGCGGGCTCTGCTACCCGGCCGCCCGCGAGACCGCGCTCAAGCTCCAGGAGACGACCGGCGTGATGGCGCACGCCTTCTCGACGGCCGACTTCCGGCACGGCCCGATCGCGGTGACCGGCCCCGGTGCTCCCGCCGTGCTGATGGCCGGGACGGGTCCGGCCGATGCCGACACCCGGGTGCTGAGCAGCGAGCTCGCCGAACGGGGCGCCCCGGTGGTGACCGTCGGTTCCGCTCCGGGGGACGACATCGGCTGGGCAGCCGGCGACGGCGCCACCGACTGCATCCTCGCGACCGTGCGTGGCCAGCAGCTGGCCTACGCCCTCTGCGACCGGCTCGGCGTCGACCCGGACTCGCCCGCGGGCCTGAACAAGGTGACCCGGACGCACTGACTGCTCCACCCGGCCGGGGACCCGAGCCGGCGCCCACGACAGGAACGGAAAGGATGTCCATGAAGCCGACCATCGTGCGCGGCATCGTCGCCGCCGCAGCGCTGGCCGTCACGCTGACCGCGTGCAGCACCGGCGCCGGCTCCGGCGGGAGCAGCGCCTCCGGATCGAGCTCGGCGGCATCGGCGCCCAGCGGCAGCTCGGTCATCGACCGGACCCTGACCGCGACCGTCGGTCCCAACGGGGAGAAGCCCACCCCCGTCTCCGAGCTGACGCTCACCGACGCCGAGGTCGCCAAGCTGCAGGTCGGCCACTACACGGCAGCTCAGCTGTGGCACACCAACTCGCAGTTCGTCTCGGCGGTCCAGGCCGGCGCGGCGGCGGAGTTCGGCCGGCTGGGCATCGACGTCACCGCCACCACCAACGCCAACATGGACGCCGGCACGCAGGCCAACCAGGTGCAGACCGCGATGGCCAAGAAGCCGAACGTGATCATCGGCCTGCCGGTCGACCCGACCTCGGCCGCGGCGGCCTTCCAGCCGGCCGTGGACGCCGGTACGAAGCTGGTCTTCCTCTCGAACGTGCCGAAGGGTTACACCTACGGCAAGCAGTACACCTCGATCGTCACCGACGACCTCTACGAGATGGGCAAGCAGGCCGCCGAGGCGCTGGGCAAGGCGCTGAACGGCAAGGGCGAGGTCGCAATCGTCTTCTACAACGCCCAGTACTACGTCACGAACCAGCGCGACGCGGCCTTCCGGACGACGCTGAAGAAGGAGTTCCCCGGCATCAAGATCGTCGCCGAGCAGGGCTTCTCCGACCCGAACAACGCCACCAGCATCGCCAACGCCCTGCTGACGCAGCACCCCAAGCTGTCGGGCATCTACACGAGCTGGTCGCAGCCCGCCGAGGGTGTGCTGTCCGCACTCCGCACGGTCGGCAACACCACGACGAAGGTGGTCACCCTGGACGTGGACGACCCGGTGGTCGTCGACATGGCCACCGGCGGCAACACGGTCGGCCTCGTGGCCGACAAGGCCTACGAGCTCGGCAAGGGCATGGCCGACGCGGCCGCGTACGCGCTGCTCGGCAAGACCGCCCCGCCGTTCGCGGTCGCCGGCGTGCTCACCATCACCAAGGACAGCATCCCGCAGGGCTACCAGGACTCCCTGCACAGCGACGTGCCGTCGGCGGTCCAGAAGGTCCTGAAGTAAATCGGCCCCGGCCGGCCTCTCCCCGCTGAAGGCCGGCCGGGCTGCCCTCCCCGGGGCCCGTGGAAAGGAGAACGCAGTGTCGACAGCGTCCGGCACCCCTGTGCCGCACCTGACTGCGTCCGGCGGTTGGGTCGGCCGGCTGCGCCGGGTCGAGCCCAGCACCTACATCGTGTACGTCGGGTTCGTCCTCATCTTCCTGGTCATGAGCATCGCGCTGCGCGGCGACGGGTTCCTCACCGGGCAGAACCTGCTCAACATCCTGCTCCAGACGGCGCCGGTCACCGTCATGGCGGTCGGGACGGTGTTCGTGCTGAGCACGGGCGAGATCGACCTGTCCATCGGCGCTGTCGTCGCCCTGTCCGCACTGGTCGCGGCGGTGGAGCTCCGGGACCACGGGCTGCTCGCGGGCATCGCGGCGGGCCTGCTGACCGGCGTGCTCGTGGGGCTGGTCAACGGTCTGCTGGTCACCAAGCTCCGGCTGCCGTCGTTCCTGGTGACGCTCGGCATGATGGGCCTGTGCGCGGGCCTGAGCCAGCGCATCACCCAGCTCCAGGCGGTGCCGTCCACCGACGCGCTGTTCAACGGCCTGTTCGGCTCCGGCAAGATCGCCGGCGTCTCGACGCTGGTCGTGTGGGCGGCGGTCTTCGTGCTCGGCGGGCACTACGTCTACCGGCACACCCGGGTCGGGGCCCACGTCCTCGCCTCGGGTGACAACGTGCGCGCCGCCCGGGTGAGCGGCATCAAGGTCGACCGCATCAAGACCGGCGTTCTGGTGGCAAGCGGGCTGTGCGCCTCCATCGCCGGCCTGCTCTACACCGGGCGGCTGCACGGGGCCAGCTACACCCTGGGCAGCTCCGACCTGCTCACCGTCATCGCGGCCGTCGTCATCGGCGGCACCCGCCTCTTCGGGGGCCAGGGCACCGTCGTGGGTGCCTTCGTGGGGTCGCTCATCCTCGGCATGCTCAACAACGGGTTGATCCTCGCCGGCCTCTCCGACCCCGAACAACAGATCGTCCGCGGTCTGATCATCCTGGTTGCCGTCGCGCTCACCCTGCGCGAGGACAAGAGCTGAGGAGCCCCATGTTCCTGGACCTTCTCCGCCGCCGTAACCCGGCGCTGATCGACGCCGTCGTCCGGTTGCACCAGCAGGGCGAGCTGCCGGCCAACACTTTCGCGATCGACCTCGACGCCGTCCGAGGCAATGCCACGTCGTTCGCGGCCGAGGCCGGCCGACTCGGCCTCACGGCGTTCGCCATGACCAAGCAGATGGGCCGCAACCCCGACTTCTGCCGCGCGCTGATCGATGCGGGGATCCCCGCCAGTGTGGCGGTGGACATGGCCGACGCGCGGGCCACCGTCGCCGCCGGGATGGCGCTGGGCCACCTCGGCCATCTGGTACAGGTGCCCCGCGCCGAGGCCGGCGCGGCGGCCGCGATGGCGCCGCAGAACTGGACGGTCTTCTCCGACGCGAAGGCCGGCGAGGCCGCGCGGGCGTCCGCCGCCGCCGGCCGTGACCAGGCCCTCCTGGCCCGGATCCAGGCCGACGGCGACGAGTTCTACTCCGGCCACGAAGGAGGCTTCGCGGCCGACGACGTCCTCGCGGTCGCCGACCGGCTCGACGGTCTCGACGGCGCCCGTTTCGCCGGCATCACGACGTTCCCGGCGCTGCTGTTCGACCCGGAGCGGCCGGGTGTGCGCACCACGCGCAACCTCGCCACCCTCGAAGCGGCGGCGAAGCGGCTGGCCGACGCGGGCCGCCAGGACGTGGCCATCAACGGCCCGGGGACGACGTCCACGGCGGCGCTGGCCACGCTGGCCGCGGCAGGAGTCACCCAGGTCGAACCCGGTCACGCGCTGACCGGGACGACGCCCTGGCACGCGGTCGAGGACCTCGTCGAGCTGCCCGCCGTCTGCTACGTCAGCGAGGTCAGCCACCACTACGCCGGCCGCGCCTTCTGTTTCGGCGGCGGGATGTACGTCGACCCGGTCTTTCCGGCGTACCGGGTTCGGGCCGTCGTCGGCCGCGAGCCCGGCGCCACCGCCCTGCTGCCGGCGACGCTGCCGCCGCCCGCCGCGATCGACTACTACGGCCAGCTCGACCTGACCGACGCCCCGTCGGTGCAGACGGGGGACACGGTGGTGTTCGGCTTCCGTGCCCAGGTCTTCGTGACCCGCGCCTACACGGCCGGGATCACCGGGATCTCCTCCGGCAACCCCCGGGTGGCCGGCATCTACGCCGCCGACGGGCACGCCGCGGGGTGGCCGGCATGACCGCGGTGGACGTGCAGCCGGCGACCACGGCCGCGCTGACACTGCGCGGTGTCCGCAAGGAGTTCGGCGGGGTCGTGGCCATCCAGGAGTTCACGCTCGATGTGCACCGCGGCGAGGTCGTCGCCCTCGTGGGCGACAACGGCGCGGGCAAGTCCACGCTGATCAAGATGATCTCGGGCATCTACCAGCCGACGAGCGGGGAGATCGCACTCGACGGCGAGACCGTGAAGCTCTCGGACGCCAGCGTGGCCCGGCGGCTCGGCGTGGAGGTCGTCCACCAGGACCTCGCCATCGCCGATCACCAGCCGGTCTTCATGAACATGTTCCTCGGCCGCGAGCTCGTCACCGGCCCGTTCCGGCGGCTGGACAAGAAGCGGATGGCCCGCGAGACGCAGGAGCTGGTGGACGGGCTCGACGTCCGCATCCCGTCCGCCCGGTCGATCATCCGCGACCTGTCCGGCGGGCAGCGGCAGGGTGTGGCCATCAGTCGCGCGACCCACTGGGCCCGCAATCTCGTGCTGATGGACGAGCCGACGGCGGCCCTCGGCGTCGCCGAGACGGCGAAGGTCGAGGAGCTCATCCTGCGGCTGCGGGAACGCAACCTCGCCGTCCTGCTGGTCAGCCACAACCTCGACCAGGTGATGCGGCTGGCCGACCGGGTCGCGGTACTGCGCCGCGGCGTGCAGATCGGCACGCGGGTGACCGCGCGGACCGACAAGAACGAGATCGTCTCCATGATCACCGGCCTCCAGGCCGCGGACGCCTGACCAGCTCGCAGGAGGATCTGATGGCTGCACCCGCTGCACCCGCTGCCCGCACGTCGCTGCGGCGCAACACCCTGTCGGTCGCCACCTCCGTGGCCATGTGCATGGCCTTCATGGGGCCTGCCACCAGCGTCGCCTTCAACACCGCGCCCGCCGCCGGGGGCGCCGGCAAGGCCCTGCCCTTCGCGTTGCTGCTCGCCCTGGTGGCCTGCCTGCTCGTCGCCAACACCATCGCCGCGTTCGCGCGCAAGCTGCCGAGCGCCGGGTTCGCCTACACCTACAACACCCACGCCTTCGGACCGGCCGGCGGCTTCCTGTCCGGGTGGCTGCTGCTGATCAGCTACGGGATGGTCGGGCCGATGCTGTTCTCGGCGATCGGCGCCTTCGGGTCCGATTTCGTCGCGGCGCAGTTCGGCGTGCACATCGCGTGGGAGTTCATCTCGCTGTTCTTCGTCCTCGTTGTCTGGGCGATCAGCGCATCGGGCATCTCCGAATCGGCGCGGGTGGCGCTGGTGTTCCTCGTCATCGAGGTCGGCGTCGTCCTCGGCCTGGCGACGACGATCCTCGGCTCGGGCGGCGACCACGGCGTCTCCTTCGCCGTCTTCAACCCGGCCAACTCGCTGCAGGGGATCTCCGGGATCGGCATCGGGATGCTCTGGGGCATCCTCATGTTCATCGGCTTCGAGTCGGTGGCGACGCTGGGGGAGGAGGCCCGCAGCGCCCGGCGCACGGTGCCGCTCGCACTGTTCACCGCGGTGATCGTGATCGGGGCGTTCTACGTGTACACGGCGTTCGCCTCGGCCAACGGGTTCGCCGGCGGCTCCGCGTTCGCCGGGGACGCCAACCCGTGGTCGACGCTCGCCCAGAAGTTCTGGGGCGGTACCGCGATCCTGATCCTGACCGTCATGGCCAGTCAGTTCGCCAACGTGATCTCGGGCTCCAACGCCATCGTCCGGGTCATCTTCGCCATGGGCCGGGAGTCGATCCTGCCGCGCGCGCTGGGGCGCACCGGATCCCGGCAGACGCCGGTGGTGGCGCTCACCACGTACATGATCTTCTCCGCCGTCTTCGCCCTGCTGGTCGGGCTCAAGTACGGCCCGTACGGCGTCTACGGCTTCGCCGGCACCGTGCTGGGACTGGGGATGGTGTTCATCTACATCGTCATCAGCATCGGCGTGATCCGGTTCTACCTGCGCGAGCACCGCGACGAGTTCTCGCTGCTCCGCCACGGGATCCTGCCCGTCCTGACGGCGCTGATCATGGTGCTCCCGGTCTACGGCCAGTTGCACCCGGCGCCGGCGTATCCGAACAACCTCGCGATCTGGCTGCTCCTGGCCTGGATGGTCGTGGGTGTGGGCTACCTCGTCTATCTCCGCAGCCGGCGTCCGCACGTGGTCAGTGCCATGGGCGCGGCGTTCGGCGACGCTCCGGAGCCGGCGGCCGATGCCACCCCTGCAGGGGCGGTCCGGGCCGATCCGGTCCGCTGAACCCGCCGCCGATCCGGAGGAGCCGCTCATCCATGGGCACTGTGCAGACGGTGCTGGGTCCGGTGCCGGTCGAGGACCTCGGCCGGATCATGCACCACGAGCACCTGCTCTCCCTGGTCCCCGGACCGTGGCTGTCCGGAGGTCGGCCGACCGACCGCACGCCGGCCGGCCGGCGCGCCCCGGAACAGGACGACCGGGCGGACGACGACCAGGTGCGGCATGCGGTGAGCGCGCTGTCGGGACTCCGTGAGCTCGGCATCGGGACGGTCGTGGACCTCAGCCCGTACGGGGTCGTCGGCCGTGACGCCGACGGCACCAACGTGGCGCTGCTCCAGCGGATCGCGGAGGAGTCCGGCGTCCACGTCGTGGCCGGCTCGTCGGTGTACCTGGAGTCGTTCTCGCCGGACTGGGCGGTGCGCGCCGACCTGCGCGAGATGACGGAGCGGTTCCTGGCCGACGCGACGACCGGCATCGGTGGGGGTCCGGTGCGGGCCGGCATCTTCGGCGAGCAGGCCACGAGCCTGAACCGGATCACGCCGCACGAGGAGAAGTGCCTGCGCGCGGCGGCCCGGGCGTCCAGGGAGACCGGGCTGGCACTCACCACGCACACCACCCACGGAACCATGGCGCTGGAACAGCTGGAGATCCTGCGCCAGGAGGGCGCCGACCTCGACCGCGTCGTCATCGGCCACATGGACACGCGGGCCGACTTCGAGTACCTCCGCGAGGTGGCCCGCACGGGGGTGCACCTCGCGTTCGACACGATCGGCAAGGAGAACTGGGACTTCTTCGTCGAGCCGCCGCCGGCATCGCCTCCCGACGGCGAGACGAGCAAGCTCGGCTACCACCGGTCCGACGTCACCCGCGCCCGGCGGCTCGCCGCCCTGGTCGCGGAGGGGTTCGTCGACCAGATCCTGCTGGCACAGGACCTCACCGGCGCCGAAGTCTGGATGAACCCCCGGACGCACGGTCGATGGGGGGACAGCTATCTGGGCTCCTCGTTCACCGCGTTGCTGTACGAGCACGGCGTCACGGAGGAGCAGGTGGACACGATGCTCGGCCGCAACCCCGCGCGCCTGCTCGCCTCCGCGGGCAGCTGAGACGGCGGCTGCTGATACGGCTGCTGTGTCGGCCGCCACGATCGGAATCGCCGGATCGCCGGGGAAGTTCCCCGGGTCGTGGGACTCCTGCGCCTAGCGTGACGCGGGAGGTGAGGCAGCCATGAGCGAACCAGACGCGACCCCCATGAGCCCGGAGACCGCGACGTCGGGCTCCAGCGCTGCCCAGCCGGCGCCGGGCGACACGTCGTCCGAGACGCCCGCGGCGAGCGCCGACCCGGCGTCCGGGCCGGCCGGGGCGGTGCCCGTCGGCCAGCCGACCGCTCCGGTGCCGGGTCGGTCGTGGGTACGTGGCCGGTCGAGCGGACCGCTGACCAGGATGGGTCCGTGGGCGCCGGTGGCCGGCGCGCTGCTCGGCGTCGTCGTCGGGGTGGTGGCCGTGCTGCTGCTGGCCGGCCGCGCAGACGCCTTCCGGGACCGGCTGTCGCTGGTCTTCCTGGTCGTCGGGATGGGGCTGCTCGGCGCCGCCGGCACGCTGCTGGCCGACGAGGTCCGGATGGTGCGGTGGCGGGCGCGGGCGGCGGCCCTGCGCCCGGCGGCCTGGGTGGACACGACGGCGGGCCTGGTCAACGGCCTGACGCCGGCGCGCCTGCTGCTCGTCGTCGCCGGCTTCGTGCTCTTCCTGGCGGCGTACGTACCCCGGCGGTGAGCGACGGGCCGAGGCTGGCAACCGGCTGAGACTCCTTAGCAAGGAGCTGTGAGCCGGGCGGGGCGGCCGCAGCTGGGCGTCCGGGATGCCGATGGTGGGGGAGACCGCATCTCGTCGTCCGCAGGAGGACCCGTGAACGTCTCCATCCCGACCGGCGCCACCGGCGGTGTCCTGGGCAGCGCAACCTCGACCGGCGTCGCCTCGGCCCACCATCGGCACGGCGGATCCGAGAAGACCATCAAGGCCGTCGCCGACGAGCTGCAGATGTCCCCCGCCGACCTGAAGAAGGAACTGGCGAGCGGCAAGAGCCTGGCCGACGTCGCCTCGGCCAAGGGCGTCAGCAAGGACGATCTCGTCTCCACCATCGCGTCGACCCTGCCGTCCACCGCGCCCGACGGCACGACGATCGACACCACGGCACGGGCTACCCAGATCGCCGACGCCACCCGCCAGGCCCCGCCGCCACGGGCCGGATCCGGCCCGAACGGCGGGGCGACCGACATCGGGACAGGCATCGACACGCTGGCGGGCGCGCTCGGGATCAGCAGCGACGACCTGCTGCAGCGACTGACCGACGGAACGGGCATTGCCGACCTGCTGTCGGCCAACCCGAGCGTGTCGTCGCAGCTCTCGGGGCTGCAGAACAAGGGCGCGCTGGTCGACGGCTACGCCTGACCCCGGCGTCCGTCCTCACCCGTAGGCCTGGATCCCGAGCCGGATGGCCAGGCCGATGCCGGCGACGGCGATGATCCGGCGGAGGGCGGTCTGCGGAGCCCGCCGGACGATCCGGGGCCCGAGCAGGCCTCCGCCGAACAGGCCGATCGCCAGCGGGATCGCCGCCGACCACGCGATCGAGCTGAGTACGACGTAGCCGATCGCCGCGACGGCGTTGGCCACGCCGAGGATCACGTTCTTGAGCGCGTTGCTGCGCGGCAGGCCCTCGCCCGTGGCAAGGAGGTAGGTGGCCAGCAGCAGCACACCCGCGGCGGCGCCGAAGTACCCGCCGTAGACGCAGACGGCGAACGTCGCGGCCGGCAGCCACCACGGGTCGGAGTGCCCCCGGCGCCCATGCTCCCGCAGCCCTTCGGCTGCCAGCTCCCGCGGCGGGCGCTGGACCAGGATCGCGGCGGAGGCGGCGGCGATCAGCCAGGGCACGATCTTCTCGAAGGCCGACGACGGCGTGAGCAGCAGCAGGCCGGCGCCGACCGCGCCGCCGAACACGGCGGCGGCCGTGAGCCGGAGCGCCCGTGCGCGCTGTCCGCGCAGTTCGGGGCGGGACGCGGTGACGGAGCCGACGCTGCTGAGGACCAGCGCGACGGTGTTGGTGACGTTCGCCGTCAGCGCCGGGACGCCGGTGGCCAGGAGGGCCGGATAGCTGATGAGCGAGGCCAGCCCGGCGATGCTGCCGGTGAGCCCGGCGCCCAGCCCCGCGAGCACGAGGAGGACGAACTCCAGCACGCTCACCGGCGCCGTGCCGTCCACGCCGTCCGGTCGCCGCTCATGCCCACATCACCGCGAGCGTCGCACAGTGCCCGCGGTGGCGGCACGCCGCACGCCCGGGCCCGCTGCGGATGGTGTGATCAGACCATGCGTGGACCGGACGACGACCGCACGGAGCCGCCCGCCACCGCCGACGAGCGGACTCTCCTGATCGGCTGGCTGGACTTCCATCGCGCCACGCTGGCGCGCAAGTGCGCCGGGCTCTCCGAGGAGCAGCTCCGCCGCTGCCCGGTGCCGCCGTCCACCCTGACGCTGATCGGGCTGGTCCGGCACCTCACCGAGATCGAGCGGCTCTACATCCGCCACGGCTTCGCGGGGGAGTCGATCAGCGCGCTGCAGTATGTGACCGACGAGGAGCCGGAGGGTGACTTCGACCTGCTCGACGACGTCCCTGGCTCGCTCGCGGCATGGCAGGAACACGTCGAGGCGGCGCGCAAGCACGTGGCCGCCTCTCCCGACCTCGACGCCCGCGGCGCGCGGTCACCGGAGACCCTGCGGTGGGTGCTGACCAAGGTCACCCAGGAGTACGCCCGCCACAACGGCCACGCCGATCTGCTCCGCCAGGTCCTCGACGGCGCGACGGGGGAGTAAGGCCGCGCAACGGGGGCCACCGTCAGTCCCTGCGGCCGGCGTCGACCAGCCTGATCACCGCAGAACCCTCCTCGTCGGACGCCTCGAGGTCGACCTCGACGTCGAAGCCCCAGTCGTGGTCGCCGGCGGGGTCGTCGAGGATCTGC
>JAODNJ010000326.1 GCA_025465155.1 Frankiales bacterium
CTTCTCCTCCGGTGACTCCGGCGACGAGACCGGCGGTGTGAGCGGCGCGACGGCCACTCCCGACTGGCCGGCCTCCGACCCGTTCGTCACCGCCGTCGGCGGCACCAGCCTCGGGGTGGGTTCCGGCAACGACTACCTGTTCGAGAACGGCTGGGAGACCGGCCGGCAGAAGTTGGTAAACGGGAAGTGGGCGCCGGCCGCCAACCAGTACGGCTCGGGCGGTGGCACCAGCCGGCGGTTCACGCAGCCGAGCTACCAGAAGAACGTCGTGCCGACGGAGATCGCGACGGCCAACGGCAACCGCGCGCAGGCCATGCGGACGGTTCCGGACGTCTCCGCGCTCGGTGACCCGAACACCGGCATGCTGGTCGGACAGACGCAGACCTTCCCGGACGGCGTCCACTACGACGAGTACCGCATCGGCGGCACCAGCCTGTCGAGCCCGCTGTTCGCCGGCATGATGGCGGTCGCTCAGCAGCAGGCCGGGCACGTCATCGGGTTCGCCAACCCGACGCTGTACGCGGCCGCCGGGACCGGGGCCTACAACGACGTGATGGCCCCGAACCGTGGTGCCAACGACGGCGGCGTCGTCCGGTCGGACTTCGTCAACGGCGTCGACGCGTCCAACGGCTACAGCTACACCGTCCGGCTGCTCGGCTACGACAGTGTGCTGACGATCCACGCGCGGCAGGGCTACGACGACGTCACCGGCGTCGGCTCGCCCACCGGCAGGGCGTTCATCGCGGCCGTCTCGAAGTAGTCCCACCTCCGCGCGGCGGCCGGCGTTCCCGCGGGAGCGCCGCCCGCCGTGCGTGCACTCGTCAGTCGCCCTTGACGTTGACGACCTGGCGCAGCGTGTACCTGATCTCGACGAGGTCCTCGGCGTCCTTCATCACGACGTCCACCGGCTTGTAGGCGTCGGGATGCTCGTCGAGGAACGCGTTCGAGTGGCCCCAGGCGATCCCGGTCATCCGCTGCTCGAGGTCGGCCCGGGTGAACCGCTTGCGGGCCGCGGTGCGCGAGTAGTTGCGCCCGGCGCCGTGCGGGCTGGACATCAGCGCCGCCGCGTTGCCGCGGCCGACGACGACGTAGGACGCCGTCCCCATCGAGCCGGGGATCAGCCCCCACTGGCCCGCGTAGGCGGCGATCGCACCCTTCCGGGACAGCCACACCTCCCGGCCGTAGTGCTCCTCCCGCTCGGTGTAGTTGTGGTGGCAGTTGACGACGTGACGCCGGTCCACGCCGGGCCCCCGACCAGGCCCACTCACGAACTGGCCGGTCTCCTCCGTGACGCGGTCCATCATCTCCTCGCGGTTGAGGAACGCGAACCGCTGTGCCCACCGCAGGGCCTCGAGGTAGGCGTCGAACTCCGGCGTCCCCTCGACCAGGTAGGCGAGGTCGCGGTCGGCAAGCGCGATCCCCCGCTGGCGGCACTGCTCCTGCGCGGCCCGGATGTGCCGCGACGCGAGCTTGTTGCCCACACCCCGGGAGCCCGAGTGCAGGAACAGCCAGACCCGGCCGGCCTCGTCCAGCGACACCTCGATGAAGTGGTTGCCGGAGCCCAGCGAGCCGAGCTGCAGCGGCCACCTGCCGGCCACCGAGTCGGCCTGCGCAGCGCCGGGCAGTGCCCGCAGCTCCTCGACCCGCGGTTCCGCCGACTCGCTGAGCTTCCCGTTGTACCGGCCGGCCGACAGCGGGATTGCGCGCGAGATCTTCCCGTGCAGCACCGAAAGATCGCGGCCGGCGAGGTCGTCGGCGCCGAACTGGGTCCGGACCGCCATCATCCCGCAGCCGATGTCGACCCCGACCGCCGCCGGGATGATCGCGCCCTCGGTCGGGATCACCGAGCCGACGGTCGCGCCCTTGCCGAGATGAGCGTCCGGCATCAGCGCCAGGTGCGGGTAGACGAACGGCATCGCCGCGGTGCGCAGGGCCTGCTCACGGGTCGAGTCCTCGAGGATCGACGCCCAGTTCAGCAGGCGCGCGGTGATCGTCTCCATGCGGTGGCCCTCCCTCGCACCCTCCTTCCTTTACCGTCCGGAGGGGTCGCCAAAAGGGGAGTGCGCACATGCCTCGGACGAGTGCCGGGATCCTGCTCCACCGCCGTGACGACGGCGGGGGCGTCGAGGTGCTGATCGGGCACATGGGCGGCCCGTTCTGGGCGAAGAAGGACGCCGGGGCGTGGTCGATCCCGAAGGGCGAGTACGGGCCGGGGGAGGAGCCGTTCGAGGTGGCGCAGCGGGAGTTCCTCGAGGAGTTCGGCTCGCCGGTGCCGTCGTCGGCGTTCGTGCCGCTCGGCGAGGTGCGGCAGTCCGGCGGCAAAGTCCTCACCGCGTGGGCCGCAGAGGGCGACCTCGACGTGACGACGGCGGTCAGCAACACCTTCGAGCTCGAGTGGCCTCCGCGGTCGGGCCGCATCCAGGAGTTCCCCGAGATCGACCGCGCCGCCTGGGTGCCGGTCGGCCGGGCGCGGGACGTCCTCGTGAAGGGCCAGGTCCCGCTCCTCGACCGGCTGGCCGAAACCCTCGGCTGAGCTGCGGGGCTCCGGAGGGTGGGCCGCGTAGCCTGCATCGACGGGTGCACCGCTCGAGGGGAAGGTATGGCGCGCCGCTCTCCCGCACGATCCCGGATCGGTGTGCGGCTGCTCCTCGCCGTCCTCGGTCTGCTCCTGCTCGTCGGCGGACTCGCGACGTGCGGGACCCCCGCACCTGCCCCGCGGTCCGCCGGCACGGACCCGACGACCGGTCGGCTGAGCGACACCGCAGCCGACACCGCCATCCGCGCGGGCGCCCCGACGTCCGCGCTCGCCGCGCTGGCCGACGTCCCGGTGAAGGGTCGTGCTCCCCGGACCGGTTACCAGCG
>JAODNJ010000588.1 GCA_025465155.1 Frankiales bacterium
CGTCGGGACGTCGCGCCGGCGGCGGCCGCCATCTCCCGCATCGCCGCCTGGCGTTTGACCAGCATCGACTCGAGCGATGCGGTCGACGCGAAGGCCTGGTAGTAGACGCGGCAGCAGTCCGCCGAGAACTCCTCCACGCCGTATCCGGTCGTCGGCCGGAACCAGCGGACGGTCAGCCAGAGCCCGTCGCGCAGGAGCGGGTACAGGAACCGGGTCGGCATGTCGGCCCGGAACACGCCCTCGTGCACGCCCGCCTCGAGGACGGTCATCCAGGTGCGCCGCACCTCCTCGGCCGCCAGCCGCACGTACCGGAACCGGGGGTTCTCCCGGAAGTAGTCGACGTCCTGCTGGTAGATCATGTTGGCCGACGGATGGCGGTCGACGGTGCGCAGCGACACGAGGACCAGTCCCTGGAACAGTTCCTTCACGTCGGTCGAGCTCTCCATGACCGCGCGGTACCGGGAGAGCAGGTCGGTGAAGTAGGTGGACATCACCGCGTCGACGATGGCGTCCTTCGAGTCGAAGTGGTGGTACAGGCTGCCCGAGAGGATGCCGGCCGAGTCGCTGATCTCGCGGACGGTCGTCGCCGCGATGCCCTTTCGGGCGATGAGTTCTGCTGCCTTCTCGACGATGAGCTCCCGCCGTCCCTGCGGGGCGGCGAGGCTCACTCCGGGCGCCCTCGGCCGCGGCCGAAGTAGGCGTCCTTGATGATCTCGAGGTCCGGTATCGACCCGACGGGTCCGGACATCACGACCCGGCCCACGTCGAGCACCGTGATCTGATCGGCCACCCCGACGGCGGCCTCCACCGCCTGTTCCACCAGCAGGATGCCGAGCCCCGACGCCTTGAGCGTCATGACGCTGTTCATGACCTCGCCCACGATCGCCGGAGCCAGGCCCGCCGAGGGCTCGTCGAGCATGAGCAGCTTCGGCTTCCCCATGAGCGCTTGCCCGATCGCCAGCATCTGCTGCTGCCCACCCGAGAGCTGGCCCGCGGGCGTCCCCGCCCGGCCGCGCAACGCCGGGAAGAGCTCGTAGATCTCCTCCAGCGAGTCCTTGAGCTTGCGGCGGCGGACCCGCCGGCTGTAGCCACCCAGGAGCAGGTTGGCCTCGACGGTCCGGCGCTTGAACACCCGCTTGTTCTCCTGCACCATCCCCAGGCCGGCGCGGATCCGCCGATGCGGCGGGACGCCGGCCAGGTCCTGCCCGTTGAGCGTCACCGAGCCGCTGTGCAGCTTGTTGAGCCCCGCGATGGCACGCAGCGTCGTCGTCTTGCCGGCGCCGTTGCGCCCGAGCAGCGCGGTGACCTGACCGTGGCGCACGTCGAAGGACGCGTCCCAGACCACGCGCAGGTCGCCGTAGCCGGCGACCAGGTCGCGGACGCTCAGCAGCGGCACCGGGGATTCCGAGGCGACCGCCGCATCCGGTGCCCTGCGGGCGGCCGGGACGGTTCCGGGATCAGTCATCTGCGCTCTCCTGACCGGCGGTCTGCAGGAGCCGCTCGCCGGCTGGTGTCTTGACGCCCAGGTACTCGGTCATCACCTCGGGATGCACCTCGATCTCCGCGGGGGAGCCGGCCGCCAGGATCTGCCCGCGCGCCAGCACGTAGATGTGGTCGGCGAGCGAGAGCACCAGCCGGAAATTGTGCTCGACGAGGACCACCGTGCCGCCGCTGTCGCGGATGGTGCGGATGAGCACGGCCAGCCGCTCGACCTCGTCCTCGTCGAGACCGGAGGCAGCCTCGTCGAGCAGCAGCACCTGCGGACGGGAGACGAGCGAGCGCGCGACCTCCAGGAGCCGACGGGTGCCCAGGGGCAGCGACGCGGCCTCTTCGTGCTCGAGGTCCTCGAGGCCGACCAGGGCGAGGACCCGGCGGGCCTCCTCGACGTCAGTGTTCCGCGCCCGCCGATAGCCGGGCAGCCGCAGCACCGCGGACAGGAACGACGCCTTCTGGCTGGCGTAGCGTCCGGCGGCCACCGCCTCGGCCACCGTGAGCCGCGGAGGGATCGACGGCGTCTGGAACGTGCGGGCGACGCCGGCCCGGGCGACCTGGTAGGGGGTGGAGGACAGCGGCTCGTCCCCCAACCGGATCGTGCCGCCGTCCAGCCGGTAGTAGCCGCAGACCATGTTCAGCAAGGTCGTCTTCCCGGAGCCGTTGGGACCGATGAGCGCGGTCACCTGCCCCGGCTTGGCCAGGAGGGAGACGTCCTGGAGGGCCTGCACCCCCCCGAACGACTTGACGGCGCCCTCGACCTGCAGCCCCCGGCCCTCGATGGCCGGGAGCCGCTCGCCCTGGAAGGATGCCGAGCGGGGGCGGGGCAGCCACCGTCGCTGCGCCCGGACGCGGACCCGGTCGAGGATCCCCGCGATGCCGTTGGAGAGCAGCACCCCGCCGAGGACGAGCAGGAGCCCGTACACCACCAGCGCGTACTGCTGGAACGAGGTCGACTCCAGGGGGCCGAGCTGCAGGATGGCCGCACCGATCAGGGCGCCGTAGACGCTGGCCGAGCCACCCAGGATGGACGCGGCCAGGATCGAGACGGAGAGGGTGAAGCCGAAGGAATCGGGCGAGATGAAGTGGTCGAGGTTGGCGAACAGGCAGCCGGCGATGCCTGCGGGCAGTGCCCCGATGGCGTAGGCGCTCAGCTTCATCCGGAACACCGAGATGCCCAGCGACGAGGCGAGCACAGGGCTCTCCCGGAGGGTCCGGAAGGCCGTCCCGTGCCGTGAGGTCACCAGGTTGCGCAGCATGAGCAGCCACAGCGCCGTGCACACCGCGACGAAGACGTAGAAGCCTTCCTGGTCCAACGTCAGGCCGAACAGCGTCGGGAACTGGATGCCGGAGAGCCCGAACGACCCGCCGGTCTGCTCCTTGAGCAGCTGCAGGATGTCCGGGACCAGGAGCACCAGGAAGAACGAGACCATGGCCAGGGCCCAGCTGCCGAGCCGCAGCCCGGGCACGCCGGTGATGATCCCGATCAGCAACGAGGCGACGGCGGCAGCCAGCAGCTGCAGGAGCAGCTCGGTGTGGCCGTGCGCGCCGAGGTACCCCGACACGTAGGCCCCGCCGGCGAAGATGGCGGCCTGGCCCAGGGCCAGCTCGCCGGCGTACCCCAGACTGAGGTTCAGCCCGCTGACGACCAGCGCGAGCGTGCAGATCAGGATGATCTGGCGCTGGACGTCGGCCTGGACGCCGAAGAGCGGGAAGAGGGCGACCAGGACGGCCGCGACGAGCGGCAGGAACCAGCTCGGCACCCGGCGGACGAGAGCGGGGACGTCCATGATCACACCGTCCGTTCGCGGGCGTGCCCGAAGAGCCCGTTGGGAGCGAGCAGAAGCACCAGCAAGAGCGCGAGGAAGATCATCAGGGTCGAGTACGACTCACCCAGATATCGACCGGACTCCGACTCGATGAGCCCCACGGCGAAGCCGCCGATCAGTGCGCCCGGCGCACTCCCGAAGCCGCCGATGGCCATCGCGACGAAGCCCTTGAGCGCGAGCGAGGACCCGAGGGTCGCGACGGCGAAGGTCTTCGGCCCGATCAGCGGCCCGAGCAGACCGGCGACGACGCCGGCGGCGGCGAACGCGCCGATCGCCACCGCCCGGACGTTGATCCCCCGCATCAGCGCGGCCTCGCGGTCCTCGGACACCGCCAGGAGCGCGATGCCGAGCATCGATCCCCGGGTGATCGCCACGAAGCCCAGCGCCAGCACCACGGCGACGCCGATGAGGACCAGTTCGACGGGGAACACGTTGCCGCTGAGCAGGTCGAGCACCTTGCTGGGCCCGAAGAAGGGCACCTGCAACGGCTGGCCGCCCCAGATCACCTGGGTGAGGCCGTCGAGGAGCGTCGCGAACCCCACCGTCGTCACCAGGAGACCTTCGGTGCCCCGGACCAGGCGGATCGCCGTGCGCTCCTCGACCACGGCCACCACCCCGACGACCACGGCGCACAGCAGGAACACCACGACCGTGGGCAGCTTCAGGGTGACCGATCCCCAGAAGGCGATGAACGTGCCCAGCATCAGCAGCTGGGCCTGCGCGAAGTTGAATACGTTCGAGGAGACGAAGACGATGTTGTAGCCCAGCGCCACCAAGGCGTAGATCGCCCCGAGGGCGAGGCCTCCCCAGACGGTGCTCATCGACTACCACCGCTCCCGTTCCGTGCGACCCGACCGGGTGGACCGACCGCGGGTCGACGACCGGTTCGGCCGGTGGGTGTGACGACAGCCACCCCTCGGTCGTGGCACACCCTAGGACACGACCAAGCGCTTGGTCACGACTTTCGACCGACTGGGTTCGAATCGATGCCGACGACCTCGGCCCGGCGCCGGCGGGGCGAGCCGGGGGGCGGAGCGGAGTGCCGAAACCGGCCGTTTCCCGAGGCCTGCGGGCGGTGGTCACGGGCCGGAAACGAACTGGTCACCTTCTTCCTGACCTTCGCTCCGGCTCTGGACCGCGTGATCCACAGGCCCCTACCATGCGCGAACCAAGCATTTGCTCGGGAGGACGTCGAGGAGGCCATTGGTGAGGAAAACCCTCGTTGCGGTCGTCGCGCTGACAGGGCTGCTGACGGCCGCCTGTGGAGGCAACGGCGGCAGCTCGGCATCCGGGTCTGCATCAGGATCCGGGTCCAGCAGCAGCGCCGATCCGTTGCGGATCCTGCTGATCACCCCGTTGAGCTCGTCGGTGCTGGGCGCCAACGCGACGACGTCGGTGAACGCTGCGAAGGCAGCCATCGCGACGATCAACAAGAACGGCGGCGTCCTCGGACATCCCGTTCAGCTCGACGTGGAAGACGACGCCGGCCAGGTGACCACCGCGGTGACGAAGCTGACGACGGCGCTCAACAGCAGCGACAAGCCGGCCATCGTCATGCAGGCGGACTCGTCGACCCAGGCCGCGGCGCTGCTGCCGCTGACCACGCAGAACAAGATCGTGTCGTTCAACCAGTCCCCCACGGCGGACTCGAGCGACCCGACGAAGATGCCCTACAACTTCGACCTCTCCCCGTCGACGGCGAACTACGCCGCCGCGTTCTGCCCGGAGATGAAGAAGGAGGGTGCGAAGACGTTCGGCATCCTGCACGGTGACAGCGCCTTCGCCGACTCGGAGACCGACGAGGTCGCCAAGCAGTGCCAGGCGAAGGGTCTGACGCTGGTGGGCAACGAGAAGTTCGCCCTCACCGCGCTCGACGTGACCCCGCAGCTGTCCGCGCTCAAGTCCAAGAACCCGGACGTCCTGATGGTGTCGAGCTTCGGCGCCCCGTCCGGGTACGTCCTCCAGGGCCGCGACCGGCTGGGCTGGGACGTCCCGATCATCGGCGACAACGCCTTCATGGTGTCCCCGGTGGTGAACACGCCGCCGCCGACCGGCCAGCTGGGCACGTCGCTGGAGAACAAGGTCAAGGCCCTCGTCTTCGCCAGCACCGCGTACTCGAAGGACCAGCCGCAGGCGGTGACCGACATGATCAAGGACATGAAGGCCATCGGGCCCATCCCCGCACCGCTCATCGTGGCCTACTCCTACGACGCGATGATCCTCGCGGCGGAGGGCGCCAAGGCGGCCGGCACGACGACCGACGGCACCAAGATCGCCAAGGCGATCGAGGGCCTGCAAGCCGGGGGGCCGAAGACGGCGATCTTCCCGGCGTACCACTTCAGCACCAAGTCGCACGCGGCCAACATCGACCCGACCGCGTTCGCCTTCGTGAAGCCGACCAAGGTGGTCGACGGGCAGTTCGGGGCTCCCGGGTCCTGAGCCGGGGCACGCACGATGGGGCGGGACCTCCGAGGAGGTCCCGCCCCATCGTGCGTCAGGACGGCGGGACGGCCACGCTCTGCATCTCGCTCTGCACGAAGGTGGTCAGCGCGACGCCGTGCAGCCCGCCCAGTCCGCCGCACACCACCGGGACGAACTGGTCAGGACGCGAGGCCAGACGCACCCGGCCCCCCGCGTCGATCCGCCCCTTCTCATCGAGCACCGCACGGTTGAGCGGCCGGAACAGTTGGGCGGGCTGCCACGCGTCGTCCCACAGCGCCTGCTGGAAGTCCTCGACCCGCGGGAACGCCTCGCCCAGGCGCCGGGCCCACATCGGGTTCACCAGGAGGACGAGCTGGCCGCTGTCCCCCGTGAGCTCGAGGTACCAGTTGTTCAGCGGGAAGGCGAGCGACTTGGCGATCGCGTAGGTGAGGTCGCGGGGATCGTCGTTGTTGACGTCGGCGAGCGGGTAGGTCCCCTTGCCTCCGTGCACCATGACGACGTCCTGGGACGGCAGGAACCCGCGCCGGGAGGCAAGGCTCGGCCAGGGTGAGCGCTCCTCCCACTCGCCGAAGCACAGGCCGAACCGGGCCGGCTGACCGAAGACGGTGCGCGAGGTCTCCCCCGCCCGCTGGCCGCCGATGTTCCGCAGGCAGAGCGACACCGCTCGCCCGATGGTCATGGACCCGCGCCCCCCGGCACCGCCGAGACAGCCGGCCCGGTAGTCGATCCCGAGGACGTCGCGGCTGGGACCGTTGACGATGAGCATGGGGCAGACGCTCGACGTGGTCGTGGTCAGCCCGAAGGCGTTCCAGTCCGGCTCCAGGACGGCCTGCATGGCGGCGAGCACGTGGCCGAACGCCCGGGGCTCGACGCCGGCCATGGCGGCGTTGACGGCGACGAGTTCCACGGTCGCGGTGCCGAACCGCGGCGGCACGTCGCCGAGGACGGAACCGCGGTCGTGGGGCGTCGCGCCGAGCAGTGCCTCCAGCCTGTCCTCGGTGGGCGGCAGCAGCGGGGCGCCGTCTCCCCAGCCCTCGGCGAGCGAGAGCTCGTAGAGCGCGACCGGATCGGCGGCGACCTCGACGAAGCCGCCGGATCCCGCGGACCCGGTCATCGCCGGCCGCCGAGGAGGTCGACGAAGCGCGGGTAGTACGCCTCGGCGATCTCCCGGAGCTCGTCCGCGGGCCGCGCCTCGAGCGGATAGGGCAGCTCCAGGATCTTCAGGTCGGCGTGCCCGAGGTAGCGGGCCATGTTCCGCGCATGCTGCAGGAACTCCCCGCAGACCGCGACGACGGCGGGCTTGCCCAGGGCCTCCAGGGTGACTGCGTCCCGCACGCTGTTGGACGTGCAGGACCCGCACGTGCCCAGTCCGGAGATGCCGGCCTCGACCTCGTCGGCCCACACCGTGATGTCGTGGTGCGTCCGCACCCCGTCGATGCCCACGCGCCCCCCGGCCTGGAGGACGACCGGCTCGGCTCCGTGGGCCCGCAGCCGGCCCACCCAGTCGTCGACGATCAACAGCCAGGACCGCCAGGACCCCTCGTGCCGCAGGCCGATGCGCCGGCCCGCGATGGGCCCGTCGAGGGTGGCCGTCGGCGCCGCCGTGTCGCCGCGAGGTGCGGCCGTCGGCCGGGGAAAACGCCACACCGTGCGATCGGCGTCCACCGCAGTCATCGAAGCGACTCCCTCGAGGTCGGGTCCGGTGAGGTCAGGCCACCAGGTCAGGCCACCAGGCGGCGCACCGCACCGCGCGGGTCCAGGAGTTCCAGCTCGAACTCCGTGCCGCACGTCTCGCGCAGCGCTTCGCCGATGACCTCGGCCAGCTGCGCCGGGGGCAGCACGCACTCGACGCACGCCGCAGCCCCGAGCTCGACGCGGAGACGGATGAGGTCCTGGCCGGCATCGACGAGGTCGAGGACCAGATCGGCCCCGTCGGCCCGCAGCAGGCGCGCCAGCGGGTCGACGGCTTCGCGGACCGCTGCGGCATCCATGGCCGGACGCTAGCAGAGATATGTGCGCGACGCACGCATCTGGCCCGCGCCGGTACGCTGGCGGCGTGGCCGAGGACGACCGCGGATGGGTGCTGGACCTCGACCGCCAGCTCACCCGGCTCAGCCGTACGCTGCGCTCGCCGGCCCTCCATGCGGTGATCGGCCGACTCGCCGGGGTGGACATCGACGAGCACCTCTACCTCACCCTCGCCCACATCAGCAGCGCCGAGCCGGTCCGCGTCGGAGACCTCGCCGCCTCGCTGGACCTGGAGCGCTCCGGGGCCAGCCGAAGGGCCAGCCAGCTCGTCGCGGCGGGTCTCGTGGAGCGCACCGTCGACCCGGACGACCGGCGGGCCGCCGTCCTGCGGCTGAGCCCGGCCGGCCGACGGGCCCTCGACGCGGTCCAGTCGGCGTGGCTGACCGCGCTCGCGGGGATCACCGCGGACTGGCAGGAGGGTCACCGCGACGAAGCTGTTCTGCTCCTCGGCCGGCTCGGCGACCGTCTCCGGACGTTCCTGGACTCAGCCGGCGGGCGGTGACGGCTCGGGACGGCGGCCCCCGAGGGCCGCGGTCACCCGGTCCATCGCGGCGAGCAGGGGACCGGCGAAGCGCTCGACGTTCCCGCTGTGCAGCTGCCCCGGCCGTCCCACGATGGTGAGGGTGAGGGCCACCTCGGCGGTCGGCCCGAATGCGGGGGCGATGAGGTGCGGGACGGGATGGTGCGGGCCGTCGCCCTCCGGCGTGCCGCGGACCAGGTCGGCGACGCTGAGTGCGAGGGCGACGCGTTCGCTGCTGGTGCTGGTGGCCAGTCGCTCGATGAGCTCCTCGAGCTGCAGCTGGACCTCCCGGCCACCCCCGGTCGAGTAGCCGCGCGCGCGGATGGCGGCCAGCGCGCGCAGCTGGGCGTCCCGCTCCGGACCGGCGGTGGCCGCGCCCGCCCGGCGCAGCCAGGCGTCGATCTCGCCCTGCCCTGACCACGCGAAGTAGACCGATCCGAGGGGCGGACGAGCCGGGACGCGGAGCGCGTCGATCCCGGGCAGCCCGAACTCGGGCAGCTCGGCACCGGCGCGATCGAGGATGACCATGTCGTCCTCGACCAGGCGGCAGAGGAAGCAGCCGACGTCGAGCGCCGTCGCCAGCCCGAACATCTCCCGCCGGGCCACGTGCACGCCTGGGGCGGCCACGCCGGCGTGCTCGATGCTGGCCCAGCCGAGACGTACCAGCTCCGGCCCGAGGCCGTAGGTCTTGTCCGGCTCGGCCCGCACCACCCACCCGAGGTCGGTCAGCGCGCCGAGCTGGGCGAAGCACGTGGCCTTCGACATCGCGAGCTCCGCAGCGACCTGCGAGACCGTGAGCCGCTGGGGGGCCCGGGCGGCCAGCAGGGCCAGGACGCGGTTGGCTCGGTGCAGGGCCGGGACCGCAGTCGCCATCGAGCCGCCTCCGCACACGGGTAGCCATTGACCGGACGGGGACGCCGCCCTAGCCTCTGTTTCGGATCCTGGATCAGCGTTCAGCATACAGAACGGTGGCGCGATGTCCTTCAAAGTTGATCTGCTCTTCGAGGTCGAGGTGCCGCGTCCCTGGCACGAGGGTAAGGAGCGCGACCGGTTCCACGAGGCCCTGGAGCAGGCGGTCTTCGCCGATCGGATGGGCTTCGACACCGTCTGGTTCGTCGAGCACCACTTCCTGGAGGAGGCGGCGCACTCCTCGGCCCCCGACGCGATCCTCGGCGCCCTCACCCAGCGCACCGACCGGATCCGGATCGGCCTGGGCGTGGCCCTGATGCCCGGCCGCGTGAACCACCCCATCCGCGTCGCCGAACGGGCCGCGGTCCTCGACATCCTGTCCGACGGCCGCCTGGAGATGGGCACCGGCCGGTCGAGCAGCCCGTACCAGCTGCGCGCCTTCGGGGTCGACGTCGCCAAGACCCGCGAGGAGTGGGAGGAGGCCACCCGCCTGCTGCCACAGCTGTGGACGAAGGAGAAGTTCAGCTACCACGGCACGCACTTCTCGTGGGACGACGAGATCACCGTCGTCCCGCGGCCCGTCCAGCAGCCGCACCCGCCGCTGTGGGTAGCCTCCACGCAGCCCGACACCTGCGCGCTCGCGGGGAGCAAGGGCCTCGGGTTGCTGATGCCGCAGCTGGGCGGCCCGGACAGCGCCCGGGAGGGCATCGCGGCGTACAAGGCGGCGGTCGCCGATCCGAGTGACCCGCTGGGCCTGTTCGTCAACGACCAGTGCGCCCTGTTCACCTGCGCCTTCACCAACGATGACGACGACCGCGCCCGCGTGCTCGGCGGGCAAGCGGCCATGTGGTACCTGCAGTGCCTCGGGGCGATCTACGCCAACGACTGGTCGGGACAACCGCTCGAATCGGTGCCGGACTCCTACCGCTTCCACGCCGAGAGCCGTCGCAGCGGGCTGGTGACGGGAGGCACCCTGCAGACCGGGATGCGGTCCAGCGACATGAAGGACCCGCACGCCTACGAGAAGATGATCGACTCCGGGGCCTTCTGCGTGGGCGACCCGGCGGCCGTCGTGGCCAACCTGGAGCGCTACCGGCAGGCCGGCGCCGACCGCATCGTCTGCGTCATGCAGCTGGCGGAGCTGCGGCACGAGGACCTGATGCGCTCGATCGAGCTCTTCGGCCGCGAGATCATCCCGGCCATCCGAGCGAACGAGGCCCGCGAGGCCGCGGCCGCGGAGGCCCCTCTCCCCACGCCCTGAGCGCACTCCCCCGCCTCCCGGCGGCCGGCTGGCCTCAGCCGATCGGCAGGAGGCGACGGGCGTTGCCGCCGAGGATCCCGGTGAGCTCGTCGGCGTCGAAGCCGGCCGCGCGCAGGGCATCGGGCGTGTTCGCGGTGACGAACGTGTGGGGGTGGGAGTAGATGTCGCTGCCGAACAGCAGCCGGTGGGCGCCCACCGCCGCGGACAACTGCACGAGGGCCAGCGGGTTGAACGCCATGGCGGTGTCGAAGACGACGTTGTCGTGCCGCTCGGCCAGCGCGATGCACTCCAGGGTGTGGTGGTAGGAGGAGAGGCCGTCCAGCACCATGATGGTCAGCTCCGGGTGGGCGCGGGCGAGGTCGGCGATCAGCAGCGGCGCCTCCAGCGCGGACTCGGCGTAGGAGTGGACGAACGGAACGAGTCCGAGCTCGGCCATGACCTCCAGGTGACGGAGGATCCAGCCGTCGTTCGCCGCCACGCCCTGGAACCGCGCGTGGTAGGAGACGCCGATCAACCCGAGCTCGGCGATGCGCCGGATCTCCGGCAACCCGGCGGCGCCGTACAGCGGTTCGACGACGCCGGCGCCGGCCACGTAACGGTCCGGGTCCCGGTCGCAGTAGGCGCGGATCCCGTCGTTCACCTCGCGGGTGTCGGCCAGCCCGCGGGGGCGGAGGTAGGAGTTCCCGGGGAGCACCACGGCGCGCGCCACTCCCAGGGAGGCCATGGCCCGGCGCCGGGCGGCGATCTCGACGTCCGGCCCGCCCGGCGCGGCCCCGCCTGCGGGTGAGTGCGCCACGTGGCCGTGGTGCTGGTGCACGTCGACGACCCCGGCCGACCGGTCCTCCCCGGGCACGGCTGCAGGATAGGGGGCGCGCACCCCCGCGACCCTGGTCGAACGAGCGCTTGGTTGATATTTTCCGTCCGTCCCCCATTGCCCGAACGCTGGAGCGCCGGTGCCCGACGAGCTGACCTGGCCCATGAGCATCGACCTGCGCGGCCGGGTGGCGGTGGTCACCGGGGCCAGCGAGGGCATCGGCGCCGCCACGGTCCGCGCGCTGGCCGCCCACGGAGCGAGCGTCGCGTTCTGCGCGCGCGGCGCGGAGGCAGCCGACCGCCTGGCCGGCGAGCTGACCGACCTCCCCGGTCCGGTCCGCAGCTACCCGGCCGACCTCTCCGACGCGGCGTCCACGCACGCCTTCCTGGACTCCGTCGAGGCGGATCTGGGCGCTGCCGACATCCTCGTGAACAACGTCGGCAACTCCCCGTCGCGCAACTTCCTGCACATGAGCGACGAGGACTGGACCGGCCTGTTCGAGCTGAACCTGCTCTCCGCGGTGCGCTGCACCCGCCGGCTGCTACCCGCCATGCGCCGCGGCGGCTTCGGCCGGGTGGTCATGGTGTCCACGACGGGCGCCAAGTACCCCAACCCCGCGCTCATCGACTACGCCGCGTCGAAGGCGGCGATGATCGCGACCGCGAGCGCGCTGTCGAAGAAGTACGGACCGGACGGCATCACGGTCAACTCCGTGCTCCCCGGACTGGTCCGCACGCCCATGTGGGAACGCACGGCCCAGGAGGTGGCGGCGGCGACCGGGACCGATCCGGAGGCCGTCTTCGGCTCGCGCGCCGCCAACGTCCCGGTGCGGCGGTACGGGAGCGCCGACGAGATCGCCGCCCTGATCCTCTTCCTCGTCTCGCCCTACGGGGGCTACGTCAACGGCGCCGCCGTCGACGTGGACGGCGGGCTGGGGACCTACGGGTTCTGACCCCGCGACCGGCCCGTCAGCGGGCGGGAACGGGAGCGGGCGCCAGGCGCTCGAGCACCGCGTCCGCCTCGGCCATGATCCGCTGGATCAGCTCGGCGCAGCTGGGCAGGTCCTCGATCACCCCGGCGACCTGACCGCTCGCCAGCGTGCCCAGATCCGTCCGGCCCTGCACCATGCTCGCCCGCAGCATCATCGGCGTGTTGGCCGCCATGACCACCTGGGTCCAGGACAGCTCGTGGGACTTCTTCATCGCCAGGCCCTCCCGGACGATGTCGAACCAGGGCGTCCGCGACATCTTGTGGAATTGCACGGCGCTGCGCAGCGAGCGCGGCAGCCGGGACACCGCGCTGCTGTTGATCAGCTTCTCGGCGAACGGGGTGCGCAGGATCCGTTGCGGGACGCCGTCCAGGACCGAGGTGACGACGGTGTCGTTGACCGTGCGCGTGAGGTACTCGGCCTTGACGTTGTCGGGCACCTCGCTGTCGCTGGTGAGCAGGAAGCGGGTGCCCATCGCGATGCCGGCCGCGCCGAAGGCGAGGGCGGCGACGAGGCCCCGGCCGTTGTTGAACCCGCCGGCGCCGATCACCGGGATGTCCACCGCGTCGGCGACGGACGGCAGCAGGATCGAGGTGGGCACCTGGCCGGTGTGGCCGCCCCCCTCCATGCCCTGGACGATGACGGCGTCGACGCCCCAGGCGGCGACCTTCTCGGCGTGCCGGCGGGCGCCGATGGACGGCACGACCACGAGGCCCGCGTCCTTGAGGTCCTTGATGACCGATTCCTTGGGCGCCAGCGCGAACGACGCCACCTTCACGCCGTGCTTGACCAGCAGCCGGGCACGCTCGGGCAGATCCGGCGCGTCGCCGCGCATGTTCACGGCGAACACCCGATCGGTCAGCTCCTTGGTCCGCCGGATCGCGAGGTCGGTCTCCTCGACGGTCAGCGTGCCGCTGGCGAGGATGCCGAGGCCCCCGGCGTTGGCCGTGGCCGCCGTGAGCCGGGGGGTGGCCACCCACCCCATGCCGGTCTGCACGATCGGGTAGTCGATGCCGAACAGCTCGCAGGCTGCGGTACGCAGGGCGGGGTGGTGCCCGGAGGGCGCTGCCCCGCCGGAGCCTGCCGCGGGGACGACCGGACCGGTCATGCCGGCACCTCGCGGAACCGCGCGCCGTGCGGATCGAGGACGCGGATGAGCCGGAGCTTCTCCTCGACGGGCACCGGCGTCTCGGGCACCTCCCCCTCCACCACCAGCTCGAAGCCGGTGTTCTCCACGACCTCCTCCACCGTCACGCCCGGATGCACCGAGGCGAGCCGCATCCGGTGGTCGGGCGTGGCGAAGTCCAGCACGGCGAGATTGGTGACCACGCGGCGCAGCTCCAGGAATCGACGGGCGGACGGGCCGGCCGCGGCCGCCCGGTCGTAGCCGACGCCGCACACCACGTCGACGGCCGCGACGAACGACCGCCGGGTGTGCCGGGGCAGCCAGTAGCTGGTCGGGTGGTTGACCGTGTTCCCGGGCGCTCCCCGCACGCCCAGGAGCTGGCGGGTCGGCCGGAAGAAGTCCCCGATCGCGGAGATGTTGGCGTTGCCGTACCGGTCGATCTGCACCGGGCCCATCATCACGTGCCGCTTGCCGGCCCAGGCGATGTCGAAGACGGTGCGGTAGGCGATGCCCGCCTCGGCGGCGCCCACCGGCGGGGTGCCGACGGCCCAGGTCCCCGTCACGAAGGTCGCCTCGCCGTCGGAGAGCAGCAGGTCCGGTTCGAAGGTGGCGCGCGCGAGGCGCGCGCCGATGGTGGGGATCACGCCCATCGGGCTGGCGAAGATCTCGCCGTCGCCGCGCCACGCCTCGGCCGCAGCCACGCAGCACACATCGGCCCGGGTGACCTGCAGGGCCGCCGGCGCGCTCACTCCGCCACCTCGACCGGTCGCCGGGCGACGGCCTTCTGGTAGTACTCCTCGTCGCCGCCGAGGTAGTCGGCCACGAACGCCGCCCAGAGATCCGGATCCTTGGCGGCCGCCACGTACTCCCGCTGGAAGCCCTCGTCGCGCTCGTAGTCCGGCGCGCAGGAGGTGAAGTGCGCGCCGTTGGGCGCCTTCACCACCCCGTGGACCATCCAGCGCGGGACCCTCTGCGTCGGCAGTCCGGCGGACGCCAGTTCCTCGGTCGAGACGATCCGCTCGCAGGAGACGTAGGCCCGCTCGGCGGCCATGCAGTACAGGTCGTCGAAGTAGAGATCGGGTCCCAGGAACTGCGCGTTGCCGGCCGCGTCCGCGCGGTTGAGGTGCACGAGGGCGGCGTCGAGGTGGAGGGCTGGGACGGCGAGCACCTCCTCCCCGTCCGGGTAGGGCGACGCCACGGTCCGCAGGTCGGGGTTGACCCGCATGACGTCGGAGCCCAGTCCGGCCCGGGTGGGGAGGAACGGCAGCCGCAGTCCGGCCGCGTACAGGCCCCACTGCAGCATGCCCTCGTCCCACTCACTGACCTCGAGGGTCCCGGCCTGCCGTGCGGCCTGGAAGTGTGGCTCGAGCGGGATGGAGTCGAGCGAGACGAAACCGTAGACCAGGCGCTTGAGCTTCCCCGCGGCGCAGAGCAGGCCCACGTCGGGGCCGCCGTAGCTCACGACGGTCAGGTCCCTGAGGTCCGAACGGAGGATCGCCCGGACCAGCGCCATGGGCTTGCGCCGCGACCCCCACCCGCCGATGCCGATCGTCATCCCGGAGCGCAGTTCCGCCACGACCTGCTCCGCGGTCATCCGCTTGTCCGCCACCTGCACCCCGCCGTCTCGATCACGCCGCCGTCGCGAGGCGGCAGTGTACCAAGCGCTTGGTTGGTCTGGGGCCTTCTCATCCCCCTCGGGCATCGGCCGTGTCGCCGGCCGCGTCACCGCAACGGCCGCGGCATATTGGTGAACGTCGTCTCGGTGCGGCGGAACCAGCCGGGCGCGGCCAGCGTCCCGCCGTCGACGCGCAACGTCACCCCGGTGACGAAGCGGGACTGGTCCGAGACCAGGAACGTGGCCGCGTCGCCGTGGTCGACCGGATGACCGAACCGGCCGACCGGCACCCACTTGCCGACGTGGTCGGCGTACCGCTCGTCGGTGCTGGCCCACATCGGCGTCTGCGGCGTGTCGGTCAGGTCGGGCGCGAGGCAGTTGACGCGGATGCCGTACTGCCCCACCTCGACGGCGAGGCTTGCCGTGAAGGAGGAGAGGGCCGCCTTCATGGCGCCGTACACCGCGTTGCCGGGGATGCCCCGCTGACCCTCGACCGACGAGACGTTGAGGACGACACCGCCTCCCCGCTCGACCATCGAAGGGAGGACGGCGTGCGTCATCCGCAGGACGTGCATCAGGTTGAGGTCGCACGCCCGCGCCCAGTCCTCCTCGGTCGTCGAGAGAAACGGACCGTTCGGCCGGTAGTCGCCGACGTTGTTCACGAGGACGTCGGCCCCGCCCAGCGCGCCGGCGGACCGGAGCACTTGTCCCGCCGCGTCGGGATCGGTGACATCGGCGACCAGGACCGCCGGGGGCGGTCCGAGGCCGGCCGCGAGGCGGCCGGCGGTCTCGTGGACCGCGGCCTCGTCCCGGTCGACGAGCAGCACCGTCGCACCGTGGTGCGAGAGCGCTGCGGCGATGCCCGCGCCGATCCCGAGCGCGGCGCCGGTCACGACCGCGATCCGGCCCTCGAGCAGGGCCGGTGCCGCCTCGGGCCGGGGCAG
>JAODNJ010000348.1 GCA_025465155.1 Frankiales bacterium
CGACCTGCCCTGGGAGGAGACCGTGCGACTGGACCTGCGTTACGTCGAGAACTGGTCCTTGGCCCTCGACGCGCTGATCCTGTGGAAGACCGGCCGAGCGGTGCTCGCCGGATCGGGGGCGTACTGATGCGCGCCTTCGGACCGCGCCGCGCCCCTGCGGCCGATCGTCGTGCCCGCCGGCCCGCCCGCTGGGCGGTGGCCCTTCTCGTCCTGATGCTCCTCGGTGGTGCAGGTACGTGGCTGGCCATCCGTTCGGATGGCGCCGCACCGGCGGTGGCCGCGACCCACGCTCCGGTCGTGGCGCGCGACACAGGTCACCCGGTGGCGCTCGCGTCGACCCCTCCGGTCGATGTGCCAGTCTCCGTCGTCGCGGACGTCCCCGGCCTGCCGCCCGCTGCCAAGCCGGTGGCGCTCGCCGAGACGTCACAGGTCGGCGGCGGCGTCCGCGCCCGGCTCGCCGACCTGCGCGCGGTGAACGCCCACGCCCGCATCCCCGGTGAGGTCAGCGGTCCGGCTCTGCGGCTGATCGTGGAGCTGACCAACACGACGGGCTCGCCGGTGTCCCTCGACGCCGTCGCCGTCAACCTCTACACCGGCGTCGAGGGCGCCCCTGCCGTGCCCGTGACCGAGCAGTCCGGGCCGCACCTGACGGGGTCGCTGGCCCCGGGCGCCTCCGCGGAGGGCACCTACGCCTTCACCGTGCCCCAGGACCGTCGCGATCTGGTGACCGTGACCGTCGCCGTCGGTCCGCAGGTCGGCACAGCCGTCTTCTCCGGGCCGGTCCGGTGAACCGCGCGTCCGCTTCTCGTCGTCCCGGTCCTGCCTCGCTTGGTACGGGGGACCGTCTGCCGCTCATCGATCGGGGAACCGTAGTGATCCGTCGTCCTTCCCGCCCCGCCCGGCTCGCCCTCGCTGCGCTGCTCGGGCTGCTCGTCGTCGCGGGCGTCACCACAGTTCCGACATCCCCCGCGCGGGCCGACAGTGCGCCCGCCGACCCCGCCCTGCCGGCCACGCCTGCCACGGTCAGCGCGGACGCCCTGCCGACCGTGCAGGTCGACGGCGTGGTCTGGTCGCAGGTGGTCGTGGGCAACACCGTCTACGCGGCCGGTCAGTTCACCCGGGCCCGGCCGGCCGGCTCCCCCGCAGGGGTCAACGAGACGGTCCGCAACAACCTGCTCGCCTACGACATCCGCACCGGTGACCTGATCACCGGCTTCGCTCCCGACCTGAACGCGCAGGCGCTCACCGTGGCCGCGTCCCCGGACGGCTCGCGTCTCTATGTCGGCGGCGACTTCACTGCGGCCAACGGTCAGAACCGCTACCGGCTGGCCACCTACAGCACCGCGACCGGCGCCCTGCTCGACGATTTCAAGCCGGTGTTCGAATCAGAGGTCCGCGCCGTCGTCGCGACCGCCTCCACGGTCTACGTCGGCGGGATCGACTGGGGCAACGTGAGCGGCGGCAACCGCGACTACCTGGCGGCTTTCTCGGCGAGCACCGGGCAGCTGCTGCCCTGGGCGCCGGCCGTGGATCAGCAGGTCAACGCCCTGGCCCTGGTGAACAACAACTCCGCCGTCGTCGTGGCGGGCAACTTCCTGCAGCTGAACGGGCGGCCGGTCAACTCCCTCGGGGAGGTCGACGCGACCACCGGAGCGACCCTGCCCTTCGCGGCCAGCACGGCGACCCGGAACGGGGGCCCGGACTCCGCCATCCTCTCGCTGTCCACGGACTCCGACACGGTGTACGCGTCGGGCTTCTCGTGGAACGGCAGCGGCAACTTCGAAGGTGTGTTGGCCGTGGCTCCCAGCGGAGGTGCGGTGAAGTGGGTCAACGACTGCCACGGTGACACCTACTCGGTGTTCGCTACCGGAACGGTGGAGTACGTCGCCAGCCACGAGCACATCTGCGAGAACATCGGGGGCTTCTGGGAGGACGGCGGCGCCACGCCCATCGGCCACCGCGCGACCGCGTTCAGCAAGGCGGCGACCGGTCACGTCGGTGAGCAGACCGGCAACTTCATCGGTCAGCCGTCCCCGACCCTGCTCGACTGGTTCCCGTACCTGGAGCCCGGTACCTACACCGGTCAGTACCAGGCCGCGTGGAGCGTCAGTGGCAACGCGGACTACGTCGTCTACGGCGGCGAGTTCCCCTCCGTGAACAACGGCTCCCAGCAGGGCCTGGTCCGGTTCGCGGTGCCCCGCATCGCACCCAACAAGGTCGGCCCGGAGGCGTCCGCCGGCCTGCAGCCGAAGGCCGTCAGCACGGCGGGCGGCACGGTCCGCCTCTCGTGGCAGACGACCTGGGACGAGGACAACGCGTCGCTGACCTACGACGTCTTCCGCAGTGACAAGCCCGGCGTCCCGGTCTACTCGACCACGGGGACGTCGACGTTCTGGAACATGCCCATGCTGAGCTTCCTGGACCGGAGCGCGCCGGCCGGGACGTCGGTGACCTATCGCGTCACCGCGCGAGATGCCTTCGGCAACTCGGTGACCGGCGATCCGACGTCGATCACCGTGGCGAGCACCGGCACGGCGAAACCGGACGACTACGCCACCGCAGTGATCAACGACGGCCCCACGTCGTACTGGCGGCTCGACGAGACCAGCGGGACCACCATGCGCGACACGGTGGGCACGTTCGACGCGACCCGGACCAGCGGTGTCACCCTCGGCCGGACCGGCGCGCTGAGCGGACGGGCCGACACGGCGGCGTCGTTCAGCGGCACCTCGACGGGCAGCGTGGGGACCCAGGCCGCGGTGAACGCACCGGACGTCATGACCATGGAAGCGTGGTTCTCCACGACCTCGAAGACCGGCGGCCAGGTGGTCGGCTTCGGCGACAGTAGGGCCGGCACCCTCAGTGGCATGCACGACCGGTTCATCGCGCTGAATGGCTCAGGGCAGGTTTCGTTCAACATCTACCCGAGGCACATCGTCACCGTGAGCAGCGCCGCCGGGTACAACGACGGCAAGTGGCACCACGTGGTGGCCACCATGGGTCCGGCCGGCTCGTCGCTCTTCCTGGACGGCAAGCTCGCCGGGACCGCCTCCGACGGCACGTCCGGGCAGCACCTCACCGGCTACTGGCGGATCGGTGGCGACGGCACCTGGGACGGCAGCGGTCCGTGGCTGCAGGGCACGATCGACGACGTCGCGGTCTACTCGCGCGTCCTGACCGCCGCCCAGGTGGCCAGCCACTCCACCCTCGGTCGCACCACGCCGGCGGCCAACGCGACGCCGACCGCGTCGTTCACCTCCTCGGTCACGGACCAGACGGTGTCGGTGGACGGATCGGGTTCCACCGATCCGGACGGCACGGTGGCCTCGTGGGCCTGGGACTTCGGCGACGGGTCGTCCGGCACGGGCAAGACCGCGTCGCACACCTACACGGCGGGCGGCACCTACGCGGTGAAGCTCACCGTGACCGACAACGGCGGCGCCGCGGCGACGGCCACCCGGTCCGTCACCGTGGTCGCCCCGCCGGGGGCCGGAACCGTGCTGGCCCGGGACGCGTTCGGCCGACAGCTCGCCGCCGGCTGGGGAACCGCGGATGTCGGCGGAACGTGGACGATCGCCGGCCCGGCGGCGAACGCCTCGGTGAGCAGCGGCTACGGCCGGCTCACCGCGGCGGCCGGCGTCGACGTGGCCGCCGCACTGCCCTTCTCGGCCAGGGACGTGTCGGTGACCGGGGACGTCACCCTGGAGAAGGCGCCCACGGGCAACGGTGCCTTCTACTCGCTCGGGGCGCGCAACAACGGCTCCACCCGCTACAACGCCCAGCTGAACTACACCTCCGACGGCGGCGTCGCACTCAGCCTGTCGGCGGTGGTCAACGGTGCGGAGACGCAGCTGGCGTACACCCCGGTGCTGGGCAACTACACGCCGGGGACCGTGCTGAGGCTGCGGTTCGAGGCGGTCGGTTCGGGGACGACGACCCTGCGGGCCCGGGTCTGGCCGTCGACGACGGCCGAGCCGACGACCTGGCAGGTGTCGGCCAGCGACACGACCGGGGCCCTGCAGGGTTCCGGCGGCCTGTATGCCGAGTTGTACACGTCGAAGGCGGCGACGACGGCCGCGGCCGTGCGGCTGGCCAACCTGAGCGTCACGGCGCCAGGGGCCGCGGCCCCGCCGCCCGCCAACGTGACTCCGACAGCGGCCTTCACCGCGGCGCCCGCCGGACTGGCGCTGGCCGTGGACGCCTCCTCGTCCACGGACCCGGACGGCTCGATCGCCTCCTACGCGTGGACCTTCGGTGATGGCGCCAGCGGGACGGGCAAGACCGCCTCGCACACCTACGCCGCCGCCGGCACGTACCAGGTGGGCCTGACGGTGACCGACAACTCCGGTGGCACGGGCACGGCGACCAAGTCGGTGACCGTGGCGACGCCGCCACCGCCGCCGCCGGCTGGGGGGGCGCTGGCCTCGGATGCCTTCGGTCGTGAGGTGGCCGGTGGCTGGGGCAGCGCCGATGTCGGTGGCGCGTGGACGATCACCGGTGCGGCGTCCAACACCTCGGTGACGGCTGGCTCGGGCCGGCTGACCGCCGGGGCGGGGGTCACCACCGGAGCATCGCTGGGCATCTCGGCGCGGGATGTGGCTCTGCAGGCCGATGTGACCCTGCAGAAGGCACCGGCCGGGGGCGGCAGCTTCGTCTCGCTCGGCACCCGGCAGGTGGGTTCGAGCCTGTACGAGACGATCGTCTACTACGCCCCGGACGGCTCGGTGACGCTGGTGCTGGCCACCATCGTCAGTGGTAACGAGACGGACGTGGCCTCCTACACCCTGCCGGGGACGTTCGCGGCCGGGACGTCGCTGACCGTGCGGATGGAGACCAGCGGCTCGGGGACGACCGCGCTTCGCGCCAAGGCGTGGCCGACGGGCACGACGGAGCCGGCGGCGTGGCAGGTCACGGCGAGCGACACCACCGCGGCGCTGCAGAACGCGGGCGGCGTCTACGTGGAGCTGTACGACTCCGGCAAGGCGACGGTCACCCAGACCCTGCAGATCGACAACCTGTGGGTCGGCGCGGCGGGCACCAAGCCGTGACCCGCCGGGCCGGGTGACGGACGGTCACCGTCCGGCACCCGGCCCCTGGCGGTGCCGCACGGACAGGTGATCGCCGACGACGCTCTGTGCACGGCGCCGTTCTCCCCTCACCCCCCGGAGGGATGACGGCGCCGTGCGCTGCGCCTGACCATGATCAGGCCGGTCGAACGACCGGTCTGACGACTGGTGCCGTCCGCCGGCTCCGTCGGCGGACACGAGGAGGCGTCATGCCGCGTCCGGCTGCTCTGCGCGTGGCTCTCGTGGGCACGCGCGGGGTCCCCGCGCGCTACGGCGGGTTCGAGACCTGCGTCGAGGAGGTCGGTCGCCGACTGGCCGACCGCGGTCACGACGTCACCGTGTACTGCCGGTCGATCCCGGGGGCGACCGAGCCGCCGGCCGCCTCGTTCCTCGGGATGCGTCTGGTGCACCTCCCCGCCGCCCGCACGAGGTCCCTCGAGACCTTGACCCACTCGGCGCTGTCGATCGGGCACCTCCTGACGCACCGGGTCGACGCCGCAGTCCTCTTCAACGCCGCGAACTCCCCGTTGCTCCCGGCCATCCGCGTCGCCCGGATCCCGGTCGTGACCCACGTCGACGGGTTGGAGTGGAAGCGGGCCAAGTGGGGCGCGGCGGGCCGCCGCTACTACCGTGCCGCCGAGAGCCTCGCCGTGCGCTGGTCCGACGCCCTCATCGCCGACGCGCAGGGCATCGCCGACTACTACCGGCAGGAGTTCGGCGCCGGCACCGAGCTGATCGCCTACGGCGCCCCGCTCCTCGACGTCCGCGCCGACCGGCTCGCCGAGCTCGGGCTGACCGCGCGCGGCTATCACCTCGTCGTGGCGCGCTTCGAGCCGGAGAACCACGTGCACCTGATCGTCGAGGGGTACGTGGCGAGCGGCGCGCGCCTGCCGCTCGTCGTGGTGGGCTCGGCGCCCTACGCCGACGAGTACACCGCACGGGTGCGCGCCCTGGGTGACGAGCGGGTCCGTTTCCTCGGAGGCGTGTACGACCAGGAGCTGCTCGACCAGCTCTACGGCTCCGCCGCCACCTACCTGCACGGTCACTCCGTCGGTGGCACGAACCCGTCCCTGCTCCGCGCGCTCGGTGCGGGCGCCGCCGCCATCGCCTTCGACGTGGACTTCAACCGCGAGGTCCTCGAGGGCAGCGGCGTCTACTTCGCCACCGCCGCGGACGTGGCAGCGCGCGTCGAAGAGGCCGAGGCCGGCCCGGAGGCCGCCCGGCGCCGTGGCCGCCTCGCCCGGCAGAGGGCTGCCCGCTACGACTGGGAGGACGTCGCCGACCGCTACGAGGAACTCCTCCGCCGGCTCGCCGTCGATGGCCGGCGGCGCACCCGCCCGTCCGGTCGGCGACGGCCGGAAACGGCTGTCGAGGACGGTGCGATCACGGGCACCGTGGTGGCGCTGCCCCGGCCCGCCCGGCCGCCCGTGCGTGAGACGCTGCCGGGGGCGCAGCAGTGACCGAGCTGGTCGTCCCCCCCGCCGCCGACGCGGGGCTGCGCGTCACCCTCCGCCTCCTCGCGCAGGCGCAGAAGGGTTCCGTCGGGGCACCCGCATACTCCCGCTTCGTCAACCGGCCGATGGGCCGGCTGTTCGCGGCGCTGGCCTTTCCCGCCGGGGTGTCGCCCAACGCGGTCACCGCAACCAGCGCGGCGTGCACGTTCACCGGCGCCGCGCTGGTCGCGCTGGCCGGGCCGTCGATCCCGCTCGGGCTGGCCATCGCCGCCTGTCTCGTGCTCGGCTACGGCCTCGATGCCGCCGACGGTCAACTGGCCCGGCTGCGCGGCGGTGGCTCCCCGGCCGGGGAGTGGCTCGACCACATGGTCGACGCCGCGAAGCTGCCGGTGCTGCACCTGTCGGTGCTGGTCGGTCTCTACCGCTCCGGCAGCGTGCACAGCGGCTGGCTGCTGCTGGTTCCGGTCGTCTACTGCGCGGTCGACTCGGTGACCTTCTTCGGCATGATGCTCAACGAGACGCTGCGGGTCCAGAACGGTGTCGCGACCCGGGCCGCGCGGACCGGTGAGCGGGTAGGCGCGCTGCGGGCCCTGCTGACCCTCCCCACCGACTACGGGACGCTGGCCTGGACGTTCGTGCTCTTCGGCGTGCCCTCGCTGTTCGTCCCGCTGTACACGGCGATGGCCGTCGCGGCGTGCGCCTTCCTCGTCCTCGCCGGGGTGAAGTGGTTCCGCGAGATGGGGCGACTGGGCGCGTGACGCTGACGGGACCGGCTGCGCCGCCATCGGTCGGGGGCCGAGGAGAAGACGACCCGATCGGCGTCGTCGTGGTCTCCTACGGCTCCGCCGAGCTGCTGCGCCGCAACCTCGCTCCGCTGGAGCTGCCCGGCGATCGGGTGCGCGTCATCGTGGTGGACAACTACTCGACGGATGACAACCGCCGGGCGGTCGAGGCGCTCGGCGCCGAGCACGGCTGGACGGTCGTGGGGCTGCCCGACAACCGGGGGTTCGGTGTCGCCAGCAACGCCGGCGCAGCGGTGGCCGGCGAGCTCGGCTGCCGGTCCTTCCTCTTCCTCAACCCGGATGCGCGCATCTCCCGGGAGGTCGTCGGGGAGCTCCGGATCCAGAGCCTGCGCGAGCCCCTGGCCCTGATCAGCCCGCAGCTCGTCGATTCGGCGGGTGAGGTCGTCTTCCGGGCCGCCCGAACCGACCTGCGCGACGGCCGGGTCCACCGGCGCCCTGACGGCGAGGGGCTACGGACGCGCGACCCGGGGGACTGGCTGTGCGGAGCATGCCTCGTCGTGCACGCCGATCTCTTCGCCCGGATCGGAGGCTTCGACGAGGGGTTCTTCCTCTATTGGGAGGACGTCGACCTGGGCTACCGGGCCGTGGCGGCCGGCGCCTCGGTCGTCCTCCGCGAGGACCTCGTCGCAGTGCACGACGAGGGTGGCACACATGACGGCCGCGGCGTTCCGGAGAAGTCCGCGCTGTACTACCGCTGGAACTGCCGCAACCGCCTCGCCTTCGGCGCCCGTCACCTGAGTCGCTCGCGGCTGCTGCACTGGATCCTCACCACGCCGGCGGTCAGCTGGGAGATCCTGATGCGCGGCGGACGCCGGCAGCTGCTGCGCTTCCCCGGCCTGCTCTGGGCGGCGGTGGCCGGCTCGCTCGCCGGGCTCCGGCTTGCGCTGCCCGCGCTGCTGCACGGCCGGCTCTCCGGCCCGGCCGGTCGACCCGCGGTGCTCGTCGTGCACGCCGGCGCTGAGCTGTACGGCTCCGACCGGGTGCTGCTCGAGTCGGTCGGGGCCCTGGTGGCGAGCGCGGAGGTCACCGTCGCGCTGCCTTGCTCCGGACCGCTCGTCGCCCAGCTGGAGCGCGGCGGCGCCCGCGTCGTGGTGCTTCGGATGCCGGTGCTGCGCAAGTCGCTGCTCCACCCGGCCGGCCTGCTCCTGTTGCTTCGGGACGCGGCGCTGGGCCTGGTCCCCATGCTGCGCCTGGTGCGCAGGCACGGGCGCGACGGGGTCTACGTCAACACCACGGTCCTGCCCGCCTGGGTACTGCTCGCCCGGCTGGCCCGCCGTCGGGTCGTCGTCCACGTGCACGAGGCCGAGTGGCCCGGGCCGACGTACCTGAAGCGGCTGCTGCTGGCGCCGCTGAAGGCCGCCGATCGGGTGATCGCCAACAGCGCCTTCACCCGCACGGTGCTCACCGCGCTCCTGCCGTCGCTGGCCGAGCGCACCGTGGTGGTGGCCAATCCGGTGCGCGGCCCGGGGCAGGTGCGGTCCGCCCGGGGGCGCCTCGACGGGCCGCTGCGGCTGCTCTACGTCGGCCGGTTGTCGTCGCGGAAGGGCCCGGACGTCGCCGTGGCCGCCCTCGGCGAGCTCGTCGACCGTGGCGTGGACGTGCGGCTCACCCTCGCCGGTTCGGTCTTCCCGGGATACGAGTGGTTCGAGCAGCAGGTGCGCGCGCAGGTCGCCGCCGCCGGCCTCGGCGAGCGAGTGCTGTTCCTCGGGTTCTGCCCCGACACCTCGGCGCTGTTGGCCGAGGCCGACATCGTGCTGGTCCCTTCGGTCCGGGACGAGTCCTTCGGCAACAGCGCCGTCGAGGGCGTGCTGGCCGCTCGCCCCACGGTG
>JAODNJ010000383.1 GCA_025465155.1 Frankiales bacterium
GCCGGGGTCGTCGGCCAGCGCGGCCATGACCTCGGCGAGGACGGCCCGCGGGGCCACGACGTCCGCGTAGCCGAGCTCGCGACGTGCCCTGGTCGTGTCGACCAGCGTGTGCGCGCTGCCGTCGGGCCCCGTGGGCAGCAGGTCCCACGCGCAGCGGGAGAGCTCCACCGGCAGGCCGACGAACTCCACGGAGCCGCCGAGCGCCGCCACGGCGAGCTGCGCCCACTGCAGGGTGCTGAACTGCTCGTCGTCCGCGCACTGGTACACCCGGCCGGCGGTGACCTCGGGGGCGTCGAGGACCAGGCCCACGAGGTGCGCGGCGTTGCGGTCGGCGAGCCGCGAATAGACCGACAGCCCCCCGTCGGGCAGCAGGATGCGGCGCCGGCCGGCGCGCACCCGCGCGAGCAGCCCCCGCTAGAAGCCGAGCATCGAGCGGCGGCCGTAGACCATCGGGTAGCGCAGGTAGGTCGCCGCGAACGCCCCGCGGGCTCCGGCGGCCAGGACGGCTTCCTCCGCCTCGCGCACGCGCGTGGCGAACCGGTCGCGGTCGCCGGCACCGGGCCGGGCGCGCGGCGAGTCCTCGCCGGCCAGCAGCCGCATGCCGGTGGGGAACGTGGCGTGCCGGTTGAGGTGGCCCGCGTGCACGGGGTTGCCGCCCACCGCCACGAACCGCTCGCAGCGGCCGGCGAACACCTCCGCCAGCACTCGCATGCGGCCGTAGGTGGCCACGACGGTGTCGAAACTCCGGTCGCCGAGGGCGGCGCGGAGGTGATCGGCGAAGTGCGGATCGGCGTGCATGTGCGGCACGTCCGGGAGACCCTCGGGTTCGTGTCGGGCGTCCGGTTCGTGCAGGCCGCGGTGCAGCACGGTCACGTCGGCCCCGCGGTCGAGCAGCAGCCGGACGACGTCCGGCCCGGTCGGACCGGTGCCGCCGACGACGAGGACACGGCCGGTCACCGCGTCTCCCGTCAGCGGGCCAGCGAGGTGGCCCGGCCGGCCAGCCGGCGCCGGTCCACCTTGCCCACCGCCGTGGTCGGGAACTCGTCGACGACCACGACCTCGTCGGGCGTCTTGTAGTCGGCCAGCCGGTCGCGGACCCAGGCCCGCAGCTCGTCGGGGTTCGCCTCGGCGTCCAGGACGATGAAGGCCACCGACGCCTCGCCCAGCACGGTGTCCGGCCGGGCGACCACGGAGGCCTGCCGAACGGCCGGGTGCTCGGCCAGCACGCGTTCCACCTCGACCGGGTAGATGTTGTAGCCGCCGCGCACCAGCATCTCCCCCACCCGGCCGACGAGGGTGAGGTTGCCGTCGGTGCCGAGGCGGCCGAGGTCGCCCACGGCGAGCCATCCCTCGGCGTCGATGGCCGCGGCCGTCGCCTCCGGGTCGCGCCAGTACCCGCGCATCACGGCCGGGGACCGCACCTGCACGCGGCCGACCACGTCCGGACCGGCCACCTGCCCGTCGTCGCCCAGGATGCGCAGCGAGACGCCGGCGCCGGGCCGCCCGACGGTCTCGACGACCACGCGATCCGGGTCCCCGGGCACCGAGCCGGTGATCACCGCCGCCTCGGTGGAGGCGTAGCGGTTGATGAACGGGATGGGCAGCACCGCGCGCAGTCGCTCGATGAGGTCGATCGGCACCCGGCTCCCCCCGCTCGCCGCCAGCCGGAGGCTGCTGAGGTCGGTGGCCGAGAAGTCGGGGTGCCGCAGCATCAGCTCCCACTGGGTCGGCACGCCCTGCGCCACGGTGACCCGCTCGGCCTCGATGAGCCGGAGCGCCTCACCCGCGGTCCAGCGGGCGGGGGTGATCACCGTCGTGATGCCGCGGCTGATCTCGTCCCAGGCGCGGGTCATCGTGCCGACGTGGGCGAACGGCAGCGGCGAGAGCCGGCGGTCGAACGGCGTCGACAGGGCGCCGGCCGCGGCGGCGACCGCCCGCATGTTGTCGTGGTCGAACATCACGCCCTTGGGCCGGCCGGTGGTACCCCCCGTCCAGCACAGGACGGTGATGTCCTCGGGCCGCAGCACCGGCAGTGCGGGTGGTGGCGCCGCGGCCCACTCCGCCAGCTCGGCCCAGGCCACGGTCGGCACGGCTGCGGGCGGCCGGGGGCCGTCGGGGTCGACGACGACGATCCGCGGCTGGGCGGCCGCGACGATGCTCTCGATCTCCACCGCTCCCAGACGCAGGTTGATGCCCGTGGTGATGGCGCCCAGACGCATGGCGGCCTGGTAGCAGACCATGTAGCGGATCGACGAGGCGAGCATGAGGCAGACGACGTCCCCGGCCCGCACACTGCGGTCGGCGAGCGCGGCGGCCACCCCGTCCGCGGCGGAGTCCCACCCGGCGTAGCTGAGGCGGGTCCCGTCGGCCTCCACGAAGGCGTCGACATCCGGGTGATCGGCGACCGCCCGGCGGAGCAGGGCGACGGTGTCGCGCGGGCCGCTCATCGACCCACCCCTGCCTCGACCCGCTGCCAGTAGGGGCCCTGGAGACGGGGCTCGGCGAGCTTGCCGGCCGAGATGCGGGGCAGGCTCTCGCGGATCTCGAAC
>JAODNJ010000389.1 GCA_025465155.1 Frankiales bacterium
TTCTTCACCGACCAGTACGAGCTGGGCATGGAGTACTCCGGACTCGGCAGCCCCGACCAGACCGTGGTCTGCCGCGGCAACCCCGACGACGGCGAGTTCATCGGGTTCTGGCTGGACGGCGACCGCGTACGGGCCGCCATGAACGTGAACATCTGGGACGTCACCGACAGCCTGCAGGAGCTGATCCGCGCCGACCGGCCGGTGGACACCGCACTGCTCACCGACCCCGAGGTCCCACTGACCGAGCTCCTGTCCGAGGACGGGTGAGCGCCGGTCCCGCTCAGCCCTTGATCGCTCAGCCCTTGATCGCTCAGCCCTTGATCGCGCCGCCCAGTCCCGCGCCGCGCAGGAACAGCCGCTGGCAGACGACGAACACCAGCACGGGGATGATCGTGGAGATCGCGAGCGCGGCCATGAGCACGCCCAGGTCCGTGGTGGCCTGCAGTGCCGGCAACCGGACGGACAGCGGCTGCAGGTCGGGGTTCGGCAGGACGAGGAGGGGCCAGAGGAAGTCCTTCCAGGACGCGATGACGGCGAAGACCGACACGACGCCCAGGATCGGCTTGCTCATCGGTAGCACGATCGACCAGAACAGCCGGAACGGCCCCGCTCCGTCGACGCGCGCGGCCTCGAAGATCTCTCGCGGCAGGGAGTCGAAGAAGCGCGTGACGAGCACGACGTTGAACGCGCTGGCCCCGGCGGGCAGCCACACGGCCCAGTAGGTGTTGAGCAGCGACGGCCCGGCCGGGGGCCGGAGGACGGTCAGGTAGAGCGGGACCAGCAGCACGACGGCCGGCACGAACAGGGTGGCGAGCACGGCCGTGTTCAGCGCCGTGGCGTACCGCGGGCGCAGCACGGACAACAGGTACCCGCCGGTGGTCGCGACGACGATCTGGCAGACCCAGGCGCCGAACGCCACGACGACCGAGTTGAGGAAGTAGTGGCTGATCCGGACGTCGTTCCAGGCGGCGGCAAGGTTCCCCCAGGCGATGCCGTGCGGGAACAGGGCCAGGGGCGTACGGAGGATGTCCTGGGTCGGCGTGACGGCGAACTTGGCCAGCAGCACGATCGGACCGATGCCCCACACGACGAGCAGGGCCAGCAGGACCAGGTGGGTCGCCGTCAGCGAGAACCGGACCCGTGGCCGGCGCCAGTCCTGCGGGGAGACCGCCGTGCGCTGTTCCTCGGATGCCGGGGCGCGCCGGCGGCGGCCGTTACGGGGCGGCCGGCCGGCCGTGGAGGCGCCGGGGGCCGCGGCCAGCTCGGCGGGCGCGGCCCCCGGCGCAGCTTCGGCGCCGGAGAAGGCAGGGGGGACGTCCGTCGTCGTCACGTCGTGCTCCATCTGCGCGTCACGCGGAGGTAGACCAGGGACAGCAGTGCCAGGAAGAGGGCGAGCATGAGGCTGAGGGCGGTCGCCTTCCCGTAGTCAGCCCCGAGGCTCTGACCGAAGGCGTACCGGTAGATCAGCAGCAGGACCGTCAGCGTGGCGTCGGCCGGCCCGCCGTCGGTGAACAGGTACGGCTCGAGGAAGACCTGCGAGGTCCCGATGATCTGCAGGATCAGGGTGATGAGCAGGACGCCGCGAAGGTGCGGCAGGGTCACGTGGAAGACCTTCCGCCAGATCGAGGCGCCGTCGACCTCCGCGGCGTCGTAGAGCTCCGGCGGCACGCCGGTCAGCGCGGCCAGGTAGATGATCATCGTTCCGCCGGCCGCCGCCCAGGTCGCCTCCAGCACCAGGGAGGGCATGGCCCACGTCGGACTCTGCAGCCAGGGGACAGGGCCGATGCCGATGCCGCCCAGCAGCGAGTTGAAGACGCCCTCCGGCCGGGCGTCGTAGAAGAACCGCCAGAGCAGCACGGCGACGACCGGCGGCACGACGACGGGGAGGTAGGCGAGCGCTGAGTACAGCCCCTTCCTGCGTCGCACCTCGCTCATCAGCACCGCGGCGATCAGCGGGACCGGGTAGCCGAGCACGAGCGCGAGGAGCGCGAACCAGCTCGTGTTGACGATCGCCGTCATCAGCAAGGGGTCCTCGAGAACGGCCCGGAAGTTGTCCAGCCCGACCCAGGTGGAGGTGAGGAGGTTCGTCTTCTGGAAGCTCATGACCAGCGCGCGGCCGATCGGCAGCCAGGAGAACACGCCGAAGATCACCAGAAGCGGCAGGGCGAAGACGAACGTGCTCAGCCCGCCGCCGCGCAGTCGCCCCCCCGGGGCGGCTCGCCGGCGCGACCGCGGAGTCGGACGCGGCCCGGTCCGCGACCTCGTCCGCGGCCTGGTCCCAAGCCGCGTCCGCGGCCCGGTGTCGAGCGTCATGAGTGCCTCTCCTCAGCGGACGGACCGGAACCGGCGGTGACAGCGAGCGGTCGGGACGGGGGCGCGGTGCCCGGCGGCCGATCATGGCCGCCGGGCACCGGTTTCGTCACCCGTGTGCGAGCAACGCCTGGGCCTGCGTGTTGGCCGTGGTCAGCAGCTTTCCGACGTCGGCGTTGCGGTCGGACAGCACCGCCTGGACCGGTGTGCTGAGGAGCGTGTAGATCTCCTGGGTCGCCCGGGTCGGTTCGCCCACGATCGGCTGGTCGAACATGACGTCGGTGTAGCCCTTCATGTGGTCCAGGGGGACGTTGATGTACGACTGGATCCACTTCAGGGACTGCTGGTACTGCTCGCGACTGAAGATCGGCAGCACCGGGGTGCCGACGGCCTGCTTGTTCTCGGCCCGGACCTTGGCGTTCTCGACGGCCTGGTTCTCGTCGACGAGGTTCTGGAGGTAGTAGAAGTCGATCCACTTCATGGCGGCGTCCTTCGTCGCCTTGTCGGCCTTCGCGCCCACCGCGGCGAGCGTGCCGCCGACGAGCACCCCTGCGCCGGGGCCCTCGAGCGGCAGGGCGGTGAGGCCGTAGTCCTTACCGGTCACGCCCAGGGTCTCCACGAGGCTGGAGTAGACGTCCGACCCCGAGGTGTACATGCCGACCTGGCCCGCGGCGAACGCCTGGTTGATGGTGTCCCAGGCCAGCGTCGTGTCGGCGAGGACGGAGTTGTCCTGCCAGCGCATCGCCTTGAGCCACTCGAGCTGCTTGCGGGCCGCGTCGTTGTCCAGGGTCGACTTGTACGAGCCGTCCTTCTGCACCTGCTGCACCTGGCCGCCGCGGGAGTACATCGCCGCGGTGAGCTGCCATCCGCCCGTGGCTCCGGACGCCATCATGGCGTAGCCGGCCACCCCGGTCTTGTCCTTGATGGCCTTGGCGTCGGCGCGGACCTCGTCCCAGGTCGTCGGCGGCTTGTCGGGGTCGAGCCCGGCCTGCTGGAACAGGGCCCGGTTGTAGTGCAGGGCGACGCCGTAGATGGACTTGGCCGGGATGGCGTAGACGTGCCCGTTCTGGCCCTTGCCCTTGTCGAGGAGGTTCTGGTTGAACTGGCCGGCGTAGGGCAGCTTCTGGAACTGGTCGTTGAGATCGGCCAGCTGGCCGTTCGCGATCAGCGTCCCCGCGTCGGTCAGCGGGATCTCGAAGACGTCGGGGAGCGTTCCTCCGGCGAGCTGGGAGGCGAACGTCGTCGCCTCCCACTTGTATTCGTGCGGCTGGACGTCGATGGTCGGGTTCGCCTTCTCGAAGGCGGCGACCCGGGCATTGAAGGTGTCGAAGGCCGCCTTCTCGGACCCGGGCAGCAGGCTCACGACACTGAGTGTCAGCTTCCCCGAGTGCCCGCTTGCTGGTGACGAGCTGCAGGCGGTGAGTGAGGCGAGCGCGACCACGCTGGCCAGCGCCATCGCCTGTGATGTGCGTCCGGGTCTCATCGTTACTCCTTCATCGGGACGGATCGGATTTGCGCGGAGCGGTGCGGGCGAGCGGTCCTCAGCCATACGGCCGTGTCCTGGGGCAGCCGGCCGTCGACCAGGTCGTCGCTGGCCAGCAGGACCGAGGAGCCTTCGGGCAGGGCGGCCGGCTCGGGACCGAGGTTGACCAGGCAGACGAAGTCCGCCCCCCGGGAGAAGGCCAGGACGTCCCCGTCCGAATCGAGCCAGCGCAGGGCACCGTCGTGCAGGGCGCCCTCACGCCGGCGCACCGCCACAGCGGTGCGGTACAGGCACAACATGGAGCCGGGGTCGCCGGCCTGGCGCTCGACCGTCAGCTGCGCCCAGTCGGAGGGCTGGGGCAGCCATGCCGTGTCCGCCTCGGTGAAGCCGAAGGGCGCCCGGTCACCGGACCACGGCAGGGGCACCCGACATCCGTCACGGCCGGGGTCGCGCCCGCCGGAACGGAAGTGCATCGGATCCTCGAGCAGCTCCCGGGGCAGGTCCTCCACCTCGGGGAGGCCCAGCTCGTCACCCTGGTAGATGTAGAGAGAGCCCGGGAGCGCAGCGGTGAGCAACGCGGCGGCCCTCGCGCGGCGGCGTCCCACCCTCAGATCGGTGGGGACGCCGAACCGTTTGGCCGCGAAGGCGAAGGAGGAATCCTCGCGGCCGTAGCGAGTGACCGGTCGCGTGACGTCATGGTTGGACAGGACCCAGGTCGCGGGCGCGCCGACGAGCCCGTGCGCTTCGAGGGTCGTGTCGATCGATTCGCGCAGCTCCTTGGCCACCCACGGCCGCGCCATGAAGTCGAAGTTGAAGGCCGTGTGCATCTCGTCCGGCCGCAGGTACCGGGCGAACCGGGCGGGATCGGGCAGCCAGACCTCCCCGACCAGGATGCGAGGCGGGTCGTAGGAGTCCGCGACAGCCCGCCAGGCGCGGTAGACCTCGTGCAGTTCGTCCCGGTCGACGTGGGGATGCCTGCCGGGGGCCGGTGACGCCGGCACCTCGGGCAGTGCGGCGTCCTTGATGAGCAGGGCCGCGGAGTCGATCCGGATGCCGGCCACGCCCCGGTCGAACCAGAAGCGCAGGACGTCCTCGTGCTCGGCCCCGACGTCGGGGTGGTTCCAGTTGAGGTCCGGCTGCTCGGGGGTGAACAGGTGCAGGTACCACTCGCCGGGCGTGCCGTCCGGGTTCGTCGTCCTGGTCCACGTCGGACCGGCGAAGTTGGAGACCCAGTGGGTCGGGATGGCGTCGCCGGTGTCGCCGCGGCCCGGGTGGAACCAGAACCGGTCCCGCTCGGGGGCCCCCGGACCGGCGGCCAGTGCCGCGCGGAACCACTCGTGGTCGGCCGAGACGTGGTTAGGGACGACGTCGATGATCGTGCGGATGCCATGGTCGAGCGCCTCGCTGATCAGCGCCTCGGCGTCGGCCAGGGTGCCGAACGTCGGATCGATGCTGCGGTAGTCCGCGACGTCGTAACCGCCGTCGGCCAGCGGGGAGCGGTACCAGGGGGTGAACCAGAGCGCGTCGACGCCGAGGTCGCGGAGGTAGGGCAGGCGGGAGCGCACGCCGGCCAGATCGCCCGAGCCGTCGCCGTCGCCGTCGGCGAAGCTCCGCAGGTAGATCTCGTATATGACGGCGCTGCGCCACCAGGAGGCCTGGTCGGCGTGTCTCCCGTTCCCGGCGGAGCCTCCCGCCCGAGCGGCGCTGCCATGCTCTGTCACCGACAGGACTCCTCGCGTGGTCGCGGGGCAGTCGGGCGTTCACCCGGCCGGCGAGGGTGCGTCCCGGATCAGACCGGCCGCAACATCGCGAGCGGGAACTTAATGTGATCTACAGAACAACGCAAGAAGTTGACAGTAAGGCTTCCGATATGTGTTCGATCCGTGACCTGGCAGCGAGGCGGGGATGTCGTCAGCTGTTGAGCCGGGCCGTGGAGCCCCGGACCACCAGCTCCGGTTCGAAGAGGAGCTCGTCCTGGGTGACGGCCGCGCCGGCGATCTGCGAAACCAGGAGGTCGATGGTCGCCCGGCCCATGGCCTCGATCGGCTGGCGGACGGTCGTCAACGGCGGGTCCGTGCAGTTCATCAGGGCCGAGTCGTCGTAGCCCACGACGGACACGTCGGCCGGGACGCGCAGCCCCGCCCGGCGGGCCGCGCGGATGGCGCCGAGCCCGAGCGGGTCGCTCGCGCAGATGATCCCGGTGACGCCCGTGCTCAGCAGGCGGGTCGCGGCCGCCTGCCCGCTCTCCAGGGAGTACGCGCCGCGGACCACCCGCTCCGGCGGGAGTGCGATCCCGATCCGCTCGGCCATGGGACCCGCGGCGGCCAGCTTCCGCTGCGACGGCACGTGGTCCGGAGGGCCCAGCACCAGGCCGATCTCGGTGTGTCCCAGCGAGACGAGGTGCCCGAGCGCCTGCTCCACAGCCACCTCGTCGTCACAGGACACCCGCGGAAAGGGCAGGCTCTCGATGGACGCGTTCACGAGGACCGCCGGCAGGTGCCGCCGGGTGAGCCGTTCGTAGTGGCCGTGGTCCGCATCCCGCTGGGCGTAATTGCCCCCGGCGAACACGATGCCGGAGACCTGCTGGCCCAGGAGCAGGTCGATGTAGTCGGCTTCGCTGACGCCTCCGGTGGTCTGCGTGCACAACACCGGGGTGAAGCCGCGCTGGGCGAGTGCGCCGCCCACGACCTCCGCGAACGCGGGGAAGATCGGGTTCTGCAGCTCCGGCAGGACCAGGCCGACGAGGCGGGCCCGCTCCCCGCGCAGTTTGGTGGGCCGTTCGTAGCCGAGGACGTCCAGCGCGGTGAGGACCGCCTCGCGCGTCGCCTCGGAGACGCCGGGCTTCCCGTTGAGCACCCGGCTGACGGTTGCCTCGCTGACATTGACCTTGCGTGCGACCTCGGCCAGCCGTCGTGACATGCGGCAACAATACCGCAAG
>JAODNJ010000432.1 GCA_025465155.1 Frankiales bacterium
ACAAGACGCTGGCCGGCCCGATCAAGGCCGGCATCATCCCGCCGGTCGACTGGGGCCAGATCGCCACGATCAGCCCGGTCATCGCCGGGGCCGGCGTCGGCCTCGCCGGCATCGCGGCCTACGTGACCCTGCGCCTCTACGTCCGCCTCTAGCGACGAGCGGGGGGCCGGAGGGCTTCGGCGAGGAGCGCAGGGTCCGGCGCAGCGCAGCAGGGTTACGGCACCCGGCCGCGGTGTCGTCCGGAGGACGACGGCGGCGCAGTTAACCTTGCTCCATGCCGCGAGAGACCGGGCGGAAGCTGATCGCCCAGAACAAGAAGGCGCGGCACGACTACTCCATCCTCGACACCTACGAGGTGGGCCTCGTGCTCACCGGCACCGAGGTGAAGAGCCTGCGTGCCGGCCGTGCCTCCCTGGTGGACGGCTTCGCCACCATCGACGACGGCGAGGTGTGGCTGCAGCACGTGCACATCCCGGAGTACACCGAGGGCACCTGGACCAACCACGCGCCGCGGCGCAAGCGCAAGGTGCTCATGCACCGCGGCGAGATCGACAAGCTGGTCGGGAAGACGAAGGAGGGCGGGCTGACGCTCGTCCCGCTCGACCTGTACTTCAAGGACGGCAAGGTCAAGGCCACCCTCGCGCTGGCGAAGGGCAAGAAGTCCTACGACAAGCGGCACGACCTCGCCGAGCGCGACTCCCGCCGGGAGATCCAGAAGGCGTTCGGTCGCTACGTGAAGGGCCGTCGGTGAGCAGGGTCCGAGGTTGAGGGGCATCGCCTACGACCGCTTCGGCGACGCCGGCGTCCTGAGCCTGCGCGACGACCTGCCCGCCCCGCCCGTCGGCCCCGACACGGTCCTGGTCGGGGTGCACGCGGCGGGGGTCAACCCGGTCGACCTCGACGTGCGGGAGGGTCGTGTCGTGGGGGCGTTCCCGCACCACTTCCCGATCATCCCCGGGTGGGACGTCGCCGGCGTCGTCGAGGCCGCGGGGCCCGCGGTGGCCGATCTCGCGCCCGGTGACGAGGTGTTCGGGTACGTCCGGCGCGACGACGTCCAATGGGGGACGACGGCGGAGCTCGTGCCCGCGCCGCAGCGCTGCGTGGCCCGCAAACCGGCATCGCTGTCCTTCGCCGAGGCGGGTGCCCTGCCGCTCGCCGGACTCACCGCCTACCAGGCGCTGACCGAGGCGCTCGACGTGGGCGAGGGCGACCGGGTGCTGGTGCACCGCGCCGCCGGCGGGGTCGGGTTCTTCGCCGTCCAGATCGCGGTGGCCCTCGGTGCGCACGTGATCGGGACGGCGAGCCCGCGCAACCACGGATTCCTCCGCGACGCGGGCGTGGCCGAGGTGCTCGACTACTCCGCGGGGCCGATCAGCGGTCAGCTGCCGGAGCGGGTCGACGCGGTGCTCGACCTCGTCGGCGGGAACGGCCTCGCCGACGCGCCGAGGCAGGTGCGCGACCCGGCCCGGATCGCCAGCATCGTCGACCCCGCGGTCCGGAACATGGGCGGGCGCTACGTATTCGTCCGCCCGGACGTCCACGACCTCGAGGAACTCGCCCGCATGGCCGACGCCGGCCAGCTTAGGATCAGCATCGCCCGCGCCTTCCCCCTGGAGCAGGCGGCCGAGGCGCACCGGATGGTGGGGGAGGGGCACGTCCGCGGCAAGGTCGTGGTCACCGTCCGATGAGCGGGCCAGGCCCGGTGGCGGCGCCCGCGGACGACGCCGACGTCCCGCGCTACTGGCGCGAGCTCGGGCTGCCCGGCCTGATCGACAGCCACGTCCACTTCCTCCCCCCGCGGGTGCAGGCGAAGGTCTGGCACTACTTCGAGGACGCGCAGCGGCACTACGGCACCGACTGGCCGGTGGCCTATGCCCTGACCGACGACGAGGAGCGGCTGGGGGTTCTCCACCGGCTGGGCGTGCGCGCGTTCCCCACGCTGCCTTACCCGCACAAGGCGGGGATGGCCTCGTGGCTCAACGACTGGTCGGCGCAGTTCGCCGACGGCCGGCCGGAGGTGCTGCAGTCGGCCACCTTCTTCCCCGAGCCGGAGGCGCCCGCCTACGTCGCCGAGGCCCTCGACCGCGGGGCCCGCGTGTTCAAGGTGCACGTGCAGGTCGGGAACTTCGACCCACGGCACTTCCTGCTCGACCCGGTCTGGGCGCGCCTGGAGGAGACCGGGACGCCGGTCGTCGTCCACTGCGGGTCGGGGCCGTTGCGCGGGGAGTACACCGGGCCGGCCCGGGTCTCCGGCCTGCTGGAGCGCTACCCGCGGCTGCACCTGGTCATCGCGCACCTCGGCATGCCCGAGTACGGGGCGTTCCTGGACCTCGCCGAGCGGTACGAGCGGGTGCACCTGGACACGACGATGTTCGGCACCGACTTCACCGAGCGGCTGATGCCCTTCGACCGTGCCGACCTCCCCCGGCTGGCCGCGCTGCGCGACAGGATCCTGCTGGGCAGCGACTTCCCGAGCATCCCCTACTCGTACGCCCACCAGCTCGAGGCACTGCACCGGCTGGACCTGGGGGAGGAGTGGCTGCGCGCCGTCCTCTGGGAGAACGGCGCCCGCCTCTTCGGAGTGGCGGCCTGACGCTGCCCGCCAGACCCGTGAGCATCGAGGGCGTGGACGCCGTCGCCGGCCCGTTCGATGCCGTGGAGAAGGTCGGCGACACCGGGGAGTTCTCCGAGGGCCCGGGGTTCCGCACCCGCCGCACCGAGGTCTCCTGGTCGCGTGTCAGCCCGCCGGGGGCGCCTCGCTAGGGTGCGGCGCATGGTCAGCGTCGATCGGCCCACCGGCACTCTCGATGTCCGTCAGGTGGCGCGGGCCCACCGCGCCATCGAGCCGCTGCACAGCCACGTGTACTTCGCGCCCGAGAACGAGGAGCACCTGACCGCCGCGGGGCTGCAGCCCGGCCGGATGTGCTACTTCGCCGGACGAGCCGCGGCGATGGGCCCGGTCGGCCCCGGCGTCGTCACGGCGACCTTCTACAACTTCTCCCCGGCTCTGATCGCCCGCCACATCCCGCGGGCGTGGACCCTCGCCTCGCCGGCGGAGGTCCTCGCCGCCCGGCTCACCGCAGCCCGCGCCTCCTTCACCCGGCTGCTCGGCGGCCCGGAGGAGGCGGCGGCGCCGGAGGTCGGTGAGCTCGCCGGCCTGCTGCGGGAGGCCTGCTCGGTGCTGACGCCGGAGGGGCGGCCGCTCTACGCCGCCCACGCCGACCTCGACTGGCCCGAGGCGCCACTCGCGCAGCTGTGGCACGCCGCCACGCTGCTGCGCGAGTACCGCGGCGACGGCCATCTCACCGCCCTCCTCCGGGCCGACCTGTCGGGGCTGGAGGCGCTGATCAGCCACACCGCGACCGGCCGGGGTTTCACCGAGCAGTTCGCGCGGATCGGTCGCGGCTACAGCGAGGAGGAGTGGACGGCCGGCTGCGCGGCGCTGGCCGACCGCGGGCTGCTCGACGACGCCGGGCTGACCGCGGAGGGGCAGGATCTCCGCGACCGGATGGAGACCGAGACCGACGTCCTCTCCGCCGACCCCTGGCTCTACCTCGGCCCGGAGCGGACGGCGCGGGTCATCGAGCTCGGCCGCGCCTTCTCGGCGCGGATCGTGGCCAACGGCGCCTTCCCGAGCGGGACGTTCGCCGGCCGCTGACCGCAGAACGCCTCCACGTCCCCCTTCCGGGGGGCTGGACACGGCGTGTCACCATGGACGACGGCCTCCGCGACGACACCGGCTCGGAGCGGCCACGGACGGGAGGAGGACGAAGCCATGCGCAGCGAGCCGCCCAGTCCCAGTCCCGAGGTCCTCCCCGCCTGACGTCCCGCGCGCACGGGCGGACGCCCGCGGAGAGGACCTCCCCGTGTCCCCGTCCGCCCGCACTCACGGGAGTTCGTCATGGCCGACCGCCGCCGCATGCCGCTGCCCGCACTGTCCACCCTCGGTCGCCGTCCGCGCCTCGAGGTCCGGGGGCCGGTGAGCCGAACAGCTGCGCCGCTGGAGCCTCCGCCCCCCGCGCTTCCGGCGTCCCGGATGGTCGACAACGCCGTCTACGCGGGCGGACGGCGGATCGCGACCCCCGACTCGGCCGCCGAGAGTCGCCGTGAGCTGGCCGCGGGGGAGGACCGTCTCGTCTGGGTGGGCCTCTACCGGCCCGAGCCCGCGGAGCTCGGCGAGCTGGCCGAGCAGTACGACCTTCCGGAGCTCGCCGTGGAGGACGCCATCAAGGCGCACCAGCGGCCGAAGTTCGAGCGCTACGGCGACACGCTGTTCGTCGTCCTCAAGGCTGCCCGGTACCGCGACGAGGTGGAGGAGGTCGAGTTCGGGGAGCTGCACCTCTTCCTCGGCAGGAACTTCGCGATCACGGTGCGGCACAGCGAGTCGCCGGACCTCTCGCGAGTGCGCCGGCGGCTGGAGAGTGAGCCGGCGCTGCTGGCCAGGGGCAGCGAGGCCGTCCTTTACGCGATCCTCGACGCCGTCGTCGACGGGTACCGGCCGGTGGTCGACGGGCTGGCCAACGACATCGACGAGATCGAGACCGAGGTCTTCCGCGGGGACCCCGGCGTCTCCCGGCGCATCTACGAGCTGTCGCAGGAGGTGCTCGACTTCCAGCGCGCCGCCCAGCCGCTGAACGGAATCCTCGCCGCCATCACGGCAGGTTTCGACAAGTACGCCGTGGAGGAGGAACTGCGCAGCTACCTGCGCGACGTCGCCGACCACGTGGTGTCGGTGAACGAACGGGTGGAGGGTTTCCGCCAGCAGCTCCGCGACATCCTCACCGTGAATGCGACCCTGGTGGCGCAGCGGCAGAACGACGAGATCCGCGAGCTCACCGAGACGAGCATCGCCCAGGGCGAGGAGGTCAAGAAGATCTCGGCCTGGGCCGCCATCCTGTTCGCGCCCACCCTCGTCGGCACGGTCTACGGGATGAACTTCGACAAGATGCCGGAGCTGCACTGGGCCATGGGCTACCCGTACGCGCTCGGGCTGATGGTGCTGGTGAGTGCCGCGCTGTACGCCGTCTTCAAGCGTCGCGACTGGATCTGATCCGGTCTCCGGCGGACCACCGGATCGGGGAGATACCGCGCGCGGGTGGAACAACTCCGGGCGCGGTGCCGTTACGATGAGTGCACAACTACACAGGGGGTGAATGGTCTCGACTTCGGTCGGGTGACCAGGGGAAGCGAGCCGAGGAAGGCAACGATGAGCTCGTTAACCATGCGTTGCACACAACACAAGCGCCGACTCCAGTCGCGCTGACTTCGAACTCGCTGCCTGACAGCTAGTCTCGAGGTCTGTCAGCCCGGGTTCGTCACCGGCCCGGATCCTGGCATCAGCTAGGTGACTCACTGTGCGTGCCGGTCGCGGGCGCGCACGGGACATCTCACAGCGACTGGGCCCGTCACACCTACTCGTCCGCGTGATAGGTGGGGCCGAGCAGAGACGAAGTGGACTGCGCTCGGAGAAGCCCTGGTGATGCGTCGAAGGACGCGGGTTCGATTCCCGCCACCTCCACCAACCCCACCACCCCTGTGCGAGAGCCCCGGTCGGGTCACCGACCGGGGCTCTCGTGCGTCCGGGGCATCCTCCCCGAAAGCCGGATTCCCTTCCTCGAATCCGGCTGGGGAGAACCCGCAGGTCAGCCGCGTAGGGCCCGGTCAGGCGACCGGGCTCTACGTGCGCCTGTCCCTGCTTGGGCAGGGTGCACCGCCGGTCGGCGCAGCGGGCATGCTCAGGTCGCCTTGAGTTCGGCAGCGGGGTGTGATTTGGGTTGACAAGTCATCCGCTGCCGGAGCGGTAGGAGCGCCCCGCATGACGAAGGTGTCAGCTTCCTCATGCGGGGCCGGAGGCCTCGGGTTCGGGCGCCCGGCGACCGTCGGTGCTCTCCGGTCGGCTGGTGTCTGCGGCGGGTGACCCTGCGGCGGCGGGGGCGGTGAGGGGCAGATCCATCTGTATGGTCGTGCCCGCTCCGGGTGGGCTGTGCAGCGCGAGCCGGCCGCCGAGGGCCTCGACCCGGTCGGTGAGTCCGACCAGACCGGTGCCGCGGGTGAGGTCGGCGCCGCCGCGCCCGTCGTCCTGGACGCGGACGTGCAGGGCGCCGCCGCCGTCCGGCACGTGGACGTCGACGACGGTGGCGGAGGAGTGCTTGGCGGCGTTGGTGATTGCCTCGGCGACGACGTAGTAGGCCGCGAGCTCGATCGGCTCGGGCAGCCGTCGGTCGATGCCGATCTCGAGGCGGACCGGAATGGCGGAACGGCGGGCCAGCGCCTTCAGCGCCGGCGGCAGGCCGCCCTCGGCGAGGGTGGCCGGGTGCAGGCCGCGGGCGATCTCGCGCAACTCGTCGAGTACCCCGTTCAGCCCGTTGACCACGCCGTCCAGGTCCGTGGTCAGCTTGCCGGCCTCGGGTGGCGACGCCTGCATCGCGCGCACCTGCAGGCCGAGGGAGACCAGGCGCTGCTGGGCGCCGTCGTGCAGATCGCGCTCGATGCGGCGGCGGGTGGTGTCGGCGGCGGCCACGATCCGGGCCCGCGAGGCGGTCAGCGCGGCCTGGGCCTCGGCGTTGGCGATCGCGGTGGCGACCAGCTCGGTGAAGCCGGACAGCCGGGCCTCGGTGTCGGGCGGCAGCGGCTCCTCGCGCGAGGACGCCGTGATCACGACGCCCCACAGCCTGCCCTCGACGCTGATCGGCACGCCGACCATCGAGCGGATGCCCCACCCGCGGCCCACGTCGGCGGCCGCGCCGAAGGCGTCGGCGTAGTTGTCGAGCCGCGCCGGCCGGCCCGTCTCGAATACCTGCGTGGTCACGTTCCCCCCGCCGAGCCTGACTCGGTCGACGGGGACCGGTACAGGGGCACCGGTGCGGGTCCAGATGCCGAGGACTGTGGCCGCGCCGTCGGCGTCGTACCGCCCCATGACCGAGAAATCGACGCCCAGCA
>JAODNJ010000446.1 GCA_025465155.1 Frankiales bacterium
GCGAGGCCGCCGGCCGGCTCGTGGAGCAGGTACGGCCGGGCGACGCCGTCGGGCGGCTGGGGGGAGACCAGTTCCTCGTCCTGGCCCGCGGCTGCGACTCCGCGGAGGCGGCGGCGCTGGCGTTCCGGCTACAGACCACCTTCGCGCTCCCGTTCCCCGCGGAGGGGCTGTCGGTCCCACTCTCGGCCAGTATCGGGGTCGCGGTGGGCCGGGCGGGGGAGTGCGATCCGCACCGGCTGCTCAGTGACGCGGACGCGGCCATGTACGCGGCGAAGGCGGCCGGCCGGGACCGGGTGCACCTGTTCTCGCCCGGCCTCCGCGAGGCGGCCCGCTGGCGCATGGAGGTGGCCACCCGGCTGCGGGACGGCGCCGTCGACGAGCTCGTCATCCACTATCAGCCGGTGGTCCGGCTGGACACCTGCGAGATCGAGGGCGTGGAGGCGCTGCTCCGGTGGCAGCACCCCGAGCGCGGGCTACTGCTGCCCGATGCCTTCCTCTCCGTCGCCGAGGAGACCGGGCAGCTCATCCCGATCACCCGCTGGCTGCTGCGGGAGACCACCCGGCAGGCCGCCCGGTGGGCTGCCCAGGGCCTCCGTGTGCGCATGGCGGTCAACATCAGCGCCCGGCACTTCTCGACCGAGACGCTCGTCCGCGATGTTCGCGTGGCGCTCCGCGAGTCCGGCCTTCCCGCCGAGCAACTGCTGCTGGAACTCACCGAGACCAGCGTCGCCGAGGACCCGACCCGCGCGGAGGACCAGCTCGCGGTTCTCCGGGCCTTGGGCGTGCGGGTCGCGATCGACGACTTCGGGACCGGCTGGTCCTCGCTGGCGCAGCTGCTGGCGCTGCCGATCGGCACGCTGAAGATCGACCGGTCCCTGCTGACGGCGGCCGAGCGGGTGGCCGCCGGCGACTCCGGCGCCGTGCTCGCCGCGATCGTGGCCCTCACCCGGACCCTCGGCATCCGATCGGTCGCGGAGGGCGTCGAGACGGCGGAGCACCTGCGGCTGGTCCGCGAGGCCGGCTGCGACCTCGCCCAGGGATGGCTGCTGGCGCGGCCCATGCCGGCCGAGGAGCTGCCGGGCTGGGTCCGCCGGCTCGACGCGGCCGGCGACGACCTGGCCAGCCTCGCCGTGCACGGCCCGGCGGCCTGACCGCGTCCCGCTGATGGGTGGCGCCATGGCCGGCGGAGCGGCCCGGCGGCGAGTGCGGCGGGCCACCTCTCCGGCCGGGCCGCCCCGGCCGGGCACCCGGCCGGGCCCGCCGGGGGTCACCGTCCCGCGACCGTTCCGGCACACTGCACCCGTGGTCGACGGCGCAGGGCAGACAGGGACGGCGGACGCGGGGACGGCCGCGACGATGACCGAACCCCAGCCGCTGGAGGGCCGGCCCCTCCCCGCGCTGGACCTGCTGATCTGGGACGCGCCCAACATCGACATGACCCTGTCGACGGTGATCGGCGCCCGCCCCACCGCGGAGACCCGGCCACGGTTCGACGCGATCGCGGCCTGGTTCGTCGAGGGGGCCGGGGATCCCGGCGTCCCGGACGCGCCCGACGTCGAGGCCTGCGTGTTCGCCAACATCCCGCCGGTGGTGGGCTCGCTGCAGCGGTGGGTGGAGGCCCTGCGGGGTTTCGGCTACGCCGTCTTCGCCCGTCCCAAGGCACAGCCCGACGACGACATCGACCAGGCGATGCTCGACCACATCGCGGTCCGGGCGCACAGCCACCGGCTGCGTCGCCTCGTCGTCTTCTCCGGCGACGGAAGGAACTTCGCCGATCCCCTCGAGGAGCTGGTCCGGCAGGGCACGCAGGTCGTCGTCGTCGCGTTCAGCGAGGTCGCCGGCTATGCGATCTCCTCGGACCTCCTCGAGTTCATCGACATCGAGGACGTCCCGGGAGCCTTCGCCGCACCGCTGGACCGCGTCCGCCTGGACGCGCTGCCGCCCGAGGGCGCCTGGCTGCGGCCGACCCGCAGCCTGCGCGAGTTCGTCGTCGGATTCGCCGCGCGCCGCAACGGCTGACCGCGCCTTGGTCAGCACGGCGGCCCGGTCCGGCCATCCCTCCGAGGGGGGAGGGCGGCCGGTGCGGCTCAGGGCCGTGCCGAGCGCTGCCGATGGGGCCGTGTGCTGCTCGACGTCCTGCACCACCTGGGCGCGACCGCCCGGGCCGGCTGACGACCGTGCGCGGCGCGGCGGACGGCCCGGACGCACCCGGGCCGGCGCCGGGCGGTTACCGTTCCACGGCGGGGGCCGTGCAGCGGGGAAGCCGCCCGGAGCCGAGCCGCCCACGATCGGAGAGGACGAATGACCAGCGTTCCCGGAGTCGACCACCCGGAGGAGCAGAGCGAGGCCGACGTGACGCTCACCGGGCGGGGGATCTCGGTGAGCTCGCGGGTCGAGTTCGTCAACGACGGCGTCATCGTCGTCCGTCCCTCGGTGGGTGACTACGTGCAGCAGATCGTCGTCGCCGTCGGCAACGAGGTCGAGGTCTTCTGGAAGGGGCCGGAGGACCAGCGCATGGTCCCGGCACGCGTGGCCTCGGTGGAGCAGGGCGCCGTCGTCCGCTGGCGGCTGGAGATGACCGGCGAGGCCGAGGTCAGCCAGCGGCGCAAGGCCGTGCGGGCCCGGGTGACCGTGCCGATCGAGGCCGGCTACGGCAGCGTCGAGATGACCGGCGAGACCGTCGACCTGAGCGAGAACGGCATGCGTGCCACGCTCGACGGCTTCGGGGTGCCGCCGGAGCCGGGCTCGATGATGGACGTCGTCATCAAGCTCGACGACGGCGAGGTGACGATGAAGGCCCAGGTGATCCGGCAGCAGGCCCGCGGCGCGCGGTGGCTGATGTCCATCCGCTTCATCGACATCGAGGAGCGGGACGGGGACCGGCTGCGCCGGCGCGTCTTCCAGGCGCTGCGCGAGGAGCGCGCCCGCGCGACCGACTGACGCCTGTGACGTCAGTCCGCGCGGAAGTGCGGCGTGCGCGGTTCGGGGAGACGCTCGCGGGAGCTCTCCGCCCTCCGGAGACCGGAGGGCAGCAACGCCCAGACGTGCTTGCGGCCGGGTCGCTCCTCCCAGCCGTAGTCGCTGGACAGCTGAGCCACGAGGTGCAGCCCCATGCCGCCCAGCGCGGGGTCGCGGTCGATGGCGGGCACGGGGGGCCGGCTCGGCGCCTCGTCGGACAGGTCGAGCAGCCAGCCGAAGGATGCCGCGACGACGAGCGCGCGCACGTCGCCCCCGCCGTGCCGCAGCGCATTGGAGGCGAGCTCCTCGAACACCAGCAGGAGCCCGTCCCTCGCGTCGTCCGTGGAGGCCGAGGACACCGAGGGGTGCGCGATGCGGGCCCGGAGGTCGGCCCGGACCC
>JAODNJ010000475.1 GCA_025465155.1 Frankiales bacterium
GCCGGGGCCGGAGCCGCCGGGGCCGCCTGCGGGGCGCTGGGAGCCGCCTGCGGGGCCGCGGGTGCGGCCGCCGGGGCGACGGGAGCGGGAGCGGCCGCCGGGACGGCACTGGCAGGCTCCGGGACGGGGTCGGGTGCGACCTCGGCGAGCAGCCCCTGGTCGATCAGGAGCCGCTCGCGGTCGGTCGGCGCGACCTCGGCCCGGTCGAACCGGGCCAGGACGCGACCGGAGTCGAGGTCGACGTCATGGCCGCTGACGTTGGCGATGAGCACGGGGGGTCCCCCTACTTGGGCGTGACGGTGACGGACGTGGACTGCACCGGCGGGGCCGGGACAGGTGGGGCGGTCGGGTCGAGCGGCGGGGTCGAGGGGCCCGCGTAGGCGGACACCACCCCATCGACCTGCACCCCGAACAGGACGACGGCCTGCCCCCAGGTCCGGAACGCCGTCGCGTCAACCTGCGCGTAACGCTCGCCGCGCCACTCGATCGACTTGGCGAACCCGCCGAGGGAGGGCTGCTGGAGCATCAGCTCCCGGATCGCGATGGCGTAGTAGCCGAGGTTGTCCTCGGTCTCCTGGTAGTCGCCGCCCCACATCCACAGCGCGATCTGGACGTCCCAGGTCGCGATGTACGTGCCGTCTCCGCGCCGTGAGGGCCGGTCGAGGGTGCCCGGGCAGGCGACGACGTAGCGGGGCGCCTCGACGATGGTCGTGGGCGCGTTGTTGTAGGGCTCGTTGACGAAGTCGGTGAACCCGGGCAGCTCGAGGCCGGTCTGGCGGATCGCCTCACCGACGTAGAACGGCGCCCAGGTCGCCAGGTTCGCGAGCACGGCCCGGCGGACGTGCGACGGGCCGACGAACGGGCCGAGCGGGGAGCCGGTCACCGCAGGGCCGCCTGGATGATCGCGGCCCAGCGGGCGGCGTCCTCCGGACCGAGGTCGACGATCTTCCGCTGCGGGAGGGTCGCGGATCCGCGGCCGAAGACGCGGATCTTCCGCGGGCCCCACTGGTGGTACTGCGCGTAGGGCACGTTCGTGCCGATGAGCAGGAAGTCCGGGTGGGCCTCGTAGACGCTGTGCGGGGTGTCCCCGGTGAGGGAGAACATCAGGGCGCCGGTCGCGTAGAGCGGGGTCTGCGGCTGCGGGTAGCCGCGCCGGGTCTTGATCGCGATGGTGACCGGGGAGAGCGGCGCCCAGCCGGGGCCCGAGTCGCCGAAGCGGCGGGCCTCCATCGCCTGGAAGTCCTCGCGAATCAGGGGGAACGCCGTCAGGTGCAGGGCGGCGGCCTTCCCGGTGAGCTTGTCGAGCGTGGCGACCATGAGCGAGTCGCCGAAGATCTCGCATCCCGTCTGCATGACGGTCTCCTCACGCGCGCCGGTACGGCGCGATCGCTTCGTCGATGGCGGCGTCGAGGTCCGTGGTGGACATGCCTGCGCGGCGCTCCGGAGCGATCCCGAGGATGAAGTACTTCGTGGCCTGCATCATCGCGGCCTGTGCGAGGTCCTCGGGGATGCCGTGGGTGTAGCCGCCGGAGTAGGTCACCCGGATCGTGGAGCCGACGGGGCAGTACGTGCCGTAGGGCAGGCGGAGGTGCCCGGTGTCGGTCTCCGGGCCCTCGATCCCGTCGGCGACCATCTGGCCGCCGCCGCCGAAGGGCGGGATGACCAGGACCGACACGTCGCTGTAGGTCCACAGCTCGGGGTAGGTGGGCGCGAACTCGGCGAGCCACACGTCGCGGACGAGGGAGGTCGTGGTGCCGTAGGCGGCGGCCTGGGAGAGCGCGAGCGTGCCGGTGAGGGACAGCGGGATCCCGGGGGCGGAGTCGTCCATCGCGACGCCGTCCGCGCGGTCGGCCTGGGTGAGCGCGGTGAACGGGGCGAGGCGGCGGGCGCAGCGGGTCTCGATGTGCCGGGACGCGCGCCTCATCGTCGCCTCGACGTACGGGGCGCTGGCCCCGGTGAGGGCGTAGTTGAAGGGGCCCTCGCGCATGTCGGCGACGGAGGCGAGCGGGGTGTAGACGGCGGGGGTCACGCATCCTCCTCGTCGGTGCCGACGACCCAGACGACGCCGCACGGGCACGGCCAGAGCGCGCCCGGGGCGTCGTCGGGGATCGCGCACTGGTGCGCGGGCACTACTCGGTGACGGCCTTGCTCCGGCCGCGGGCGGGCTTCTTGGCCGCGCCGTCGCCGTCGCCGCTGTCGCTGTCGCTGTCGTCGCCGTCGGTCTCGTCGCCGTCGGTCTCCGGCTCCGGCTCGGTCACCGGGGCCTCGTGGCGGCCGTGCTGCTCCGGGGCGACCTCGGAGAAGCCGGGGATGCGCAGCAGCTGCCGGGCCTGGTCGTGGTCCTCGACGGGGAGGACCTGACCGGCGGTCTCCCAGCCGTAGCCGAACGGGGTGTTGCGGGCTTCGACGCACTTGATGTGCACCGTCATGGCGGTGTGTCTCCTTGCTCCAGGGATGGGGAGAGGGGTGACCGCCCGGCCGGGCCGCCGGTGAGGGCGACCCGGCCGGGACGATCAGGTCGTCAGCTGACGGCCTGGGTGAGCTGGACCGGGTTGGTCGAGCTCAGGGTCGAGACCACGTTGCGGAGGCGCCCCACGAACTTCGGCGCGCGCAGGGCCAGCGTGGTGTCCGTGGCCAGGGCGAACGGCAGCTGGTCGGGGCTCGTCACGGTCGGGTAGACCGTGAGCGGGACGACGTCGCGGACGTAGGGGCGGACGAGGATGTCCGCGTCCCGCGGGACGAGGAAGATGTCCTCGCCGCCGGTCACCCGCGGAGGCACCGCGCCGCCGCCGACGTAGCTGCCGACGGGGTTGGGCGGCTGGATCTCGCCGCTGGCGCCCGCGACCGGGATCAGCGTGGTGCCGGTGTCGATGATCCCCGTGGCCCAGATCGGCGAGATGCCGTCAGCCGCGGTGGTGACCACCGCGTCCACGATGCCCCGCAGGGTCGTGGTGGTCCCCGAGGCGCCGCGGTACACGCGGTAGGAGATCGGGCGGGCACCCTCCGGGCCGTACACATCCCCGAAGATCAGGCGGTTGGCGTTGCCGCCGTCCTTGCCCTGGACGGCCGCGGAGGCGCCGCCGACGCCCGCCCGAGCCATCACGGGCTCCACGATGTAGTAGTAGCTGGAGCCCGTCGCGATCGAGCCGGTGGCGACGGCGCCGCCACCGGTGAACGTGGCGGACGCCGTGGTGACGGCGGGCATGGAGCCGCCCAGGCGCCCGGCCAGGAACGAGCTCTTGACGAGCGGGATGTCCCGGTAGGTGGGGACGTTCAGGCCCGCCGCGATCTCGGTCTGGCCGAGGTAGCGCTGGAAGACCTGCTCGACCTGCGCCAGCCGGGAGATAGCCGTCGGAGAGGCGACGAACATCCACTGGTCGTTGAAGATCGGCATCGCGGCGTTGGTCTCGACCATGTCGACGAGCTGGTCGAGGAGGCCGGTGGCCAGCGCGCTGCCGCCCGCGTCGATCGCGTTCTGCGGGTTCGACACGGTGCTGGCGAACTGGTTGACCATGACGTCGAGGCCGTCGAACTGCGGCCACGGGCCGTTGACGGTCGCCCCGGCGGAGCCCCAGATCATCGCGGTCTCGATGTCCCAGAGCAGGCCCTGCATGCAGGACGCGATCTCCTGCGCGCGCAGGTCACCGATCTGGTCCCGGGTGACCTCCTGCGCGAACCCGGTCACGCCGCCCACGCTCTGGAGCTGCTTGATGGCGAACTGGAACTGCTCGTAGACCGAGTTGCCCATCGGCCGGGCGCCGCCGTCGCTGACGAAGCCGCCGGGGGCCCTGTTGGTGCGGCGGTTGAAGTAGTAGGTGGTGCTGGAGATCTTCTTCGTCGGGGTGACCCGGATGAAGGGGGAGTAACGCCGCTGGTACTCCAGCAGCATCGGGTCGATCACCTTCTGGACCAGTGCGGGGACACCCGCAGCGGTCAGGGCCTCGTCGAGTTCGGTCGCCATTCAGGGGCTCCTCAGGGCATGCATGAAAAAACCCCCGAGGCGACGCGCCTGGGGGTTGGGGAATGGGAGGTGTTGCCAGGGGGGAGCCCCGGCGGCGGCCAGGCGCGCCGGGGGGTGGAGCGGGGGCGGGATCAGCCGCCGAGGACCGACTCCCACGCCTGACCGGCGTGGCGGGTGAACTCCTCGGGGGACATCTCGTGCAGCGGCTTCTCGTCGTGCTTGCCCACCGCCTCGACGAGCCCCTTGCGGCGCGGGGTGCCGTAGGACTCGAGCATCTCCTTGCGGAGCTCGTCGGCGAGCTCCTTGCGGACCTCATCGCGGGTCTCGCCCACGGCCTTGCGGACCGCCTCGGCGACCGCGTCGGCGTCGAGCGCCGGGGCGGTCTCCGTCGCCGGGGTGGTGAGCTTGGAGTGGAGCAGGGAGGCGATCGCCTCGTGGTCGGCCGGGGTCATCGCCGGAGCGGTCTCCTCGGCGGGCGTGGCGGTCTCCTCCGCGGTCTGCTTGGCGGGGGCGGTCTCGGCCGCCTCGTCCTTGGCCGTCTCGGCAGCCTTGTCCTCGGACACTTCGGTCTCCTTCTCGGTGTCTGCGGCCTCGGCCGCCGCCGCGGTCTCTGCGACGAGCTCGCCGCAGTCCGGGCAGTACGTGGCCCCGGACGGGCACGCGGCCGAGCACCCGGGGCAGGTCACCTCGTCCCCGTTGGGGAGGTCGAGGTCGTCGTCGTTGTCGGGGTCGAGGACCCGCAGGGCGGCGACGTAGGCCGCGCCGAGCTGGGTCGCGGCGGCCGCGACGTCGTCGTTGGACAGGCCCCAGGCGTCGAGGTCGATGTCGACGGGTCCCTGCCAGCCGCCGACCCGCACGTGCGCCTCGCGGATCGCGGCGAGCGTCTCGGCGAGGGGATGAGACTCCGCGGACTCCGCGGCCTTCTTCCCCTTCTTTACCGGGGCCTTATTCGCTGGGGCCTTCTTGGCGGGGGCGGCGGGGGCAGCGGCGTCGCCGGAGTCATCGGCGGTGTCGCCGTCGGCTCCGTCGTCGGTGGCGTCGTCGGCGGCCGGGTCATCAGTCGCAGCGGCCTTGTCGTCGCCGGTGCCGTCGCCCTTCTTCTTCGTGAAGGGCGGCGCCTTGGCTTCGTCCGCGACCGGGCTGCCGGGCTTCGGCGGCACGTCCGTCGGGGATGGGGTGCTCGTGCTGTGCACGAGCCGGGAGTCAGGCATGAGCTGGACCTCCACGGTCTCGGTGATGGGCGTGCGGGCGTCCCCGGCGGACTCGGTGGCGAGCCGTGTCGCCGAGGCGATGCGCGCTGCGCTCACGCCGGGGGTCTTCGTGAAGTCGATACCGTCGATCTCGAGATCATCGGCCGCCTCGCAGGTGCGGCCGTCCACGTCGACCTTGCGGACGGGGCCGAGCCACCAGCCGCGGATCGACACGGAGTCGAGGGTGCGGCGCCCGTCGGGGCCGGGCTCGGTGGCCTCGGCGATGTCCCGCCCGGCGCGGGTCCCGATGAGGTAGCCCTCCCAGGTGGCCTTGTGCGTGGCCTCGTCGAGGGCGACGCCGGTGATCCGCGCGCAGATCTCCTTGCTGTCGTCCTTCGCCGCGTGGTGGGAGAGCATCGTGATAGGGAAGCCCTCAGGATCGGCGAGCCGGTCCTGCATGCGGGCGACGGCCTTCTCGATGACCTCCGCGGTATAGAGCCGCCCGTTGGCGCTCACGCCGGGGGCGAGGAAGGTGCCGTCGATCGTGCCGATGACGGTCATGGATCGCTCCTTTCCGGACCGCGCGGCGGACCGCCAGCCTGGGCCGAAATAGCCTCTGGAACGCACCGCGCGAGGCGGTGCCTTTATGAGGGGGTATCAACCCGCATGACCGATCAGCCCGGGGTTCACCGTCAGACCGCGCCGCCCGCCGCCCCGGCGAGGAAGCGCCGCCGGTGGCCGTGGATCGTCGCCGCGGTCGTCGTCCTACTGATCATCGTGATCGCCGCGAGCAGCCACGGGAGCAGCGGCGGGACGACCCCGGCAGCCGCGCCGGTCGCGCCGCAGGCGGGGAGCGACGCCGCACGCTCCGACTCCGACACGATCACGTACAAGGTGACCGGGACGGGCGTGACCACCGCCGGGTCGATTACCTACGTCAAGGACTCGTCGTTCTCCCAGCAGCAGGCGAACGCGGAGCCGCTGCCCTGGACGACGACCGTCCAGATGGACAAGAACGCGATCATGCAGCCGCTGACCCTGATCGCCCAGTCCGGGGCGACGAGGGGGACGGGCTCGATCACCTGCGAGATCGACAAGAACGGCGTGAAGGTCACCAGCTCGACCAGCTCCGGCCCGGCCGCCGTCGTCACCTGCTCCAGCAACGGGCACGCGCAGTAGCCCCGGCCGTCTCCCGAGCGCCCCGTCCGGTCATCCCGGGCGGGGCGCTCTCGTGTCAGCTGGTGATGACG
>JAODNJ010000521.1 GCA_025465155.1 Frankiales bacterium
GAGCTCGGTGCGCAGAGCTTCGTCTCCTACGTGGCCAGCCTGGTCAGCGGCCTGGTGATCACCGCCGCCACCAACTGCAGCACTCAGCTGATGGCCTCCGCGTACGGGGCGCGGAACGGGCCGCGACTGGCGGCTCTGGCGCGTCTGTCGGGACGGGTGCACGTGGTCGGTGGCGTCGTCGCCGGCCTAGGACTGGGGGCGATCGGTGCGGTTCGCGACCATGGGCTGGTCTGGGTACTCGTCGGGCTGGTGACCTTCATCGACGCGGTCGGCTGGTCGAGCGGTAGCCGGCTGATCGCCCGCGACGGCTGGCGGGCGGTCAGCCCGTTGCGGTTGGTCAGCCAGTCGGCGGCGTCGCTGCTGGGAGTCGGCGCGGTCATCCTGGGCGGTGGCCTCGTCGGCGTCTTCGGGGCCCAGGTGCTCACCTCGTGCTGGCTGACACTGGCCCTTCGCCGGCGGGAGCTCCGCGGGCGGCCGCACGACCAGGCGCCTCCCACCGCCCTGGTGCTGCGGCCCGTGGCCCGGCTGTGGGCGTGGTTCGTGCTCACCGCCGGCCTCACCGAGATCGTGGACAGGCGCGTCGAGCTCTTGTTCCTGGATGCGTTCGGCTCCGCTCACGACGTGGCCGTCTACGCGGTGGCCTTCAGCCTGGTGACCGTTGCGACGACGGCACTGGCGGCTCTCACCGCCGCAGCCACTCCCAGCATCGCCGCCGCGGCCTCCTCCGGTGCCCTCGACGCCCTGCACGACCATCTGCGGCGGGCCGGTCGGCTGGCCGTGCTCGCCGGCTTCCTGCTCAGCGCGGGGATCGCCGCCGTCGGGCCCTCCGCGGTGCTCGTCTTCTGGGGGGCGGGGCTCCGCGACGCGGCCGGGGTCATGCCTTTGATGGCGGGGAGCGTGCTCTTCGTGCCGCTGCCGGTACTGCTCACGTCCTACTGGGTCGGGATGGGCCGCCTGAGACCGGTTCTCATGGCCAACGCCCTCGGCGCGCTGGCCGACCTCGGCGCGGCGGCAGCCCTGGTGCCGCATGCCGGCGTGGCCGGGGCGGCCACGGCCAACATCGCGGCGCAGGTGGTCACGTGTCTGGGCATCGTCGGCTACACCCGGCGCCACGGTGAGGCCCTCGGCGGATCGCCTGGCCACCTCCTGCGGTGCACGGCGGTGGCAGCCGCGAGCGGGGGAGCGGCGTGGCTGGCCACCCTGGCGCTCGGGCCGATCAGCTCGCTGCTCGCCATGGTCGGGGGGCTGGTGACGTTCACCGCAGCGCTCGGGCTGACCGGGCTGACATGGGGACTGCTCACGGCACCGGACGCCGACTGGCTGGCCGGGACGCTGCCGGCCGCCGTCCGGCCGGCGCTGGTGGCCGTGGGCGGCCTCCGGTGGGCACGGGAAGCGGCCGGGCAGGTCGGCGAGCCGGTCACTCCGGACGGCGCGAACTCCTCGGAGGGGCCGCGATGATCGCCGACTTCCATGCGCCCCGGGGCCTGGGCCTGCCTGCCGACCCCGTCGTCGTGGTCGGTTCGGGGGCGGCCGGCATCCCGCTGTCCCTCCAGCTCGCCGATCGCGGGCACCGCGTCGTCCTCCTGGAATCGGGGGGAGACGTGCGGGATCCCGCCGCGATGGCCGAGTCGGCACCCCTGAACACCGGGCGCGTCGACGGGGAGGCGTTCGCCGGGCTGGAGCGGGGGCGCGCGCGCGTGCTGGGAGGCACGACGCAGCTGTGGGTCGGCCAGTGCATGCGGCTGTTCGACACCAACCTGCGCTCCCGGGCGTGGGTACGGGAGAGCGGCTGGCCGATCGACCTCGCCGACCTCGCCGACCACTACGCAGCCGCCGAGCGCTGGCTGGACGTCTCGGGACGGGGTTACGACGCGGACCGATGGAGGGAGTTCCCCGCGATCCCGCCGCTGGAGTGGAACCCCGACCGGCTGCTGCACACGTTCACCGAGTTCTCGCGTCGCCCCCGTCTGGGAAGCATCCACCGCGACCGCATGGCCCGGCACCCGAACCTGTGGGTAGTGGTGCATGCGACCGCGAGCCGGGTCCGCGTGTCCGGGAGCCGGGTCCGGGGTGTCGACGTGGTCTCCACGCACGGCCGGCACCTGTCGCTCGACGCGGCGACGGTCGTGCTCGCCGCGGGGACCATCGAGAACGCCCGGCTGCTCCAGCTGAGCGACCCGGCCGGGATGGGGCTGGGGACCGGCCGCCAGCACACCGGTCGGTATCTGCAGGACCATCCGGTCATCCGCACGGCGGAGATCTGCGCGCCCGACCACGGCGTCCTGCAGAACCGCTACGTGGGGCTCCGGCGGCACGGGCGGCGTCTCTGGCCCAAGGTTCGGCTGGCCCCCACGGCCCAGGAGCGGCACAGGCTGCTGGACGCCGCCGCGGTCTTCGAGCACAGCCACGACCGGACCGGCGTCGAGGCCGCGCGACGGGTCGCCCTCGACCTCCGGGAGCGGACGCTGTCCGGCCGCTCTCTGGCGGACGCCGCCCGGGCGGCGACCGCGATGCCGGCGGCGCTGCGTGCGCTCTACCGCCGGCAGGTGAAGGGACTGCACTCGGCCGGGGGGCGACCGACGTCGGTCTGGCTGCAGGTATGGGTGGAGCAGGCGCCGAGAGCCGATCGTCGGATCTCGCTCGCGGACTCCCGCGACGCGCTCGGCCTGCCGCGGGCGGCGGTGACCTGGAGCTGCGACGAGCAGGAACTGGAGACCACCCGGCAGCTCACCCGGTGGGTCGCGGAGGATCTCGGCCGCCTGGGCGTCGCCCGGGTCCGGGAGCTTCCGGCCATGACCGACGACGACGCCTGGCGGGCCACGGCGCATGACGGCTTCCACCCCGCGGGCACGACCCGGATGTCGGCCACCCCGCAGCGAGGTGTGGTGGACCCCCACCTGATGGTGCACGGGGTGGGAGGGCTCTTCGTCGTCGGCGGCAGCGTCTTCCCGACCTCCGGCCATGCCAACCCCACGCTGACCATCACCGCTCTTGCGCTGCGACTGGCGGCGCACCTCGACCGGGTCGTGCGGTCCTGACAACGGACGCCCGACAGAGAAGGAGAACCCGATGACCCGAACCGGACCACGGGAGATGGCGTCCGTCGCTCGCGTGCTCGCCAGCGGCAGGCTCGGCCGGTATTCCACCCGGGGGCAGAGCCGCACGGAACGCTTCGAGGCGACGACCGCCGGATTCCTGGATTCGCCGCACACCCTGGCCGTCAGCAGCGGCACCGCCGCGCTGATGTGCGCCCTCGTCGGCGTCGGCGTGGGCCCGGGCGACGAGGTGCTCGTCCCGGCCTACACCTGGGTGTCGACGGCCGCCGCCGCGCTCGCGCTGGGTGCCGTGCCCGTTCTCGTCGAGGTGGACGAGAGCCTCACGCTCGACCCGGACGACATGAAGACGAAGATCACGGGGGCCACCCGAGCCGTCGTTCCCGTGCACATGCTGAACCTCGTCTGCGACATGGATGCCATCACGGCGCTCGCCGCCGAGCACGGGATAGCGGTCGTCGAGGACGCGTGTCAGGCGTTCGGAGTCCGCTACCGCGGCCGGCGGGTCGGGACCATCGGGAACGCCGGCGCATTCAGCTTCAGCCAGTCCAAGAACATCTCCGCCGGGGAGGGCGGTCTGCTCGCCACCGCCGACGAGCGCGTCGCCGTCCGGGCCGGGATGTTCCACGACGTCGGCAGCTACACGCGGCCGGGCTGGGTGCGCACCGACGAGCGGCTCTTCGTGGGCATGAACCTGAAGATGTCCGAGCTGGCCTCGTCGGTCCTGCTGCCCCAGGTGCGCAGGCTGGACGCCGAGCTCGACCGGCTCGCCGCCCGCCGCCGGGCCGCGATCGAGGAACTCACGGCCGAGCCGTCGCTCCGGGTCAGCCCGCACCATGCGCCCGAGGACGCCGTCGCCCTGACGGTCACGTTCGACGACCCGTCCGACGCCGAGCGGTTCTCCCGTCTCCGCGGGGCGCACCGGCTGATCGACACGGGGCGTCACGTCCACCTCAATTGGGAGTCCGTCCGCGGTGGACGCACCTTCAGCGACCGATTCGACCCCTACCTGTGGGCGCGGCGCGCGGAGAACACCGCGGGCCCGGACAGCTGCCCGGCGACCGTGGACATCCTGGCGCGCACCTGCCGCGTCCGGCTGCGGGCCGACCTGCCGGTGACGGCGACGCGCATCCTGGCCCGCCGCCTGGCCGGCTACCGCTGACGACGACCAGCCGCGAACGGGTGGGGGCACCCGCCACCGTTCGCGGGTGCCTGCCCCCGGTGGACAGCTGGGCGCCGGCTCGCCCCGTGGCCGCCCACCGGGTCACCACGAGATCACCGGCCGCTCCAGACCAGCAGGTCGTCGGCGGACCGGGTGTTGACGACCCGTTCGACCGGGACGCCGCACTCGACGGCGCGCTCGCAGCCGTTGCTCTGCCAGTCGAGCTGGCCGGGGGCGTGTGCGTCGGTGTCGATGGCGAACTCGCAGCCCAGCTCCACCGCCAGGCTGAGCAGCCGCCGTGGCGGGTCGAGCCGTTCGGGCCGTGAGTTGATCTCCACCGCGGTGCCGTGCTCGACGCACGCGGAGAACACCGCCTCGGCGTCGAACCGGCTCTCCGGCCGCGGCCGCTGGGTGCCGTTGCGCTGCCTCCGGCCGATGACCAACCGGCCGGTGCAGTGCCCGAGGACGTCGGTGTGCGGGTTCGCGACCGCGGCCAGCATCCGCGCGGTCATGGCGGCGGACTCCGCCCGCAGGTCGGAGTGCACGCTCGCGACGACGATGTCGAGCCGGCCCAGCAGCTCGTCGGTCTGGTCGAGGCTGCCGTCGACGTTGATGTCGCACTCGATGCCGGTGAGGATCCGAAACGGCGTCAGCTCCTCGTTGAGCGCTGCCACGACGTCGAGCTGCCGCTCCAGCCGCTCGGCGGTCAGCCCGTTCGCCACGGTCAGCCGGGGGGAGTGGTCGGTCAGCGCCAGGTAGTCGTGGCCGAGCGCCATCGCGGCCTCGGCCATCTCCCGGATCGGACTCCCGCCGTCGGACCAGTCGGAGTGCGCGTGCAGGTCGCCGCGCAGGGCGGCCCGGAACTCCGCGACGTCGTCGGCCAACGGGACGAGCTCGGCGAAGCTCTCCTCCAGCGTGGCCAGGTACTCGGGGACCGCGCCCTGGTGGGCCTGGACGATCGCGGTCGCCGTCTTGGGGCCGATGCCCTTGAGGTCCTTCAGGGTGTTGGTGCGGATCCGGCGGTCCAGCTCGGCGTCGCCCAGGGCGTCGACGACGGCGGCGGCGGTGCGGAACGCGGCGACCCGGTAGCCGGGCTCGCGGGCACGCTCCAGGAGGAAGGCGATCCTCCGGAGTGCGGCCGCGGGGCCGGTGGGGGCTGTCAGCTGCGGACCTTCTTCACCTGCTTCTTGGCGGCCTTCCTGGCCTCGGCGGACTGCCGCTTCGCCTGCTTCCTGGCCGCGGCGGCCCGCTTGGCGGCTTTCTTCTGCGCCTTCATCGCGGCCTTCTCGGCCTTGCCGAGGTTCTTCTCGGTGACCTCGGCCGCCCGGCGCGCGGCCCGGCGGGCGCGCCAGCCGACCGACGGCTTGCCCTCGGTGTCGACGGCGGCGATCAGGAGGCCGCCGACCAGCCCGAGGTTCTTGAGGAAATGGATCAGCTGCTGCTGCCGCGTCTGCTTGTCGTCGTGCTCCCAGAAGCGGTGCCCGGCAGCTGTGGTGGGCACCATGGTGGCGCTGAGCAGCACGGCGGACAGGCGCGGCAGCCGGCCGAGGCCGAACAGGGCGCCTGCGCCCACCATGACGCCGGCGTTGATGCGCACCCACTGCTCGACGTCGCGGGGGACCTGGACGGGCAGTTGCTTGTCCGCCTGCTCGGTGACCGCCTCGACGAGCGGCCGGGCGGTGGCGACGCGAGGCCCTGGGTTCCGCAGCGCGTCGACGCCGAGGACGACGAAGGGCGCGGCGAGCAGGGGGCGCGCGATCCGGCGGACCAACATGGGAGACCTCTTTCCTTCCGTGGATGACCGACGGTGCACTGCCCCGAAGATCACCGGGACAACCCCTCTCCAGGACCGTAGCGACGCCGCGCCCGGTCCGCGCCCCCTGTCCGCACGCACCGACGGGACCGCTTCCCGCCCCTCGGGCTCCTGCAGGCGCCCGGATGCAGGAGAACACGTCCGGTTGCGGACGACGGTCAGTCGGTGCGGCCGCTGTAGACGGTGAGCCGGTTGCGCTTGCGGAAGACGAATTCCGTGGACTTCTCGCCGGTCTCGCCGTCGTAGGCGATCTGCTGCGGACCCGAGGGCGACAGGACCCGAACCTCCTCCGCCTGCACCTGGTCGTAGCTGCGCGCGTGCTCGCTGACCCCGAGCAGCGTGGCCAGGACCGCGCGGGTGCGCCCGAACGTCAGGTCGGCGCGGAGGTACTGGACGTCGAGCAGGCCGTCCTCCAGGCGCGGGCGCCAGGCCGGAGAGAGCCCGCGCGGCGTGTAGCAGCAATTGCCGATGAAGACGATCCAGACCTTCACCGGCCGGTCGTTGACCACCAGCGACAGCGGTTCGCTCTCCCGCATGACCTGCGCCGCCGCCACCGTCAGCGCGACCCACTTCCCGAGCCGGCGCGACAGCCGGTCGCGGCGGTGCACCATCTCCGGGTAGACGCCGATGCTCGCGGTGTTGAGGAAAGGCGTGCCGTTGACATCGGCGACGTCGACCTCGACCCCCGACCCCGACCGGACGGCGTCGGCGGCCTCGTCCGGGGTCTGGATGCCGACGTCCCGGGCGAAGTGGTTGAGCGTGCCCGCGGGGAGGACGGCCAGCGGTAGCCCGTGCTCCAGCGCCACCGCCGCGGCCGCCGCGACGCTGCCGTCGCCCCCGGCCACGCCCAGTGCCGTCGCCCGGCCGGAGCGGGCCGCCTCGCCGAGCAGTTCCTGCACGCCGGCGTCCTCGCTCATCTCCAGGATCTCGGCG
>JAODNJ010000536.1 GCA_025465155.1 Frankiales bacterium
CGGTCGTCGGGCAGGTGCAGGAACTCGGCCTGGCTGGCGGCGTTGTGCGCCATCACGATGAACAGCTGCTTGCGCCAGGTGCTCATGCCGGGCCGGCGGGTGCGCCGGAGCGTGATGCGGGACAGGAAGAACGAGACCTGCCCCGGGTCGAGGTCGGGCGGCAGCCCCTCGGCGTCCTCGGCGGAAACGCGCCGGAGCACCTCGGGGAAGTCGTTCCGGTCCTGGAAGCCGAACTCGGCGGCGATGTGGACGATCCCGTCGGCGGGGTCGCCGAGGTGGTCGACCGAGATGCGCCGCTCCCACGGGATGTGGGGGACGTTCGCCGTGCTCCCCGAAAGGATCAGCACGTGCTCGTGGAGCACGTGGTTGTGCTCGAGGTTCGCCCGCAGCGCCAGGGGGGTCGTTTCCTTCGTGGGATGCGGGAACACCGCGACGCCCGGCACCCGCGGCAGCTTCCGGGAGTGCACCTTCCGGATGAACTCGGGCAGCGGGCCCTCGAGGTCCCTCCGCCGGGCGGTGACGATCCCGCGGCCCTTCTGCCAGGTCATCATCACGGTGAACACCAGCGCGGCGATGAGCAGGGTGAGCCACCCGCCGTGGGTCACCTTGGTGAGGTTGGCGGCGAAGTACGTCAGTTCGACGACGCCGAAGACGACGCCGACCAGCACCAGCCGCCAGACCGGCCACCTCCACAGCGCGCGGGCCACCGCCAGGAACAACGCCGTCGTGATGAGGAAGGTCCCGGTCACCGCGACGCCGTAGGCGGTGGCCAGCCGGGTCGAGGAGCGGAAGGTGAGGACGAGGAGGATCACCGCGGCGAAGAGCGCAGCGTTGACCGCGGGCACGAAGACCTGGCCCTCCTGCGACTCGGAGGTGTGGCGGATCCGCATGTGCGGGAGGAACCCCAGCCGCACCGCCTGGCGGGACACGGAGAACGCACCCGAGATGACCGCCTGCGAGGCGATGATGGTGGCGGCGGTCGCCAGCACCACCATCGGGATCTGTGCCCAGTGCGGCATCAGCAGGAAGAACGGACTGCTGCGGGCTGAGGGGTCGCGCAGGATCAGCGCGCCCTGCGCCAGGTAGTTCAGTGTCAGGGCAGGAAAGACGATCCAGAACCAGGCGCGGCGGATCGGGCCCCGGCCGAAGTGCCCCATGTCGGCGTACAGCGCCTCGGCGCCGGTGATCGAGAGGACCACCGCCCCCATGGCGATGAACGCGGTGTACGGGCGGTCCGCGATGAACGCGAAGGCGTAACCGGGCGACAGGCCGCGCAGGATGCCGGGGCGCCCGACGACCTCCTTCAGGCCGGCCACGCCCAGCGAGGCGAACCAGACGAGCATGACCGGCCCGAAGAAGGTGCCCACCCGGGCAGTGCCCCACCGCTGCACGGCGAACAGCGCCGCGAGGATCACCGCGGCGATCGGGACGACGGCGCTGTGCAGACCGGGGGAGACGACCTCCAGCCCTTCGACGGCCGAGAGGACGGATATCGCGGGCGTGATCACGCTGTCCCCGTAGAACAGCGACGCACCCAGGACACCGAGGCCCATGACGAGCGCCAGCCGCCGGCGCGAGGATCCGTCGAGCAGCCGCCGGACGAGCGCCGCGAGCGCCATCACGCCGCCCTCGCCGTCGTTGTCCGCCCGCAGGATGAAGATCACGTACTTCACCGAGACGATCAGCGTGATCGACCAGAAGATGAGCGAGACGACGCCGAACACATCAGCGGACGTGGGCTTGACGACCCCGCCGTCGATCGAGAACACCGTCTGCACCGCGTACAGCGGGCTCGTGCCGATGTCGCCGTAGACGATCCCGAGGGCGGCCAGCATCGCGGCGGTCGTGCCGGCGCGTCCGTGCGCGGTCTCCCGGCCACGGGATGACTGCCCGGAGGTGGCCTCCGGCCCGGGAGCCGCCTCGCTCGGCACCAATTCGGTCATCCGGCGCTCCTACCCACGGGACCGGGGCCGGTCGGCCTCGCGCGTCCGTGGCCCTGCACGGAGGGTGCCACGGATGGCGGTCGCACGGGCCGGTCGGCAGGCCGCGGCACGCCACGCGGTGACACGTCGCCCCTGACGTGCCTACGCTTTCGGGTATGGGCAATATCGGCAGGGAACGGCGCCGCATCGAGGTCCTCCCCGGCCCGGCGCAGGTGCCGGCACCGGCCCCGGAGCCGGAACGGACCCAACCGGGCCGGGAACCCGCGCCGGCGCGGTAGACGGATGGATCCCTACGCCGGCTTCGAGCCGAGCGTCGGTGAGATCGCAGCCGTTCGGACCTTCCGCATCGGACGCGGCGGCACGTTGTGCCCGCTGTTCAGCGACGAGGCGTGGGAGGACGGCGCCAACGAGGCGCGCTGCCGCAACGTCCCTCCGGGCGCGGTCGCCCTGCATCCCGCTCCCGACCCCGGCTGCACGTGCGGCTTCTACGCCTACGGCAGCGAGGCCGCGGTGGAGTACCGGCACGAGCGCCACGTCCTGGCCGTCGTGTCCTTCTGGGGCCGGGTCATCGCCGGTACCCGCGGCCTGCGCGCCCAGCACGGCCGGGTGGAGGCCCTCTGGCTGTCGGAGACCGTGCCGCCGGAGCTGGCCGCCCGGGTCGCTCGGCGGTACCCCTCGGTGGCGCTCTACCGCGACCGGGCCGCGATGCTCGCGGAGCACCCCCCGACGCCCCTGGACTGCTACGAGCCGATGCCGGCGGCCCGCCGGCCCTGGTCGGGCCGGTGGTGGTCGGCGGCTGCGCTGTCGCTGGCCGTGGCCAGCACCCTGCCGGCCGACTGGCTGGGGGGCGTGGCGGTGGCGCAATGGACGGACGGCGTCGCGTTCTTCCTGCTGATGATCGCCGCGGTCGCGCTGGGCTGGCGCCGGCCGGATGATCCCGCCGTCCCCAGACGGCGGCTGTTCCTCTTCGCCGTCGCGCTCTGGACCGTGGCGCCCTTCGGGGGAACCCTCGGCGTCCTCTTCCTCCGGCTGCCCCTGCTCGAGGTCGCCGTGCTGACGGTGGTCCAGTGGGCGCGGGTCGTCCGTGCCGCGCGGCGCTTCCCGGCCGACGTGGACTGACTGCCGGCCGGATCGCTCAGTCCTCCCGGCGGCGCCGCCGGATGGTCGAGCCCAGCCACGTGAGCGGGTCGTACTTGCGGTCCACCACCCGCTCCTTGAGCGGGATGATGCCGTTGTCGGTCAGGTGGATGCCCTCGGGGCAGACCTCGGAGCAGCACTTGGTGATGTTGCAGTAGCCGAGGCCGAACTCCTTCTGCGCGGCCTTCCGGCGGTCCTTCACGTCCAGCGGATGCATGTCCAGCTCGGCCAGCCGGATGAGGAACCGGGGGCCGGCGAAGGACTTCTTGTTCTCCTCGTGATCACGGATGACGTGGCAGGTGTCCTGGCAGAGGAAGCACTCGATGCACTTGCGGAACTCCTGCGGCCGCTCCACGTCGACCTGCTGCATGCGGTGGTTCCCGTCCGGGTCCCGCGGCCGCGGCTCGAAGGCGGGGATCTGCGCCGCCTTCGCGTAGTTGTAGGACACGTCGGTGACCAGGTCGCGGATGACCGGGAAGGCGCGCAGCGGGGTGACGGTGACCGTCTCGTCCTCGGCGAAGGTGCTCATCCGGGTCAGGCACATCAGCCGTGGCCGGCCGTTGATCTCCGCACTGCAGGAGCCGCACTTGCCGGCCTTGCAGTTCCACCGGACGGCGAGGTCGGAGACCTGGGTGGCCTGCAACCGGTGGATGATGTCGAGCACCACCTCGCCCTCGTTGACCGCGACGGTGAAGGCCTCCAGGCCCCCGCCGTCGGAGTCGCCGCGCCACACCCGGAACGTCGCGTCGTAGCTCATCCGGAGGTCTCCTCGAAGATCTCGGCCAGGTCGGAGGGCATCTGCGGGAGGGGCTGGCGCCGGAGCGCCACGGTGCCGTCGGCGCCCAGGGAGAGGATCACGTTGGTCCGGCCCCACTCGGGGTCGGGATCCGGGAAGTCGTCCCGGGTGTGACCGCCCCGGCTCTCCTGACGCTCCAGGGCGGCGCGGGCGATGCACTCGCTGACCAGGAGCATGTGCGGCAGGTCGAGCGCGAGGTGCCAGCCGGGGTTGTACTGCCGGTGGCCCTCGACGGAGAGGTTCGCGACCCGCCTGCGGAGCTCGGCCAGGTGGTCCAGCGCCTTCTTGATCTCCGGCTCGGTCCGGATGATGCCGACCAGCTCGTGCATCGTGGTCTGCAGGTCCTGCTGCACCGCGTACGGGTTCTCCCCGCCGTCGCGCTCGAAGGGCGCCAGCGCCGCCTGGGCGGCCTCGGCCAGCGCCTGCGCGGAGGCGGTGCCCCGCCGGGTGCCGCGGGCGTGCGCGGTCGCGGCCTCGCCCGCGCGACGGCCGAAGACGAGGAGGTCGGACAGCGAGTTGCCGCCGAGCCGGTTGGAGCCGTGCATGCCCCCGGCGACCTCCCCGGCGGCGAACAGCCCGGCCACCCGGGCCTGCGCGGTGTCCGGGTCGACCTCGACGCCGCCCATCACGTAGTGGCAGGTGGGACCGACCTCCATCGGCTCCCGGGTGATGTCCACGTCGGCGAGCTCCTTGAACTGGTGGTACATCGACGGCAGCCGCTTCTGGATGTAGTCGGCGGACCGGCGCGAGGCGATGTCGAGGAAGACGCCGCCGTGCGGGGTGCCGCGGCCGGCCTTGACCTCGCTGTTGATGGCCCGGGCGACCTCGTCGCGGGGGAGCAGCTCGGGCGGGCGCCGGTTGTTCTTCTTGTCGGTGTACCAGCGGTCGGCCTCGTCCTCGCTCTCCGCCGTCTCCTTGCGGAAGAAGTCGGGGATGTAGTCGAACATGAAGCGGTTGCCCGCCGAGTTCTTCAGGACCCCGCCGTCGCCACGAACGCTCTCGGTCACGAGGATCCCGCGGACCGACGGCGGCCAGACCATCCCGGTCGGGTGGAACTGGACGAACTCCATGTTCACCAGCGTCGCGCCGGCCTGCAGTGCGAGGGAGTGGCCGTCGCCGGTGTACTCCCAGGAGTTCGAGGTGACCTTGTAGGCCTTGCCTATCCCACCGGTCGCCAGCACGACCGAGGGCGCCTCCCACGCGAGGAAGCGGCCCGATTCCCGCCAGTACCCGAACGCGCCGACGATGCTTCTGTCCTCATCCGCCCCGCCCTCCGTCAGCAGCCGGGTGACCGTGCACTCCATGAAGACGTCGATGCCGAGGGCCACCGTCCGCTGCTGCAGCGTGCGGATGAGCTCGAGGCCGGTGCGGTCGCCGACGTGGGCCAG
>JAODNJ010000537.1 GCA_025465155.1 Frankiales bacterium
GCCGGGCTGGCCCCGCCGGGAAGCAGCTGCATCGCCGCCTCGACCGCCTCCCCGGCGGCGAGCACGGCCCGGCCCCGCGCAGTCAGCTCCCAGCCCCCGGTGGCGTTCACCAGCAGGCGCTCGCCGATCAACTACGAGACCGCCGACCTCATCCGAGAAGCGGCATAAGGAAACGCTCAAGTGCGTCTGCGCAGCTCAGACGGCATACCGAACGGGCGAGGACCGCGGCGAACGACCCCGAATTGAGCCCCGAACTCCCGTGAAGGTGCGGCCGACGTCTGGGGGTCAAGGGGTCGGCTGTTGGAGTCGCTATGCCGCGCCGAGGGATGCGCGTCGCCGGGAGACGGTGCGTTTGGTGGTGCTGAGCTGGGCGGCGATGTCGCGAATGGATGCGCCGCGGGCGGTCAGGCGGCGGACGACCTCTTGTTGTTCGACTGCGGTGAGGTCGTCGTAGGTGATGTGGTCACCCGCGAGGGCGCGCTCCACGGCGATCTCGTCGATGTCGTTGCGTTGGGATCGTCCGGCGGTTGGCGGGGGGGGGTGTGGTGTCTGTGTCGATGTCTTCCCAGGCCAGTGGCGGCAGCCAGCCTTGTGCGGCAGCGTGGGCGCGGGCGGCGTCGGCGGCGGCACGCTGCTCGCTGTTCGTCTGTGGCGGGGTGGCGTTCCACAGCCGCTGGTAGAGGCTCGCGACTTCGCGAGCGGTGCGGGCGGTGACCGACCGGCCGGTCATGCTGCGGTGCAGGCTGTTGGGGCGGCGGCTGAGATGGGCTGCCAGTAGCTCGACCGGCCAGCCAATGGCGATGAGCCCTTGCAAGCGGCGGCGGGTGCCGGTGGCGTCGACTCGGCTGCTCGGTGCCCGGCTGTCGGCCTCGATGCCGATGCTAAGGATGCGGGCGGCCGTGCTCGGGCGGACCCGCTGCGTTGTCGGGGAGCCGTCGCGGCCGTGGTCTGCCAGTTGGCGGATGTGGCTGACCGAGAGGCCGGCGAGCTGCGCGATGCGTTCGACGCCGATGCCGGCGGCCCGGAGGGCGGCGATGTGTTCGCGGACGAGACCGGCGTCGACGTAGGGGTGCCTGCGGCCGTAGATCCGTTCTCGGGTCGCGGTGCGGCTGGCGGCGGTGTCGGCGGCGGTGCAGTCGGGGCAGCGGCAGCGGTCCTTGACGTAGGCGGCGCGGGTGCCGTGCCGGTGGCGGGCCTGCGGATGGGTGCACTCGCGCGTTACCCGGGCTTGAAGTCGTTCGACTCGGCGACGGGCTTTCTCGAGTCCGCGCCGGTGCTTCGCACACGAGTGCCGCCGATGGTGGGCGTCGGCGAGTGGGGCGGTGGCGTAGTCGACGGTGTAGCCACAGGCCGAGCAGGTGCGCCGGACCCTCATCGTCGAACCGGCTGCCGGGGAGGACCCGACCGCCGAGTGGCAGGCGGGGTGCGGCCGGGGACGCCGGCTCGGTGAAGTCGGTCCTCGATCCAGTCGGTGCGGACGGTGCCGGCATCGCCGACGTGCTCATCGAAGGCCATCGCGCTGAACTGGGCGGCAACCGTCGACCATTCGCGGTCGGACAGCGGCCGCTCCAGATGGGCCTCGACGGTGGGCCGGTCGACGTAGGCGATGCTCGCTTCGAGGAGATCGGCGAGATCGGTCAGTAGCCTGTAGGTGTCCCCGCCGTACGCAGCGATCAGGACCTGCAGAATCCAGGGGCGCACGGCCTCCCGGATCGGCACGTCGTCGTCGTTGTCGCTGGTAGCTCGGGGCTCAGCAGGGTCGCCCCGATCGGTGCTGAGGGACGTGCCGGGGCGGCGTGCTCTGCTGTCCTGATTTCCCATGGGCGCTCCCACCGCGTCGGTCGTTGCTCTCAGCGGGAGAAGGCGCCATTTCGGCCCGTTTGGTGACAGGGCCCACGGAAGTTCCTCGAACTACGCCGGAGGTGGCCCGCCCAAGGCGGGACTTGCGCTGAGGACGTGCCGGGCGTGAGGGCAACCGCGGATGTCAGTACCGGCCGACAGGCTGACCAGGACTCGGTGCGTCAAGGAGGTCCGTGGATGACGCCGATCGGACACCGGCCGCCCGGGGACGTGCGTCCTCGAGCCGTCCGGTTCGAGCTCTGGCGAGCGGTCGCCGCCGCGCCGGCGATGTGCGGCAGCCTGCTGCTCGTGATGCTGGCGTCCGTCGCGCTCGGCCGGTGGGCGGCCCTACTCCCGCTGGCTTGGGCGGCCGCTGCGGCGGTGCTGGTGACGCCCGTCGGCGAACGCATGACCCTTCGCGCCGGGTGCGGGTTTCATCGACCCAGCGCGGCGCAGGCGGCAGCGCTGCAGCCGGCATGGTTGACGGCCCTACGGGTGACCGGAACCGGTGCCCGTGACGTTGAGCTCTACGTCCGGACCGCTCGGGCGCCGAACGCGTACGCCGCCGGCGGACGCAGCGTCGCGGTCACCAGCCGGGTCGTTGAGGACTACGCAACCGGTCGCCTGCCCGAAGGCCAGCTGGTGGCCGTGCTCGTGCACGAGCTGGGCCACCATGCCACGGGGGCGACTCGGTCGATGCTGCTCCTGGCATGGCTCACAGCGCCGTGGCGCGCAACGGCGAGTGTGCTGCTCGGTCTGGCAAGCGCGCTCGCCGGCCGCCACCCCCGCCAGGGACTGAGCATCGTCGTTGTCGCTGGACTGGCCGTCGCCGTGATCCGCGCTCTACAGCAGGGCCGGTGGATGGCCGGGGGAGTGCTGGTCGTCGTCGGGCTCACTGCGGTGCTCGTTCCGCTGGCCAACGCCGCGATCAGCCGGCGGTCCGAGTACGCCGCCGACCGGTTCGCCGCCGACCACGGCCTCGCGATCGAGTTGACCGCCGCACTGCGCGTACTGAACGACGGCAACCGTGCGCCCCGCGGATGGTCGGAACTGCTGTCAACCCACCCAACCTCCGAGCAGCGGATCAGGGCGCTGCAGACGGCAACCGTCGGCCAGGGGCCCGATGGGGATGCGTTCGTCATGCGGACGTCCACAGCGCAGGACCCGCAGGACCGTTGTTGCGGCGCGGGGTTTCGGGGCGTGAGTTGAGGCAGTGAGCGCGCGGTTCTGAGCACGGTCTCCTGACGGTCATCGGGCGGGGGAACCGTCGGCGTCGCCCGACCGGACGGGGCGGGCCATGCATCACTTACTCATCAAATACTGCCGTCCGTCACCATCGCCAACCGATGCAGCCAACGCCCTGGAATGGGCTTGACCTGCATGTTCAGCGCAAGCCGACACCAGCCAACGCTCCAAGATCAAATCGCAGGGTTAGTGGTTCGAGTCCACTCGGGGGAGCTTCACCACCCGCCTCACCAGGCAAGTCCTGCGTTCCGTGCTTCTAGACGGGTTCCTGTCAGAGGGCTCATGCATCATTTGCTCAGTCCTTTGTGACCTCCTCGGCCGGCTCGCGCCCGGAGACGGCCGGGCACGCGCGTAGCGGTGCACTCCGCTACAACGCGGTCATGACCACCTTGACGACCGCCGCCGTCCCCACCAACGCCGCCGCAGCCGTCCACGCCGCCGTCCCTGCTACCTCGAGCGGC
>JAODNJ010000538.1 GCA_025465155.1 Frankiales bacterium
GGGCGGCCCCGCGCCACCGGGCGCGCTCCCTCGACAGGCTCTGCCCTGTCGTGTTGGCTGGCGCCGCGGGCAGGGCGCGTTCCTCGAGGGGGTAGTGGCAGCGTGATCGGCCGATGACGGCGGTGCACCCACGCGTGGCCGAGGCCACGGTGCTGCGCTCCACGCTGTCCACCGCGTCGGAGGAGTACCGCGCCAACCGTGCGGCCACGCTGGCCGTCCTCGCCCAGCTGGACGAGCAGCTCGAGATCGCGCGCGCGGGCGGCGGTGCCCGCTACACGGAGCGGCACCGGGCCCGCGGCCGGCTGCCGGCACGGGAGCGGCTGGAGCTGCTGCTGGACCGCGATTCGGCGTTCCTCGAACTCTCGCCGCTGGCCGGCTGGGGCACCGACTTCACCGTCGGCGCCAGCCTCGTCACGGGCATCGGCGTCGTCGCGGGAGTCGAGTGCATGGTCATCGCGCACGACCCCACGGTGCGCGGCGGTGCGATGAACCCGTGGTCGCTGAAGAAGTCGCTGCGGGCCACCGAGATCGCCCGGCGCAACCGGCTGCCGGTCGTCAACCTCGTCGAGTCCGGCGGCGCCGACCTGCCCACCCAGTCGGAGCTGTTCGTTCCGGGCGGCCGGATCTTCCACGACCTCACCGAGCTCTCCGCGATGGGCGTGCCGACCATCGCGCTGGTGTTCGGCAACTCCACCGCGGGCGGCGCCTACGTGCCCGCGATGTGCGACTACTCGGTCTTCGTCGACGGCCAGGCGCAGGTCTTCCTCGGCGGGCCACCGCTGGTCAAGATGGCCACGGGGGAGGACGCCGACGAGGAGGAGCTGGGCGGCGCGCGGATGCACGCGCGCGTCTCCGGCCTGGCCGACCACTTCGCCGTCGACGAGCGAGACGCGATCCGGATCGGCCGGCGGATCGTCTCGGAGCTGAACTGGCGGAAGCTCGGGCCGGCCCCGTCCCTGCCGGCCGACGAGCCGCGGTACGACCCCGATGAGCTGCTCGGCCTCGCGCCGGCCGACATCCGGGTGCCCGTCGACCCCCGCGAGGTGCTCGCCCGCGTCGTCGACGGCTCCCGGTTCGGTGAGTACAAGGCCGGGTACGGCACCAGCCTGGTCACCGGGTGGGCGTCGGTGCACGGCCACCCGATCGGGGTGCTCGCCAACGCCCGCGGGGTGATCTTCGGCGAGGAGGCGAAGAAGGCGGCGGAGTTCATCGCGCTGGCCAACCAGATCGACACCCCGCTGGTCTTCCTGCAGAACACCACGGGCTACATGGTGGGCACGCAGTACGAGCAGGCAGGGATCATCAAGGACGGCGCCAAGATGATCAACGCCGTCACCAACAGCACGGTGCCGCACCTGACGATCACCACCGGGGCGAGCTTCGGAGCCGGCAACTACGGCATGTCCGGCCGCGCCTTCGACCCCCGGCTCATCTTCGCGTGGCCCGGCTCCCGGCTGGCCGTCATGGGAGCCGCGCAGCTGGCCGGGGTGATGTCGATCGTCGGGAAGGCGGCGGCAGAGGCCGCCGGGCGGGAGTTCGACCAGGCCGCCGACGACGCCCGCCGCCAGGCGATCGAGGCACAGATCGACGCCGAGTCGCACGCGTTCTTCGTCACCGGCCGGCTCTACGACGACGGGTTGCTCGACCCCCGTGACACCCGGACGGCGCTGGGCATCGCGCTCTCCGCCGTCGCGTCCGCGCCGATCGAGGGACGCCGCGGCTTCGGCGTCTTCCGGATGTGATCGCCGTGCCTCTCCCGCCCCACCGTGACGGCCATGTCGGTGGACGGACGACGGCGGCCCTGCCGTGATCGGCACGCTGCTGGTCGCCAACCGCGGCGAGATCGCGCTGCGCATCGTGCGCACCGCCCGCGAGATGGACATCGCCACCGTGGTCGTGTTCTCCGACCCTGACGCCGGGGAGCCGTTCGTGGCGGCGGCCGACGAGGCGGTCCGGCTGCCCGGCGCGGCCCCGGCCGACACCTACCTCCGCGGCGACCTGATCCTCGCCGCCGCCCGGGCGACCGGCGCCGACGCCGTCCATCCCGGATACGGCTTCCTGTCGGAGAACGCCGGCTTCGCGCGGGACTGCCGGGCGGCCGGGGTCACCTTCGTCGGTCCCTCGCCCGAGGCGATCGAGGCGATGGGCTCGAAGACGGCGGCCAAGGAGCGGATGGCCGCGGCCGGAGTTCCCGTTCTGCCGGGCGTGGTCATCGGCGCCCGCGGTCAGCTCGACGTGGATGCGCTCGGCGAGGCAGCAGCCGGGATCGGTTACCCGCTGCTGGTCAAGGCGGCCTTCGGCGGTGGGGGCCGGGGCATGCGGATCGTCCGCTCGGCCGACGAGCTCGCCGACGCCGTGGCGGGAGCCCGGCGGGAGGCCGACGCCGCCTTCGGCGACGGAACCGTGTTCCTCGAGCGCTACCTCGAGCAGCCACGGCACGTCGAGGTGCAGGTGTTCGCCGACAGTCGCGGGAACGTCGTTCACCTCTTCGAGCGGGAGTGCTCGATCCAGCGGCGCTACCAGAAGGTGATCGAGGAGGCGCCGTCCCCGGCGGTGACGCCGGAGCTGCGGGCCGAGCTGGGCAACGCGGCGGTGGCCGCCGCCAAGGCGATCGACTACGTCGGGGCCGGCACCGTGGAGTTCGTGGTCGACAGGTCGGGCCGCTTCTTCTTCCTCGAGATGAACACCCGGCTGCAGGTCGAGCACGCGGTCACCGAGGCGATCACCGGCCTGGACCTGGTCCGTCTGCAACTCCAGGTCGCCGACGGCCAGCGGCTCCCCGACACGGTCCCCGGGGCCGGCATCGGCGGGCACGCCGTCGAGGCGCGGCTCTACGCCGAGGACGTCGCGGCCGGCTTCCTCCCCGGAACCGGGACGGTGCACCGGTTCAGCGTGCCGTCGATGCCCGGCCTGCGGGTGGACGCCGGCGTCGCGGAGGGGTCGGTGGTCGGCGTCCACTACGACCCGATGCTCGCCAAGGTGATCGCTCACGCGCCGACCCGGGACGCGGCCTGCCGGCTGCTCGCCCGGGCGCTCACCGAGATCCGCGTGCACGGGGTCGTGACCAACCGCGACCTGCTGGTCGGCATCCTGCGGGAGGCCGAGTTCCGCCGCGGCTCGTTCGACACCGGCTACCTGACCCGGCACGACCCCGCGCAGCTGGCCGCCCGTCCCGGCGCCGGGACCGCGATCCGGCTGCACGCCCTGGCCGCGGCGCTGGCCGGTGCCGCGGCGCGGCGGGCCGCGGCTCCGGTCCAGCCGGCCGTGCCGTCCGGCTGGCGCAACGTGCCGGGCGGGGACCAGATCGCGCTCTTCCGGGAGGGCGATCGGAAGATCGAGGTTCGGTACGGGTTCACCCGGAACGGCCTCGCGGCCGCCGTGGACGGTGAGCCCGTGGACGTCGACGCCGCCGAGGTGACGCCGGAGCGCGCGGTGGTGACCGTTGCCGGCGTCCGCCGGGCGGTCGACGTGCACCGGGTCGGCGACACCGTCTGGCTCGACAGCGCCCTGGGGTCCACGGAGCTCACCGAGCTGCCGCGCTTCGCCGAGCCGGCGGCGGAGCAGGAGGCGGGGTCGCTGCTCGCCCCGATGCCGGGCACGGTGGTCAGGGTCGAGGTGGCCGAGGGGGAGCGGGTGGGGGCCGGCACCGTCGTCGTCGTCCTGGAAGCGATGAAGATGGAGCACGCCGTCCGGGCCCCCGCAGGCGGCGTGGTCACGGCCCTGGCCGCCGCGGTGGGCAGGACGGTGCAGGCGGGTCAGGTCCTGGCCGTGGTCACCGAGGTGGCCGTCCAGGACGCCGAAGAGCCGGAGCCCCCGTCTTGATGGCCGTCGACCTGGTGGCGCTGACCGGCGACCTCGCGGCCGAGTCCGCCGAGCTGTACGAGGTGATGTCGGTGCTCGCCGAGCCGGACTGGGCGCGGGAGACGCCGGCGGCGGGCTGGACGGTCCGTGACCAGGCGGCACACCTGGCCTACTTCGATGACGCCGCGGTGCTGTCGGCCACGGATCCGCGGCGCTTCCGGACCGAGGCCGACGCGCTGCTCGCGCTCCGCGGCGACTTCGGCGAGCGGGTTGCCCAGCGCTTTCGTGACCAGTCCGGGGTCGAGGCCTTCGCCTGGTTCCAACGCGCGCGGCGGCAGTACCTCGACGTGTTCTCCGGTCTCGACGCGGC
>JAODNJ010000003.1 GCA_025465155.1 Frankiales bacterium
CGCGGCCGTGTTGTAGAGGAAGAAGTCGTACCACTCGATCGTGGTGCCGATCGTGCTCGCCACCGCCGCCCGGGTGCGCTGCGAACGGTTCAGGCGCTCACGGTCGCGATCGCCCATGGCCATGGGGACTCCTCTCACTGGTGCGCCGCCCGGTGCGGCGGTGCAGATCTGTGCACCGGATCACGGTCCGCCCGTCCCGAGCGGTGCGCAAAGCGAGAGCGGGCACGCCGACCGGCCGGGGGACCGGTCGACCGTCAGAAACCGGCGACGGCATGCGGGGTGTAGGGCTCCTCCAGCCGGCTGATCTCCTCCTCGGTCAGCTCGAGGTCGACGGCCGCGACGGCGTCGTCGAGGTGGTGGTGCCTGGTGACCCCGACGATCGGCGCGGTGACGACCGGCTTCGACAGCAGCCAGGCCAGCGCGACCTGCGCCCTGGAGACGCCGCGCCGATCCGCGATCTCGGCGACCCGGTCGACGATGACGCGGTCGCCCTCGGTGTAGAGCCGCCTGCCGAAGGCGTCGGTCTCCGACCGGGCGGTGGTCTCGTCCCAGTCGCGGGTCAGCCGGCCGCGGGCCAGGGGGCTCCAGGGGATGACGCCGACGCCCTGGTCCGCGCAGAGCGGCAGCATCTCGCGCTCCTCCTCGCGGTTGAGCAGGTTGTAGTGGTCCTGCATCGACACGAAGCGGTGCCAGCCGTGCTCGCCGGCGAGGTGCAGCGCCTTGCTGAACTGCCACGCCCACATCGACGACGCACCGAGGTAGCGCACCTTGCCCGAGCGCACGGCCGAGTCGAGCGCGTCGAGGGTCTCCTCGATCGGCGTGTTCGGGTCCCACCGGTGGATTTGGTACAGGTCGACGTAGTCCGTCCCGAGCCGGCGGAGGCTGTCCCCGAGCTCGCGCAGGATCGCCTTCCGCGAGAGCCCCGCCCCGTTGGGGCCCTCGTGCATCCGGCCGTGGACCTTCGTGGCGAGGACGACGTCGTCCCGGTCGGTGAAATCGCGGATCGCCCGGCCGGTGATCTCCTCGCTCGAACCGCCGGAGTAGACGTTCGCGGTGTCGAAGAAGGTGATCCCGGCGGCGACCGCCTTCTCGATGAGCCGGCGGCTCTCCTCCTCGGGCAGGCTCCAGGGCGTCATTCCGCGGTCCGGCTCGCCGAAGCTCATCATCCCGAGACAGATCCGCGAGACCTGCAGGCCGGTGTTCCCGAGGCGCGTGTATTCCATGGCCCCAGCCTCGTCGCCGGCGGGGACGGCGGCCACCCGGGGTCCTCGGGGCGACGGGGCAACCCCGCACACTCCTGGTGCGTCTAGAGAAGGAGCCGGTGGATCGCCCACCGGCCGGCTCGAGCCAGGCGGGGGCGGATGGCGACCATGTCGACCTGGGACGGGCCGACCCCTGACGGGCCGGTGACGTCCGCGCTGCCGATGGTCGACGACGTCGCCCTGGCCGCGCTCTACGACACCCACCGGGCAGCGTTGCTGCGACTCGCACTTCTGCTGACCGGCGACCTCGCCGCGGCCGAGGACGTCGTCCAGGACGCGTTCCTCGGGCTGCGCGGGCGGTGGTCCGCCGTCGAGCCCTCGTCGCGTGGCGCCTACCTGCGCGTGGCCGTGGTGAACGGGGCCCGGTCCCTGCACCGCAGGGTGCGGACCGCCCGCCGTTTCCTGCGCGTGGGGGAGCCCGCCGCCGCGCCGGCCGACGTCGCGGCGCTGCTGGCCGACGAGCACCGGCAGGTGGTGGCCGCGCTGCGGAGGCTGCCCCGGAGGCAACGGGAGGTGCTCGTCCTGCGGTACTGGTCGGACCTCAGCGAGGCGGCGATCGCCGAGACCCTCGGTATCGCCCGGGGAACGGTCAAGTCGTCCGCCGCACGGGGGCTCCGCGCGTTGGAGAAGCAGCTGGGAGACGGTCGTGAGCGCTGACCTGGAGGGGCGCCTGCGGGCGGCCCTGGAGGCGTACGCCCGGATCGCGGACGACGACGCTCGCGCCCGCCGGGCTGCGGGACCGCCGACGGGGCGCCCGGACGTGCGAACGGCTCGGGGACCGCGGCCGCGCGTGAGCCGCTGGGCGCCGGTCGTCGTTGCCGCGGCGGTGCTGCTCGTGGTGGGCGGCGTCTGGTTCCTTGTCGCGCGCCCGGGACAGCCCCCGCCTTCGGTGGCCGCGGTGTCGAGCAGCCCGTCGGCTGCCGGGCCGGCCCCCTCCGCGTCCCGGGCGCAGGCTCGCGCGGTCCCGGGGGCATCGGGGCATCCGGGGGCGGCGACCCTGCCCGCCTCGCCCGCCATCGGTGTCGCGTACGTGTTCGACCTCTCCACCCACTGCGGCATCCGCGGCGCGGCCCTCGACGGCGTCTGGTTCGCGGCGCAGCCGCCACAGGTGTCCGACGGCGGCAACCCACCGCCGGGCTGGGACAACCCCGAACAACGGGGCACTCTCACCCTGCTGTCCGGCAGCACCGCCGTCTTCCGAGACGACGCAGGCCACGTGGTGCGCATGGTGGCCGCGCCGCAGGACCGGCCTCCGCCCTGTGACTGACACGGCCGCTCAGGGCAGGGCCGCGGCGGCGGCCGGGATCGCCGCGGCCACCTCGTCGGGAAAGGTCGTGAACGGCTCCGCTGCCACCGCGCGACGGGCGCCGCGGCCCGTCCATCGCCAGGTGCCGACGATGCGGCCGCCGC
>JAODNJ010000026.1 GCA_025465155.1 Frankiales bacterium
GCGATGGTCCCGGTCCGGTGCGGAGATGGCAGGACTGTGATGGGACACGCCAGCGGCTACTGGCGGTCAAGCTCCTGATCAGGCCAACGTCTCCGGCCGGGCCGGTGCCGGCAGCAGCGGGCGGACAAGTCCTGAGCAGGGCACGAAGCCAGTCAGTGCATGGGTCACGCCCACCGCCACCGGCCACCAGCCCATCAGAAGCGGACTGGCCAGGCCATGCTCACAGTCAGAGCAGCCGGGGTAACGGCCGGACCACCAGCCGTTCCTCGACCGACCGCCCGTCGAGCACCAGGCGCGCCCGCCAGACGCCCGAAGTACGCAGCGGGGTGATCGGGTCACCCCGTACCAGCCGGCGGAACACCTCCTCCGCCTCCTCCGCGGTGCCGTAGGCCTCCCACCGCGGAACACGCTGCAGCGGCGCCAGGGACTCGATGCGATGGGGCTCCTGTGCGTCGTCCGGAGGAGGCCCCGGCTCGTCGGCGATGACCGTCGACAACCGCGGACGGCCCAGCACGTACTTCCCGTTGCGCCGTACGCCCAGCCAGTCGTAGTTGCCGGTAGCCAGCTTGGCCCACAGGACCTCGGCCTTCCGGCACTGCTCGAGGACCGGGTAGAGCTGATGCCCGAGTTCGACGTGCGGAAACGATCGGTCCGGCGGCATGCCTGATCCTAGAGATCGACGGGCGCACGGGCCGTGGCCACCAAGCACCCACCCGGACATCCTGTTCCCATCCCCGTGCCGATCCGGGGCAGGGGGCCTGCGGGATGGTCGAAACTGAAGAGTTGGGGCCGGGCGACGGCCAGGGCGGAAAGTCCAATCGCCACCCCGGCGGCGCGGTCGGCGGAACAGGGCCCACGGGCAGATCTGCGGTGAGGAACGGCAGCTCCACCTGGTAGCGGGCAGCCCATGCGGCAGCCATCCGCTCCCCACCCTCGTCGTGCGAGAGCAGGCCCCGGGCGGTGGCGTCCTGCAGGACGGTCACCGTGGCGTGTCGGTCGGCGTCGGATGCCGGAGTCGGATCGGCTGAGGGCCGGGGACCGTGGTGACCCCCGGCTTCCGCAACGCCTGGACCCCCGACGGGCCCGATCCGTTCCCGGCCGGTTTGAACGACCGCAGCAGCGCGCTGGACTGGGTGCACGAGCACCGTGACGAGCTGGGCATCACGCGGATCGTGCTGCAGGGGTACATCAACGGCGGCTACGGCTGGGACCGCGAGCGCAAGCTGCGCGAGCTGCCGTCGATGGTCCGGAACGACGGGCACTACCTCGACTGCTCGATGATGGACATGCTCGTCGCGGTCTACCACCCGACCGGCGAGAACGCGGAGAACCCGCTGGCCTGGCCGTACTTCGCCACCGTGGCGGACGTGGACGGGCTGCCGCCGCAGGTCATCGCGGTCGACGAGCTCGACCCGCTGCGCGACGAGGGCGTCGCGTACTTCCGGCTGTTGCAGCACCCCGGCGTCCCGGTCGTCGGCCGGGTGCCGAGGCTGTCGACCCATGCGGGGCGCGGCAGGGCAACGCCGGGCACATCCCGCCGACCATGCACGACCTCCTGCGACGAACGTCGACGAGCGTCGTGCTGGGCGCGGATTGCGCTGGGATGGTCCTACGGCACCATCTTCGTGTGTCGACCCTCCGCATCGCCCAGAACGAACCCGCCAAGGAGCTGCTCAGCCGCGATCCGCTGGCCCTCGTGATCGGCATGCTGCTCGACCAGCACTTTGGCTCAGGAGCATAACCTCACTCGCGGCTGACCTGGGCGTTCTCTCTAGGCTGGATTCTCCTCAGTGCTCCGCCGCCAAAGCTGCCACCACGCCGTCCCGAGGCATCGCCGGGTCAAGTGGCCTCGTTGGTCACCGGCACCTCGTCAGGTGCTCAAGGGACAGCGGGCGACGGTGGCGGTGGCGGTCAACTGCTCCGGTGGGCGGCCAGGCCGGGCGGCGTCGACCTCCGGGATGAGCCTGTTCGCGCACGGTGACGTCCCTGTTGACGGTTGGACCTGCCGAAGGGACTGCTGTGCGTACCGGAGCCGCTTCGCGAGCCGGGTGGCCCGGCGTAGCGTCGTCAGTGGAGGCGACGGCGGTGGCGCGGATCGAGCTGCTCGGTGGTTTCCGGGTCGAGGCCGGGCCGGGCGCGGTAGTCGACGCTCGATGGCCGCGCCGGCTCGCGGCCGCTGTGCTGAAGCTGCTGGCCCTGGCGCCGGGTCACCGGCTGCCGCGGGAACGGCTCATGGATCTGCTGTGGCCGGAGCTGGACCCGGCCGCGGCTGCGGCCAACCTGCGCAAGGCGGTGTACTACGCCCGCCGCGCCCTCGGCCCCGACGGCGCGGACATCCTGCTCTCCGCGGGCGACCTGCTGATGCTCGCGCCGGCGGCGGTCTGGATCGACGTCGACGCCTTCCGTTCTGCAGTCGCACGAGCCCGCCGCGACGGCAATGCGTCGGCCTACCGGGAGGCGATCGAGCTGTACCGGGAGGGGCTGCTGCCGGAGGATCCGTACGCGCAGTGGGCGATCGAGCCGCGAGAGGGTCTGCGGGCGGAGTTCGTGCAGGTCCTCGAGGAGCAGGCGGCGCTGCTCGAGGCTCGCGGCGAGCTGCCCGACGCCATTCGGACGGTGCGCCGACTGGTCGCCGAGGACCCGTGGGCCGAGCAGCCCCGGGCGCACTTGATCCGGCTGCACGCCCTCGCGGGCCGCCGGGCCGACGCGATCGAGGAGTTCCGCCGGCTGTGCTCGGCGCTGGCCCAGCTCGGCGCAGAGCCCAGCCCGGCCACCCGGCGCCTGTTCGAGGAGGTGCGCGCCCGCCGCGACCCCGCGCCGCAGCTGACTGCGGGCTTGTGGGAAGAGGTCGGCGATCTCCGGCTGCTCGCCGGGGACCCCACCGGCGCGGCCACGGCCTTCGAGCGGGCCCGGCGCGGCTCACCGTCGGTCGGCGCGCAGGTACGGCTACACCGCAAGGGCGCCGCGGCCGCGCTCATGCGCCAAGACCCCGAGGCCGCCGAGGGGCATCTGGTCGCTGCCGAGTGGCGGGCCACGGAGCCCGCGGTGCAGGCCCGGCTTGCGTGCCTGCGTGCCACCCAGGCCTGGCAGCGGGGCGATCTGGACCGCGCCCGGCGGCTCGCGGAACGGGCCCGGGATTCAGCAACCGCGCACGGCGACACCGAGGCCGCCGGGGCCGCGGAGGAGGCCCTGGCCATCGTCGCCCATCTGCGGGGGGACTGGCGGCAGGGACTGGAGCTGGAGATCTCGCGCGGCACCGCGGAGGCGGCACCGTCGGTTCTGGCCCAAATGAGCGACATCCACTTCTGCATCGGCCAGTACCACCTCTACGGCGACGGGCTCTCCGCCGACGTGGAGGTCTACGCCCGCCGCACGCTCGCGCTGGCACGCCAGGCCGGGGCCACCCGGGCCGAGGGGTTCGCCTGGTGCCTGCTGGGCGAGGCCCTGCTGCTGCGAGCCCGGTGGGAGGAGGCCGCCGGCTGCCTGCAGCGTAGTTGTGAACTGGTCGAGTCCCTCGGGCCGAACTCCGTCGCCGCGCTGCCCTGGCAGCGGCTCGGCGAGCTCGCCGTCTGCCGAGGCCGGCCGGAGGACGCCGAGCTGTCGCTGCGCCGGGCCGCAGCGATCGCCACCGTCTCGCCGATGGCGCGACACCTGTGGGGCCGCATCCACGCCACTGCCGCCCTCGCCGCCCTGGAGCGCGGTGACCCGGCCGCGGCCAGCTCCTCGGTCCGGGACGCCGCGGCCGCGGCCGCTCGCTACGGCGACTGCCCCACCTGCAGTGCCCTGCTCAACCCGATCGCCGCCGAGGTGTTCGCTGCTCTCGGCGACGCCGTCAGTGCCGGCGCCTACGCCGACGCGGCCAGTCGCGTGGCGGCGTCGTTCCGCAGCGCGGCCTGGCGGGCGATGGCCGAAGCCGCGGCCGGCAGCGCCGCGGCGGCCGGTGGTGCCCTGGGGGCGGCCGACACCCACTTCCAGGCGGCGGCGGATCTGTACGCCCGAGCCGGCCAGCCCTACTGGGCGCAGCGCGCGCGTGCCCAGGCCGCCGCGGCCCACGCGCAGAACAACCGGGAGGTGCTCCACACCTCCTAGTGGACCGCTCCCGCCGCGGGTGTCTGGCGGGATGCGGCTGAAACGGACGAACGGCTCGGGCGGGCGGTGTGTCGGCGCCCGAGGTCCGGGCCATCTACCTGCCGGATGTAGGAAACGTCCGGGGAACGGATCCGCCCTAGCGTTGGCGCCCTCGAGGACGGCAGAAACCGTCTGTGGGGACCGCTGCACCGGTGTCCCCGTGCATCGAGGCTGGGTTCTGACGAGTGGCAGGAGTGGTGTCCATGACGACGGCGTTGGCCTCGGGCAGTTGGCTGGTACGTGACGGGTCGCAGGCGACCTTCGTGGAGAGTTGGTCGGCGTTCCTGGACTCCACGACCCGCTCCGTCCCCGGCTTGCACCGCGAAACGCGGCGTCAGCGCGGGGAGGCTTACCCGCCGGGCTCGGTCTCCTTCTCGATGGGGACGGCGACGAGCGAGCCGTACTCGGTCCAGGAGCCGTCGTAGTTCTTCACGTGCGGCTGGTCGAGGAGCTCGTGCAGGACGAACCAGGTGTGCGCGCTGCGTTCGCCGATCCGGCAGTAGGCAATGGTGTCGTGGTCGAAGTCGACGCCCGCGTCCCGGTAGAGGGCACGGAGCTGGTCGTCGGTCTTGAAGGTGCCGTCGTCGTTGGCGGCTTTCGACCAGGGCACGTTCTTCGCGGTGGGGATGTGCCCGGCCCGCTGTGCCTGCTCCTGTGGTAGATGCGCGGGTGCCATGAGCCGGCCGGCGAACTCGTCCGGTGAGCGGACGTCGATGAGGTTGACCTGGCCGATCGAGGCGAGGACTTCGTCCCGGAAGGCGCGCAGGCTCAGGTCGGCGTCCTGCGCGTGGTGGTCGGTCCGGGAACGGTGCGGCACCTCGGTTGTCTGCGCTCGGCCGTCGAGCTCCCAGCGCTTGCGGCCGCCGTCCATCAGCTTCAGGTCTCGGTGCCCGTAGACCCGGAAGTACCAGTAGGCGTAGGCGGCGAACCAGTTGTTGTTGCCGCCGTAGAGGACGACGGTGTCGTCGTTGCCGATCCCGCGTTCGGAGAGCAGCTGTTCGAATGCCTTGCGGTCAACGAAGTCGCGGCGCACCGGGTCCTGGAGGTCGCGGCGCCAGTCCAGGCGCACCGCGCCGGGGATGTGCCCGGCGTCGTAGGCGGTGGTGTCCTCGTCGACCTCGGCGAGGACGACATGGGGCGCGTTCAGGTGGGCCTCGACCCAGTCGGTGTCGACCAGCACGTCGGTGCGGCTCATGACGGTCACGTCCTTTCTGGTTGCCGAACAGTTGGAGCAGAGTCACGCCGCGGCGGCCAGCCGGGTCGGCACGCCACCGGAGGCCACGACTCCGGTCGGGATGCCGGCGCGGTCGAGCAGGCTCGCGGCGACGGCCGCACGCCGCCCGGAGGCGCACACGGCCCAGACCCGGCGTCCGCATGGCAGCTCACGAATCCGCTGCGGCAGGTCGCCGAGGAAGATCTGCCGGCTGCCGGGCAACACCCCGGCGGCCCACTCCCCGGGCTGGCGGACGTCGAGGAGGGTGACGTCGTCGGCGTCGACGGGGAGCTCACAGATGTCACAGGCTGGGTACCCGGCCACCGGTCGCTCGGAGGCCTGCCAGCCGGCGACGCCGCCGGCGAGTACACCGCTGACTGCGTCGTAGCCGATGCGCAGCAGCTGGGTGCGCGCCTCGACGGCCGCTGGACCGGTCGGCTCCGGCAGCAGGAGCACCAGCGGGCCACCGAAGGGGACGACCGAGCCCACGTGGGCGGCGAACGAGTCGTCGAGCTCGACGTTGACCGAGCCGGGTAGGTGGGCATCGGCGAAGCTCCACCGGTTCCGGCCGTCGACGATCCAGGCACCGGCCGCCACCGCCCGCTCCGCCTCCTCCGGAGACAGGGACGGCACCGACGGGAGTCCGGACAGGACGGCGGGGCCGGCCCGGTTGGTCGGCGCCATGTGCCGGTAGTAGGTCGGGTGGCGGGGTAGGCCGGTGAGCCGGTCGCGGACGAACCGCTCCTCGTCGTTCAGCAGGGACAGGGCGGGGTTGGTTCGCCGCTCGGCGTCGAGGGTCGAGGTCGTCGATCCGGCGGTCGATGCCGCGCAGAAGCTGCCGGCGCCGTGGGTTGGTAAGACGCGTGTCTGGGGGGCGAGGGCGAGCAGCCGGCGCAGTGAGCGGAACTGGGCACGGGTCAGCTCCTCGGCTCGATCCGGTCCGAGCAGGTCGGTGCGGCCGGCGCCGCCGACCATGAGGCTGCCGCCGGTGAATACCGCGGTCGGCGCGGTCGCGCCGGGTTCGAACACGAGGTAGGCGGTGTGCTCGGGGGTGTGGCCGGGGGTGGCCAGGGCGCACACGGTCACGTCGCCGACGGTGATCTCCTCGCCGTCGTCGAGCGGCAGGTGCGGGAAGGCGTATGCGGCCCGGGCGGGGCCGGCGACGACGGCGCCGGTGGCGGCCTGCCATTCGCGGGCGCCGGAGACGTAATCGTTGTGCACATGGGTTTCCAGCACGTAGCGCACGGACAGGCCGCGGCCGGTGCACGCGTCGATCAGGGGCCAGGCGTCCCGCTGCGGGTCGACCACGGCGGCCTCGTCGCCGCTGATCAGCAGGAAGCTGTTGTCTCCCAGGGACGGGGTGCGGATCAGCTCAATGTCGCTCACGGCGCCCAGGGTGCCGCGGGCGCGTTCCCTGACCGTTCCCTCAGACGTCTCCTCGCGACCGCGTGAATCAGGAGCGGCGGTCGGGCGTGAGGAACGCGCGAGGAACGGTCGACGCCTAGCGTCCGCGCCAGCTTGAGGGGAGTCGCAGATGACCGAGGTCCAGCCGACCGGCAGCCTCCTCCGACGGTCCGCGCGCCGCGAGGCCGCCGACCCAACAACGCCGGGGCGCAGCCCGGCGATGGGCGCGCGGCGGCTCGTCGTGCGCAGCCTGTGCCCGCTCAACGCCGAGACCCCGCCGGAGGAGCTCGGCCGGGCCGAGCTCACGCCGAGCGAGCTTTTCTTCGTCCGGACCCACGGCGCGATCCCACGGGTCGATGTCGGGGCCTTCCGGCTCAGCGTGGACGGCGACGTGCGCTCCCCGCTGACCCTCAGCCTGCCCGAGCTGAGGGCCCGGTTCACCCGGGCCACCGTCACCGCGACCCTGGTCTGCGCCGGGAACCGACGTAACGAGCTGCGCCCACTCCCAGCCGGGATCCCCTGGGGGCCCGGCGCGATCGGCACCGCCACCTGGTCGGGGGTGCGGCTGCGGGACGTGCTCCTGGCTGGCGGCCTCAGCTCACGGGCGCAGCACGTCGCGTTCACCGGGCTGGACGACACCGGTGGCGAACGGTTCGCCGGCTCCATCCCAATCGCGAAGGCGCTGGCCGCTGAGGTGCTGCTCGCCGACATGATGAACGGCGCTCCGCTACCCCGCGAGCACGGCTTCCCACTGCGCGCCGTGGTGCCTGGTTACATCGGCGCGCGCAGCGTCAAGTGGCTGACCGCGATCAGCGTGACCCCGGAGGCGTCCGCCAGCGCCTTCCAGCGACAGGACTACGTCCTGCATGGGACACCGCTCGGCGAGCTGCAGGTCACCTCCGCGATCTGCCGGCCCGCGAGCGGCACTGTGGTTGAGACCGGCCTCCGGGCGGAGGGTTACGCCGCTGGGACCGGCGGCTGCCCCGTAACCCGGGTCGAGGTGTCGGCTGACGCCGGCCGGACCTGGTCCCCGGCCACCCTCCACGGCTGGCCCCCGCCGTGGACCTGGCGGCTGTGGCACGCCGACCTGCAGCTCCGACCCGGCGCCCACGAGCTCGTGGTCCGCGCCACGGACAGCTCCGGTGCCACCCAGCTGGTCGAGATGGACCCGACCGGCAACCCGCACGGCTACCTGAACAACGCCTGGCACCGGATCACCGTCGTCGCCGTCCCGGAGCCCGCGGCCGGGGGACGCGCGCGATGACCGGCAGCTTCGACGTCCTCGTCATCGGCGCCGGCCAGGCCGGCCTGCGGTAAGCCAGCAGCTGTCCGAGGCCGGAGCCGGGCATGTCGTGCTGGAGCGCGGCCGGGTGGACCAGACCTGGCGGCAGCCGACAGCTCACCGGGCTCGTCGGTGGGCCAACAGAGGGTTCAGCGGCGCAGTCATTGGACCCACACGGCTATGGCACCAACCGTCCGGCACCGGTCGGTGCTCTGATCCCAGCTCGAGTGCGCCCGCGACCGGCCCAAGCCGGTGATGAGGCAGGATCGCGCAGGTGCCGACACTGCGCATCGCTCAGGACGCCGCCGCTGACGAACTGCTCGGGCGCGATCCGCTCGCACTACTGCTTGGGATGCTGCTCGACCAGCAGTTCCCGATGGAGCGGGCCTTCGCCGCCCCGCGGCTGCTCGCCGACCGTCTCGGCGTCGAGACCCTGGTCCCCGCGGCACTCGCCGACGCCGACCCGGGGGAACTCGTCAGGGTCTTCCAGGGGCCGCCCGCCCTGCACCGCTACCCCGGCTCGATGGCCGGCCGTACCCAGGAACTGTGCCGCGTGCTGGTCGAGCGGTACGCCGGGCGGGCCGACGCGCTCTGGGCCGACGTCCCCGACGGCGCCACGCTCCTGCGCCGGTTGGGCGAGTTGCCCGGCTTCGGGGCGCAGAAGTCGCGGATCTTCCTCGCCCTGCTCGGCAAGCAGTGCGGCGTCACACCGCCCGGCTGGCGCGAGGCCGCGGGTCCCTACGGTGACGAGGGCTCGCACCGCTCGGTCGCCGACATCACCGGCCCTGAGTCGCTGGCCGAGGTCCGCCGGTTCAAGCAGGAGCAGAAGCAGGCAGCAAAGCAGCGGGCCACCGCTACATGAGTCCGGCCGGGGCGGGGACGGTCCGGTAGCTGCACCGCCCGGAAGCGGGTGGCACGATGGACCGCGGGCCCGGGGGCGGCGTCGTCCGAGTCCCGGTCGGCGGAGGGATGACGTTCGTGGCCTCGAGCCAGCAGTCCCCACGGCACCATCGGCAGGAGCCCGTCCTCATCACCGAGGCCGAGGTCAGCCGGAACGAGCAGCTGGCGGCCCGGAAGAAGCGGTACGCCATCACGATGGGGATCCGCGCCGCAAGCCTGATCCTGGCCGTCCTCCTGCTGCACGTGGTCCCGCTGTGGCTCGACCTCGGCCTCGCCGTCCTGGGCACGTTCCTGCCCGGGTTCGCCGTCGTGATGGCCAACGACCGGCCGCCGAAGAAGAAGCTGCAGGTCAACCACTACGAGCCGAGGCCGGACAGGGTTCTGGACAACCCCACACGGCCCGACCGCGTGATCGAGGGCTGAGCGGACTTCAGCGCGCGCCCGGCCGGCCGACGACCGCCGCCGCCAGTCCGAGCCCCGCGTCGAGCGCGTCGGCCGGGGCCGCGCCGGTCAGCCAGGCCACCAGCAGGCCGGCGGCGAACGCGTCCCCGGCGCCGGTCGTGTCCACGACGCTCGCCGGGCGCGCGGGGCGGTGCAGCAGCTCGCCGTCGGCCGCCCACAGCGCGCCGCCCGCGCCCAGGCTCACCGCCACCACCGGATACCGGAGCGCCAACGCGCGCGCCGCGTCGGCCGGGTCCGCGCAGCCGGTGAGCAGCCGTGCCTCGTCGGCGTTCGGCAGCAGCACCGTGGCGGCCGCCGTGTCGGCCAGCCACCGCTCGATGCCGTACCCGGCGAGCGGCGCGGTCGACGCAGGATCCACCGAGATCGTGCACCCGGCCTCCGCCGCGGCGACCAGCGCCGCCAGCCCCGCGTCCCGTGGCCCGAAGAGGGTGTAGCCCGACAGGTGCAGATGGCCGCCGGGGAGCGGCGCCGGCACGTCTTCCGGCAGCAGTGCCAGGTTCGCCCCACGGTCGGCCAGCATGCTGCGCTGCCCGCCGGGCTCGACCAGGCTGACGATCGTGCCGGTCGCGGCGCCGGCGACGGTCCGCAGCGCCGTCCGTACGCCCATCGCCGCCAGCTCGTCGGTCAGGCCTCTTCCCGCGGCATCGTCGCCCACGCACCCGGCCAGCAGCACGTCCACGCCGAGGGCGGCCAGCCGGGCTGCGACGTTGGCTCCTGCGCCACCACCGCGGGTACGGATCGACGCCGGCCGGTCCGAACCGGGGGCGGCCTCGCCCGAGAGCACCGCGACGACGTCGGTGGCGACGTCGCCGACGACGAGCACGGTCACCGGGCCGGCGCCGACGCGGGCAGGGCCGCCAGCGCCGCGGCTATCCGGCCGGCCAGCTCGGCATTGCGCAGGACCAGCCGGACGTTCACCGCCAGCGTGGCGCCGTCACTGGCCCGGTGCAGGTGGTCCAGGACGAACGGGGTGACCGCCTTTCCGCGGACCCCGGCCGCCTCGGCCGCCGCCAGCGCGCCGGCGATCACCCGGCCGTGCAGCGCGGGGTCCAGTTGCTCGTCGGCCGGGAGTGGATTGGCCACGACGACGGCGCCCCGCGCCAGGTCGCGGCGGGCGGCGAAGACGGCGGCGGCCTCCTCGGGGGTCTCCACCGCCCAGTCGACCTGCGAGCCGGAATCGGCGACGTAGAAGCCGGGGAACGCCCTCGTCCGGTAGCCGACGACGGTCACCGAGAGGGTCTCCAGCCGCTCCAGCGTCGCCGGGACGTCGAGGATGGACTTGACTCCCGCGCACACCACCACCAGCGAGGTTCCGGCCAGCGCGATGAGGTCGGCGGACTCGTCGAAGGTGTCCGCGGACTGCCGGTGCACCCCGCCGAGGCCGCCGGTGGCGAAGACCGCCACACCTGCGCGCGCTGCCAGCAGCGCGGTGCTCGACACCGTCGTCGCCCCGCTGCGGCCCAGTGCCACGGCGACCGGCAGGTCGCGGACCCCGAGCTTGGCCAGATCGGCGTCCGCGCACACCCGGTCGAGCTGCTCGGGAGTGAGCCCGACGTGCGGCAACCCGCCGAGGACGGCGATCGTCGCGGGCACCGCCCCGCCGGCGCGCACCGCGGCCTCCACCTCGTCGGCCGCCGCCCGGTTGGCCGGGCGCGGCAGGCCGTGGGCGAGCAGCGTGCTCTCCAGCGCGACGACCGGCCGGCCGTCGTCCAGGGCGCTCGCCACCTCGGGGGAGAGGACGGGTGCGGTAGGGGTGGGTGAGGCGATCACCCTGTCATCATGGTGGGTGGTGCGGCCGCGCCCGTCGCGAGACGGGCGAGCGGTACGGAGGCGGCCGCGAGAGACCTGGGAGGCACCGTGAGCAGCACCGACATCCTCGAGCGGCCGGACGTCCGCGACGCCGACACCGACAAGCCCAACGAGATGTTCCACTACGTCCGCAAGAACAAGATTGCGGAGAGCGCGGTCATGGGCACGCTGGTCGAGGCACTCTGCGGTGAGGTCTTCCCCGTCACCAAGACGGCGAAGCCGGGCAGCCCGGTGTGCCCGCGCTGCAAGGAGATCTACGACGGCCTGCGCAAGTAGCGGGTCGGCGGCCGCCCGGGGTGAGGCGTCTCCGGGCGGGTCGGCTCAGCGCAGACCGAGCCGGCGGCCCTCCGACTCCAGCTTGGCCGCCCGCCGCCGCTGCCGCCGGCGCTCGTGCCGCCGGAGCGGTGCCGGCCAGCGCGCCTGGATCGTCGCGTTCAGCTCGGCGCCGAGCAGGATCGACATCCCGAAGAAGAAGCAGAACAGCAGCGCGGCGATCGGGGTGGCCAGCGCGCCGTAGGGCAGGGCCGTGGTGAGGATGTCGGCCACGTAGGTCCGCAGCACCAGAACCGCGAGGACGAAGAAGGCCACGGCCAGGACGGCGCCGGGCAGGTGCCGGTGCCACGGCAGCCGCCGCGGCAGCATGACGTGGAAGAAGCTGGTCAGCGCCAGGATCAGGCCGACCACGACCACCGGCCAGTAGACGGCGTTCACGAGCAGCCAGGCGGTCGCCTGCCAGCGGTCGGGCAGCAGCCCGACCAGGACGCCCGGGCCGAGCACCAGCAGCGGCAGGACGATCACCGCGCCCACCATGCCCAGGATGAACAGCCAGAGCGCCATCAGGCGGGTACGGATGGGACCGCGGACGTCGCGCTGGTCGTAGGCGATGACGGTCGTGTTCATGAAGGTCGCCGTCGCGGAGGACCCTGCCCAGAGGGACAGCAGGAAACCGATGCTCACGATGTCCAGCCGGCCGGAGCCGAGGATGGCGCTGAGCGTCGGCCGCACGAGCGAGTTGACGACCCCGGGCGTGAGCGCCGAGGCCGACGCGTTGACGAGGCTGTTCTCGACCTCCTGCACCTGGTGGCTGCCGATGACGTGGCCCAGGTAGCCCAGCGACCCGAGCAGCCCGATGAGCAGCGGGGGCACCGAGAGGATCTGCCAGAACGCGGCCTCCGCGGACAGGCCGAGGATGCGGTCCTTCCAGGCCTTGGCCACGGTCCGGCCGGCGACCTGCAGGGGCACGCGGACGGCCCTCGGCCAGCGGGCCAGCCGCCCGCCCGCGCTGCCGCCGTCCGGGCCGGCCGTGCCGGTCAGAGCGGTGGCGCCACCCGCTCCCCCGGCACGCTCGCCGACGTCCGCGGCGTCGGCCCGGTCCGCGGGCACCTGGGCACCGTTCGTCGCCGGCCGGTCGCCGGCGTGCGCCGGTGGCCCGCCGGGCAGAACGGTGCTCATCTCCTCAGTGTGCACTCAGCCGGGGCCCCCGGCCCTGGCTGGACCAGCGGCGCCCCGGCCACGTCGCCCGGTCGGGGGAGGTCAGCCGGTGGGGGAGGGCGACGCGGGCGGCGTGACCGCGAGGCAGTGGATGATCGGTTCGGCCACGTAGTGCGTGCGGAAGTCCTCCGTGCGCAGCACCGCGCCGCTGGTGAGGTCCTTGAACACGCGCGTGACCGTGATGTTGAAGCCGTCAGCGCCGCCCTGGGGCGTGCAGGTGCCGTCGTTGGGCTGGTCCTGTACGGGGGGTGTGACGACGTTGGTGCGGGCGCTGCTGATGGACTCGATCGTGTAGTGCTTGGTGCCCCAGAAGGTGACGGTCAGGGATCCGGGCGTCCACGCCGTCTGCACGTAGATGCCGGTGGCTGAGTCGTTCTTCCAGACCAGGTCGATCAGGCCGTCGAAGACCGTGGCCTCCCGGCCCGCGGGGTAGCGGCTGATGTAGTAGCTGTGCGTCTGGTGATGGATGTCCTGGACGCCGGCGAAGAACTCCGCGTTGAACATCGTGGTGGCGAACTGGCTGATCCCGCCGCCGACCGCCTGCACGAACTTGCCGTTCTCGATGACGGTCGCGGGCACGTAGCCCTGGGCGCTCCCGCGGGTGCCGGTGAAGGTGTTGAGGCTGAACGTCTCGCCGGGCTTCACCAGCGCCCCGTTGACCTTCTCGGCGACCACGCGGATGTTCGTACCGCTCGCGGAGTTGGTGAAGCCGGTCGTGAAGCTGCTGACCTGCTCCGTGACGCCCAGCGCCTTGGCCTGGTCGGTCGTGAACCTGGCCGGGACCGGGCCGAGCTCCGCCGTCACCGACCGCGGGGCCGGCTTGGCCAGCACCGTCATCAGCTGGGTGGCGAGCTTGGCCGGGTCCACGCCGCTGCCGTCCACCGACGGGACGACGCCGATGCTGCCGCCGGACACCTTGAAGGTGGCGTCCTTGGCTGGGTTGCCGAAGGCGCCGAGCATCGAGCCCAGCGCCGCCTGCAGCCTGGCGGGATCGATGCCGACGGCGAGCTCACCGTCGTCCTTGGGCGTGAAGGTGAGGGCCGTGGCGATCGCACCCACCGGGACGTCGGCCTTCTTCGAGCCGTCGGGACTCACCACGGTGACCGGGGCGGACAGGGCGGGGGTGACGATGCCGTCGAGCACCTTCCGCGCTGTGGCGGTCTGGACGTGCGGATGCGCCACGACGACGGGCAGCCGGATGGCGGTGGAGGGGCTGCTGCCTCCCACCATGGCGGCGGCGATCGCCGTGGCGGCACCGGCCCGGTCGACCCGCCGGCCGTCGGCGGGCGGCACGAGCGTCGGGGTGCTGCCCTCGAGCGTGATGGTGGCCTCGACCGGTGCGCGGTCGACGGTGCCGGCGAACGCCGCGAGTGCGGCGTTCAGGTCGGCCGTGCTGCGGCTGAGGACGGGGCGGACCGGCCGATCGGCGACGAGCGTCGTCAGCCGGGTCCACGGGTTCATCGGCTGGTGGCCGGCGGCGGCCACGGTGGCGGGCACGTCCAGCCCGAGCCCCGCCTGCTGGGGCGAGAGGGTGCCTCGGACTTCGGCGGCCACGACGGTACGGGGGGCCGCCAGCCGGGGTGCGAGGGACTTCTGCAGCGTGCTCGAGGCGGCCGCGGGGGAGAGGCCGCCGATGTCCACGCCGGCCACGACGGTGTGCCGGGGGATGTCGCCGCCGGCCACGAGGAGGTCCAGGCCGTAGGCGCCGCCCAGCACGGCGACGGCCGCGACGGGGGCCAGCACGGCGCGGCGTCGCCACCCCCGCCGCTGGGGCCCCGCCGCCCCGGCGCCCGGA
>JAODNJ010000070.1 GCA_025465155.1 Frankiales bacterium
GAATCCAGGTCCCGCAATAGCCGGGTGACAGGTTCCCGCGGGTCGGGGGGTGCCGCTACGGGAGTGCTGTCCGCCAAGGGCATACGGGTCGGTGCAGACACAGGTGACCTCTTCCAAGGCAGGGCGAGCGAGGCCGGGACCGGGTGCGCCTCGGTGCTCCCGGTCCCGGAGCGAACAGATCAGTTGTGCGTGGGCGGCGCGGGTCGGGCGCCGTTCGGGACGTCGATGCGGGGGGTGACGGGGATCGCGGGCACGGGCGGCAACGCGGTGGCAGCTGCCGTCTCCTTAGCGAGGAAGGCACCGAGCTCACCGATGGTGCTCATCAACGGTGCCGGGAACACGACGGTGGTGTTCTTGTCCACGCCGATCTCCACCAGGCTCTGCAGGTTGCGCAGCTGCAGCGCGAGAGGGTGCGCCATCATGACGTCCGAGGCATCGCCGAGCGCCTGCGCAGCGAGCGACTCACCCTCGGCATTGATGATCTTCGCCCGCTTCTCCCGCTCGGCCTCGGCCTGGCGCGCCATCGCCCGCTTCATGCTGTCGGGCAACTGGATGTCCTTCAGCTCCACCAGGGTCACCTGCACGCCCCACTCCTCAGTGGCGACGTCCAGCAGCCCGCGGATGTCCAGGTTGATCCGGTCGGTCTCCGACAGCGTCTCGTCCAGCGTGTGCTGGCCGACCTCCTTGCGGAGTGTGGTCTGGGCGATCTGGTCGATCGCGGCGTAGACGTTCTCGATCGCCACCACGGCCTTGGTCGAGTCCACGACCCGGAAGTAGGCCACCGCGGACACGTCGACGCTGACGTTGTCCCGGGTGATAATCCCCTGGGACTGGATCGGCATCGTGACGATCCGCTTAGACACCCGGTGCAGCACGTCGACCAGCGGAACGATGAACCGCAGCCCCGGCTCCCGCACGGCCAGCACCCGGCCGAAGCGGAACAGGACGCCCTGCTCGTACTGCTTGATGATCCGCAGCGACAAGGCCATCGCGATCAGGACGACGACGACGGCGATGACGATGGTGAGCAACGTGTTCATGAGTGCTTTCCAGGAAGGTCGGAGGAAGCTCCATCGGTGGCCGGTGTACGGATCACCACGACGGCGCACGGTGCGTGGGCTACGACGTGCTCACTGACCGATCCGAGGAGCATGCCGGTGAAGCCGCCACGGCCCCGACTGCCCACGACCAGCAGGTCGGCCCCAGCCGCCGCGTCGAGCAGCACACGGACGGGGTGCCCCTCCGCGACGAGGCGGACCAGTCCCGTCGCGTCGTCCCCGAGGGCCTCCTTGACGGCGGTGTCCTGGATGTCGTGCGCGTTGGCCCGCCAGTCGGTCCCCGCGTCAACCGGGTATCCCCCGTACGCCGCCGGGTACTGCCAGGCGGTCACCGCTTCCACGGCCGCTCCGGTGAGCGACGCCTGGCCCACGGCCCACTCCAGAGCGCACAGCGAGGCCGGGGACCCGTCGAGTCCCACGACGATGCGGCTGTGCTGCTCGGTGGTCTCTGTTGCTGTCATCGGGAGCTCCCGCTCTGTTCAAAGGCCCCACGTCAGGACCACACCCGAAGTGTGAGCCGGGCGCGGTCAACCACGTCAGTGAGGAAGGTCCTGGCATCCTGGGTCCCTTGGCACACAGCGACGCCGCCGCCCTCAGAAGACGGCGCGCTTCCCAGCCCGGCGGGGAACTGGCACAGTTGGCAGGGACCCGACGGCCGGAGACGCAGTGACGCACCACCTGCACGAACAGCCGACCCCGGCGAACTCGAGCGCGCGGGCGTCTCTGCGGACGATGCAGCGGCTGTTCGACGCCTTCATCGACGTGTCCGTCGGTCTGGACCTCGACGAGAACTTGAGGCACATCGTCCAGGCCGCCGTAGAACTGATCGACGCGCAGTACGGAACGCTCGGCGTGCTGGATCAGCACGGGGTGATGGTCACCTTCGTCCACGTCGGCCCCGGTCCCGAGCAGCCTCACGAGCCCCGACCGCTCCGGTCGGCACCGGAGCTGTCCACGGATCCGGCGCGGGAGACCGTCAGCTTCCTGAGCGTGCCGGTGAGCAGCCGCGGGGAGGCGCTCGGGACCCTGTACCTCACCGCGAAACGCGACACGCTGTTCAGCGCCGAGGACGACACGGTCCTCACCGCGCTGGCCGGGGCGGCCGGGATCGCGATCGCCAACGCTCGGCTGTACGAGGCCGCGGATGTGAGCCGCATCTGGCTCGCCGCGGTCACCGACGTGCGGACCGCCCTCCTCCAGGGCCAGTCGCTGCAGGACGTCCTGGACCTCGTCGTGAACCGGGTGGCCGTGCTGACCGGCGCCGCCGCGACCTTCCTGGTGCACGGCCCGACCGGCCCTGACGATCTCTATGCGCTGCGTGCGTTCACCGGCACGGCCATGCAGGACCTCCCCGGAGTGCAGCTCGACGAGCGCGCCGGTCCGGTCCTGCAGGCGGTGGCTGACGCAGGGGACGTCGTCCTGCTGGACATGACGGGACCGGCGTCGTCCGACGACGAGGAGCACGTCCGGTGGGGGCCGTGCATCGCGGTCCCGCTGCGCAGCGCGGTCGGCAGCGGATCGGTCGTCATCGCCCTGCGCCGAGCCGGCTCACCGCCTTTCGAGGCATCCCTCGCTGCCCTGATCAGTGCCTTCGCCGACCAGACCGCGCTGGCCCTGGACCTGGCGGCCCGGCAGCAGGTGATCCGCCGCAGCGATGTGACCGAGGACCGCGACCGGATCGCCCGTGACCTGCACGACCACGTCATCCAACGGATCTTCGCCGCGGGCTTGAGCCTGCAGAGCGCGCTGCCCCACATCGACGACGCGGAGGCGACCAAGCGGGTCCGCTCGGCGGTCGAGCAGCTCGACGAGACCGTGCGGGACATCCGCACGACGATCTTCGACCTGCACACCTCCGACAGTGCGCGCGACGGCCACAGCCTCCGACGACGGCTGCTGGACATCGTCACCGAGACGGCCGGCCACGAGCTGCGGCCGACGCTGCGCATGTCGGGTGCCGTGGACAACCTAATCACCGGCGACCTCGCCGCTGATGTGGAGGCCGTCGTCCGCGAGGGGGTCAGCAACGCGGTGCGGCACGCCTCGGCCAACGCGGTGGTCGTGACACTCGACGTCGCCGACGAGGTCGTGGTGGAGGTCGTGGACAACGGCCGGGGCCTCGACCCGGAGGCACCGCGCAGTGGGCTGCGCAACCTCGAGGAGCGAGCTCGCCGCCGGGCGGGGGGGGTTTCGGTCGTGCACCTGGAGGACGGCGGGACGCGGCTGCGCTGGCACGCCCCCCTACAGCCCTGAGCGGCTCAGCGGTCCGTGGATGGTCCCGCTGCCGGAGCCCTCAGCTCGGTGGAGAGGATCGCCGCTTGCGTCCGGTGCTCCATCCCCAGCTTGGCCAGGACGTGGGACACGTAGTTCTTCACCGTCTTCTCGGCCAGGAACATCCGCTCCCCGATCTGCCGGTTCGTCAGGCCCTCGCCGATCAGGTCCAGGACCGTGCGCTCCTGCTCACTGAGCCCGGCCAGCGGCCCGGCGGGCTCGGTGGCCCGCCGCATGCGGGCCAGGACCGCCGCCGTGGCGGCCGGGTCCAGCAACGACCCACCGGCAGCGACTGTGCGCACGGCCGTCACCAGATCCTGACCCAGGATCTGCTTGAGCAGGTAGCCGGCGGCCCCGGCCAGGATCGCCTGGAACAGCGCCTCGTCGTCGCTGTAGCTGGTCAGCATCACCACGCCGAGGTCGGGCAGCTGGGCGCGCAGGTCACGACACACGGTCACCCCGTCGCCGTCGGGCAGCCGGACGTCCAGCACGACGACGTCCGGACGAAGCGCCGGGATGCGGCTCATCGCCTCGGCGGCGTTCTTCGCCTCGCCGACGACCGTGATGTCGGGGTCGCCGGAGAGGACGTCGGCGACCCCCCGCCGGACGACCTCGTGGTCGTCGACCAGGAAGACCCGGATCGCCGACGGCGGTGCAGTGCTGCTCATGGCGCTCCTCGGCCGTGCAGCGCGCCCCGCGGACTGCGCAGGCGGAGACACGGCGGCCCTTTGGCGCAGGCTAGTCCAGGCCGCCGAAGCCGTGCCGTCCCCCACTCACCCGTTGGGCACTGAACCGACCAGCGTCGACCGGTCCGGCAGCTGCCTGACCGCGGGTCGGATCACCAGCACCGGGCAGGGGGCGTGCAGCACGCAATGCAACGCCACCGAGCCGAACACCAGGCCGCGGAACTCCCCGTGCCCTCGGCTGGCCACCACGAGCAAATCCGCCTCGGCTGCCTGCTCGACCAGCACGGCACCGGCCGGTCCGACCAGGGAAAGCCGCCGGACGACCGGGTGCTGGCCGGCCGACGCGACGAGGAGCTCACCGAGCAACGCCTCCAGGCGCCGCAGCGTGTCGTCGTGGACCTGCTCCAGGGCCGTGGCGGCCGCCACGCCGTCTCCGTCACTCCACGAGCTGGTGACGTCATGGGAGCGCACCACCGTCACTGACCCACCGGGGCCGGCCTCCGTCAACCCAGCGGAGAGCGCGGCTGCTGAGCGCTCGGAGCCGTCGACACCCACGACCACGCGGGCGCCTGCTCGCGGCTCGGCCCATCGGCCGGGCAGCGGGACGACGACGACCGGACACTCCGCCGCGCTGACGCTGTGCAGGGCGACCGAGCCCAGCAGCGCGCCGCGGACTGCGCTGCGGCCCCGGGACCCGACGACCAGCAAATCGGCGTCCGCGGACTGCCGGACCAGCTGTGCCGCCGCCGGGCCGGGCTCGACGTGCAGGCTCACCGGGACGTCTCGGACCGCGCTGTCGCTGTCCCGGACGGCGTCGACGGCTGCCCGGGCCCGGGTCCAGGTGTCGTCGTGCACGGCGTCCAGAGCGCCCAGGTCCACGGTGTCTCCGGCGGTCCAGTAGCCGACCGTGGGGTAGGCGGCCACCACGGCGACCTCGGCGCCCCGGACGAGCGCCCAGTGCATGGCCCACCGGAGGGCGGTCAGGGACCCGGCTGAGCCGTCCACCCCCACCACGACCCGAGGGGCCGGGTCGGTCAGAGTCGGGTCAGCAGTCGCTCGGGGCTGTGCGTCCATGAGGTCTCCTCAGCCGGCACCGGCCACGCGGCCGCTCGACGCGTCCAGCCTGCCGTCATCGCTGCCCGGCCGATCGAGTCCGATGACCCACCGCACCCGGCCATTGGTCCCGGACGAGCCGGCGGGACCTAGGTCGGTGGTCTGGGTGACCCTCGACCCGGTCGCTGCACCGTCGCCCGGCCGCAAGCTGGACTCCCCACTCCCGAGGAGCACCGATGTCCGAACAGTTCAGCCGGTCGACGACAGTCGCCGTGGCCCAGCCGCCGCAGGAAAGCGCCGCGGACGCACTGAGCGCCGCCGTGGACCGCGCCGTGCTGGCCCCGTCGCTGCACAACAGCCAGCCCTGGCGGTTCACCGTGCACGCCGACCGGCTCGACGTACGGGCCGACCGGACCCGGCATCTGAGAACCATTGACCCTTCGGGGCGCGAACTCGTGCAGAGCGTCGGAGCCGCGCTGTTCAACGCCCGGGTGGCCCTCGCCGCGCGCGGCTGGGCCGTCGACGTCCAGCGTCGCCCGTCGCCGGCCGATCCCGACCTGCTGGCCGTCCTGCAGCTGGTCGACGGGCCACCGGATCCCGGTCTCGCCGTGCTGGACGCTCTGGTCGCCCGGCGGCGGACCAACCGGCGCACCTTCGACGCGACCGTCCCGACGGATGCGGAGCTGCGGTCCTTCACCGCAGCCGCGGTCGCGGAAGGTGCCGTGCTGATCCCGGTGCTGACCGGGGAGCAGCACCGGCTGGTCGCCCGCCTCACCCAAGGAGCCGACGCCGAGCAGCGGGCCGACCCCGCCTACCTCGCTGAGTTGGCCCGCTGGACCAACCGGGCGCCAGCCGAGGGCGACGGCATCGTCGCCGCCGCGGTGCCGCACGTGGACGGCTCCGCTCGCGACGACGTCCCGATGCGCAACTTCGACACCCGCGGGGACGCCTCCCTCCCCCCGTCGAGCGGACTGGGCACCGAGCGCACCCTGCTGGTGCTGGGCACCCGAAGCGACGACGAGGAAGCCTGGCTGCGGTCGGGCGAGGCGCTGCAGCACGTACTGCTGGAGATCACCCGCGCGGGTTGGGCCGCGAGCCCCCTCACCCAGTCCGTGGAGCTCCCGGTCACCCGGATCGAGCTGCGTGCCGGACTGACGTGGGACACCTGGCCGCAGACCATCCTGCGGATCGGCCACGCCGGCCCCACGGGCGCACCCCCCCGGCGACAGCGGGCTGACGTGGTCTCCGGGTAGCTCCTCCCGGTCGACGGCCGCCGCTCGCCCGGCACCTACCGCTGAGGCTTGTCCGGGGTTCGCGGCCGACAGACCGACCGGGCCTGATGCAGCATGCGGGCCGGTCGGGCCACCCGACAGAGCCGGGTGGCCCGACTCCTCAGCGGATGCGGGGGCGGAAGGGACCCTCCGGCCGAGGGGGCAACGGAGGCACAGCCGCCGGCGTGGTGGTGCGGCTCCTGGCATACCCGGCCGGTGCGCAGGTCCGTCATGCCGCAATGGCCGGCCGCCGCGGCCGACTCCTCGACGCTCGCGTTGTGTAGGTCCAGGCGCTCGCCGGCGTGGGCGGGTGGCGGTGAGGTGGTGGGCATGAGGTCCTCGGATCAGGTCGGGGGAGCGGTGCGGGTCGGCGAATGCGTGCGACAGCGACCGGGAGGAATGCGATCTCCGCTCGGCCCCCCTGCTGCCGGGCGAACCGCTGCGGCAGGGTCGTCGGTCCCGGGCCGGTTGGCCGGAGGTCCCCGCGCCCCGGGCTGTGGCGGCACCGACCCGGTTGACCGACGGGAAGGGGTCCACCGCCCGGTGAAAGGGGACCTTCGCCCCCGTCAGGGGGCGCCGTAGCAGGAGACAGTCGTGGCATGACCCTGGTCGACACCGCACGGACGCTCACCGTCGACCCCTATCCCGTGGAGGAGCTGGAGCTGGACCTGCGGTGGTGGGCAGCGGCCAACTACCTGACGGTCGGCCAGATCTACCTCCAGGACGACGCCCTGCTCGACCGGCCACTGACCCACGCCGACGTCAAGCCCCGGCTGCTCGGCCACTGGGGCACCAGCCCGGGCCTGTCCGCGCTGTACGTCCAGCTCAACCGGCTCATCCGGCGGACCGGCACCCCGTGCCTGTACGTGGCTGGCCCCGGCCACGGGGGGCCCGCGCTGGTGGCCAACACCTGGCTCGCGGGCACCTACAGCGAGCTGGACCCGGCGATCGGCCCGGACGCCGCCGGCATCCGCGCCCTGTTCCGGCAGTTCTCCACCCCTGGTGGCATCCCCAGTCACGTGGGCGTGCCGACGCCGGGCAGCATCCACGAGGGCGGCGAGCTCGGCTACGCCCTGGTGCACGCCGCCGGCGCGGCCTTCGACCACCCGGACCTGCTGGTCGCGTGCGTCGTCGGCGACGGCGAGGCCGAGACCGGGCCGTTGTCCGGTTCGTGGAAGATCCCGGCCTACCTCGACGCCCGCCGGGACGGCGCCGTGCTGCCGGTGCTGCATCTCAACGGCTACAAGATCAGCGGTCCCACGGTGTGGGGCCGGTCCTCGGACGCAGAAGTGTGCAGTTTCCTGGCCAGCCAGGGTTGGGCGCCGGTGGTCGTCTCCGGGGACGACCCGCGGCTGGTTTTCACCGACCTGGAGGCGGCGCTGCGCGGTGCGCACAAGCGGATCGCAGAGATCCAGGCCGCCGCCCGCTCGGGCGCCGAGGACCTGCGCCCGGGGTGGCCGGCGATCGTGCTGCGCACGCCGAAGGGCTGGACCGGGCCGGCCGTCGTCGACGGCGTGCAGGTCGAGGGCACGTTCCGGGCGCACCAGGTGCCGCTGTCGGGCGTGCAGACCAACGACGCCCACCTCGCCCAGCTCGAGCGGTGGATGCGCTCCTACTCCCCCGAGCTCCAGTTCACCGCCGAGGGCCGGCTGGCACCGGAGCTGGCGGCACTCGCCCCGATGGGCGACCTGCGGATGGGCTCCACGCCGTACGCCAACGGCGGCCGGCTGCGCCATCCGCTGGACCTGCCCGTACTGGCCGGCTACGCCGTCGACGTCCCCAGCCCCGGGACGACGTCGGTGGAGACGACCCATCCCCTGGGCGAGCTGCTCGCCGAGGTCTACCGGCGGACGACGACCGCCGACGGGGGTGGGGACTTCCGGCTGTTCTGTCCAGACGAGACCGCCAGCAACCGGCTGCAGTCGGTGTTCGAGGTGACCGACCGCTGCCTGCAGGCGGAGGTGCTGCCGACCGATGACCAACTATCGCCGCACGGTCGGGTGATGGAGGTGCTGTCCGAGCACCTGTGCGAAGGCTGGCTGGAGGGCTACCTGCTGTCCGGCCGGCACGGGCTGTTGGCCACCTACGAGGCCTTCGCCATGGTCAGCGCCTCGATGGTGGTCCAGCACGTGAAGTGGCTGCAGCACGCCGCGGACGTGCCGTGGCGGGAGTCGGTCTCCTCCCTGACGATCCTGCTGACCAGCACCTGCTGGCGCAACGACCACAACGGCTTCAGTCACCAGGGCCCGGGTCTGATCGACGCGGTGATCCCGCTGTCACCCGAGGTGGTGCGGGTATGGCTGCCGCCGGACGCGAACTGCCTGCTGTCGGTCGCCGCGCACTCTCTGCGGAGTACCGACCACGTCAACCTGCTGGTCGCCGACAAGCAGCAGCACCTGCAGTACCTCACCCTCGAGCAGGCCGAGGCCCACTGCGCGGCCGGCGCGTCGGTGTGGCACTGGGCCGGAACGGAGTCCGACGGAGGCGACGAGCAGCCCGAAGTGGTGCTCGCCGCCGCGGGCGACGTGCCGACCCTGGAGGTGCTCGCGGCCGCCGAGCTGCTGCGCCGGTGGGTGCCGTGGTTGCGGGTGCGGATGGTCAACGTGGTGGACCTGATGGCCCTGCTGCCCCCCCACGTCCACCCGCACGGGTTCACCACCGAGCAGTTCCGGGAGCTGTTCACCGACGACGCCCAGGTGGTCTTCGCCTTCCACGGCTACCCGCGCGCGGTGCACTCCCTGCTGCACGGCCGCCCGGCCACCGAGCGCTTCCACGTGCGCGGCTTCGAGGAGCAGGGGACGACGACGACCCCGTTCGACATGGTCGTGCTCAACCGGATGAGCCGGTACCACCTGGTGCTGGATGCCCTGCAGCACGCCCGCCGCATTCCGGAGCGGGGCGAGGAACTGGCGGCCTACTGCCGGGAGATGCTCGCCCGGCACGACGTCTACATCCGGGAGCACTTCGAGGACATGCCCGAGGTCCGCGACTGGACCTGGTCCGGATCAGCGCTGCCCGGATCAGCGCTGCCCGGATCAGCGGTGCCGGCATGAGGGGCGCGGTCGTCCTGTCGATCAACCCGGGGTCCCGCTCCCTGAAGGCGGCCGCGCACGACGGGTCGGGTGCGCGGCTGTGGGCGCACCAGGTGCCCCGGCCGACGACGGAGCCCGGCAGCGCGGTCGCCGAGATCGCCCGGCGGCTGGCCTCGGCCGGGCTGGCAGTGTCCGCGGTGGCCCACCGCGTGGTGCACGGCGGCCCGGTGCACGTCGCGCCGGAGCGGATCGACGACGAGCTCGTCGCCGACCTGCGGCAGCTGGTGGACTTCGCGCCGCTGCACCTGCCCGGCGACCTGGACTCCATCGAGGCGGCCCGCTCCCGGTGGCCCGACGTGCCGCACGTGGCCTGTTTCGATACCGCGTTCCACGCCACGCTCGCACCGGCCGCGCACCGGTTGCCGGTGCCCGACGGCATCACCGCGCTGGGCGTGCGCCGCTACGGCTTCCACGGCCTGTCGGTGCAGCACGTCGTCGACACCGTGCCCGGGCTGGGGCGGGCTGCGGTGGCCCATCTCGGTGGCGGCTGCAGCGTCACCGCCGTCGCCGGCGGCCGGTCGGTGCAGACGTCGATGAGCTTCTCCCCCACCGGCGGTCTGCCCTCGGTCAGCCGGAGCGGTGACCTGGACCCCGAGGTCCTGCTGTTCCTCATCGACCGGGGCTGGACCACCGCGGACCTCCGCGGCCTGGTGGACAGGTCCTCCGGACTGGCGGGGATGAGTGGGGGGCTGACCGACGTCGCCGAACTGACCGACCGGGCCTCGGCGGGCGATCCGGACTGCCGGCTGGCGCTCGAGGTGTTCACCACCGCGGTCGCCACGACGGTGGCCGGGTACACGGCAGTGCTGGGCGGACTGGACACGCTCGTGTTCACCGGCGGGATCGGTGAGCACTCCGCTCCGGTGCGGGAGGCGGTCACTACCCGGCTGCGTCACCTCGGCGTCGATATCGACCCGACCGCGCCGCTCCCCGGGAACATCAGCTTCCCCGACGCTCCGGTGCGCACCGTGGTCGTGACCGCCAACGAGGAAGTGGTCATGGACCGGCTGGCCCGAGAGCTCCTCGCCCCCGCCCTCACCACGACGGGAGACCGGCTCGGCCCGGTCGCCCGCCCGCCCGGCTGACCGGCCGGCGATGCTGCCCATCATCCGAGGGGCCCACACCGGCCGGCCCACACCTCGCACCTAGCGCCTGGCCGGCGGGGCTTCCATGGCTCCGATCCCGATGAGCCGGGTCCGCAGCGTGCCCGCGCCGAAGTCGTCGGCCGAGAGATCCGGTGCACCGACCTGCCGGTGGATACAGCGGAGCAGGGCGCGCACCCCGCTGATGAGCTCCTCGCGGTCGGTGTCTGCGGCGTCGTCGTGGGCCGCGACCTCCGAGGACACCTGGTCCGCTGGCCGGGCCGCGATGAGCACGATCGCGCCCTGCATCGCAGCCAGACAGCTGAGGATGAGATTGAGCAGGATGAAGGGGAAGGGTCGAAGCCGCTGCCGGCGCTGCCGATCATCCAGCCGGTCAGGAGGACTAGGAGACTCGGGCGAAACGCGCAGCGAAACTCGGCGGATCGTTGACCAAGCGGCCCCGTCGCCCCCTGCTTGAGCGGCGGGACCTGAACTGACGGAGCCGCGCGCGCGACTCGTCAGCCTGCCACCAGTATTCGGGGCCATGAGGGTGCCCGCGAGCCGGGATTCCGGTCTGCGGGCATGCCGAAGGCCCCGCCGAGGCGGGGTGTGGGGCGCGGCGCGTTAGGCCGCGAGCGGGATGGCCCCCGCCCGCGCCGCGCTGAGCGCGCAGGCGAGGCGGGTGAGGATTGTCAGGTCGGCGCAGATCCCTCCTAGTGGCCACACCACGAAGGTCCACGAGCCCATCCGGTTGCGCAGTCGTTCGGCGGCCCGTTCGCCGAGCGTCAGCCGGTCCGCGGTCCGCACGCCGGATGACGCGGCGGAACGGACGGAGGGTGGCGCGGTCAGCAGGACAGGTCGTCATGCCCGGCATGGTGGGACGCGGGCGATTGCCCTGCCCGGTGCGGGAGGGACGGAAGTCCCGTGCCGAGGCGCCTCGCGACCCTGGGAGCCGGCTGAGGGACGCCCGTAACCTCGGGGAGCCAGACGCGGGAGGCAACCCCAGGTAGTTCCGGGGCGCAAGACCCGGTCGCCCAGAACCGCCGATCAGGAGAGGAGGCCCGCTCGCCATGGCCAGCACCGACGGCAGCGCGGTCCCCGGGCGGGAGCTGCTGGCGACCGAGCGCGAACGACTGCTCGACCTACTCGACGAGGCCGACTGCCGACGGCTGCTCGCGACCGCCATCATGGGACGAATCGCCTTCACCGAGGGAGCCATGCCGGCGATCCAGCCGGTTTCCTTCGCCCTCCGCGGGGAGGACGTCCTCATTCCGACCGGCCTGGGCAGCAAGATGGCCGCGGGCAGCCGTGGTGCCGTGCTGGCCTTCGAGGTCGACGACTACGACCTCGTCGAGCGCACCGGGTGGAACGTCACCGTCATCGGCCCATCCCGGCTGATCAGCGATCCCGATCAGGTTCGAACGCTGGATGCCCTGGGGGTACGGCCGTGGGCACCCGCGTTCACGCACTGCTACATCGCCCTGCGAATGGCGGTCGTCCGGGGTCGGTGCATCTCCTCGACCGATGTACGAGGCGAGCCGGTGGACGCAGCCGGCGACCGGTCGGCCACGCCCGACCCGGCTGGAACGCCTGCCTGAGGGGGGACGTTCCCTGACGAGTGCCAGGACCACCGCCCCGCTGGATGACAAAGGCCCTGACCCGCATCGACCTTGGTCAGCACGCAAATGCAACCACGTCGAGACGGCCGTTTAGCGGTAGGTCAATAGCCGAGGTAACGGTCGACTGCGAGGAGCCGCCACACTTGCCGTGTGGGGGCCGGAGGGAAGCATCACGCCGAGACCGTGAGGAAGAGTTTCTCGAGTGGCGGATAGCCCTGAACGTCCAGCGCCCAGCTGAGCCATTCCCCCTCCGGGCGATACCACTGCAGCCAGGCCTCGGCCTGGTCTCCAGCGGATCCAGCAGGATTGGCCACTATTAGGAACTCGCGGACGAACGGCGATCGAACAGGCGTGACCAGATGTGTCGCTCGGCTGTCAAGCAGCTGAGTCTCCGCGCTGAGCGATCCAACTTGGGATGCTGGCGCGGAAGAAAGGACCAGACCGGCTACGTGAGGAAGGCCAGACAGGCAATAGGCGATGCCGTTGGCAAGCTGGCGCAACCAGTCCAAATGCTCCTCGGGTCGAGCGGAAAGCAGCCAGAACTGCGAGGTTTCGTCGAAACGCAGCCAGAGTGGTGCATCGCCGCGCGCCTGCTCCGCCTTGTTTGCTATGGCGCTCCGAATGCGCCGCCATTCGTCGCCTCGGCGAACTGGCACCGACCAACCAATGCCGTCGGGAGCCATCCCTGGCGCGATGCGCAGTTGCCCTCCACTCGGGGCGTCTCTCGTCCGTGGGGTCTGTGTTGCTGCGGTGTCGGCTGCCTGGCGGGCGATGTCCAGGAGCCATTCGTCGAGCACAGCCGGGTTTTCTCCGATATCAAAATCGCCTTCGAAGTAGACACTGTGCTGAATTGACAAATTGAGGAAGTTGTCCTGAACGCGACGCGCGGCATCCAGGTTGGTAACGGCCTGCGCGTCCAACTGGAAGTCCTTGGCCTCGACGAACATGGCATCGGCGTCGCGGCTAAGGAACAGGTCTGTCTTGGCCCCGGGACGTGGCACCGGCTCGAGCCTCACCGTCCAGCCGGACCGCAGGGCCAACGCGCCAACTTCGAGTTGCAGAAGGCCGTGCGCAAAGTGCCCAAGGTCGCCGCGCATGTCCTTGCGCACCTGAGCAAAGCCACTGCTCGTCCGAAGTAGGGAGAGGCGCGCCGCCAACTCAAGGATGCGCCAGTAGACATGGACAGTGTCGTTGATCGGCCACCAGTAGGTCGACAACAGTGGCAAGCGGGCTGCAATGGCCCGCCGGCGATCAGCCGCGGCGAACTTGGACAACCAGTCTGCGCCGAAGAACTCGGTGATCGTCTCGACAGCGCCGCGAACCGTGGCCTTCCCCTCTGGGGTGAGGACGCGAGAGTGAGTGATTGGGCTGGCCCAGAGCTCCCAATCAAGGGGGGCTTCCCCGCTGATCACGGCTTTCCAGCGGTCCTCCGATACCACCGCAACAGTCTGCCCTGACGGGCCGACGAACACGTAGTGACTGCCAGGCAGCCTCTGCGCGCTAGTAGGGGGACGTCCACGGACGGCGACGCACTGCGGGGCCGTGGGCTTGCCGTTTGCGGACGCACCGGGAGTTCGTGCTGAGGCCGGGCACCACCAGCGCACCCGAGGGGCGTTGAGTTGCCGGGCTGCCTGTCCGGTCCCACGCCCAGGGGCTCAACGGCGGCACCGACTTCCGCGACCCGGATCAGCCGCACGGTCGCGGTCTAAGAGATGGTTTCTGAATGACCCCGGCGTGGCTGCCGTAGGTGACGGCGGCCCCTGAGCACGCTGGTCTGGGTGATCGAGGAGCTTGTGCCTGACGGGCTGTGGGAGCGGATCCAGCCGCTGCTGACACCACCGAGACCGCGACGGCGTCGCTATCCGGGTCGGCGGCCGATCGGTGATCGTGCCGCGTTGGCCGGGATCGTGTTCGTGCTGAGGACCGGGATCAACTGGAACCAGCTGCCTGCCGGCCTGGTCGGCTGCTCCGGGGTGACCTGCTGGCGGCGGTTGCGGGACTGGACCGAGGCCGGCGTCTGGCCCGTGCTGCACGAACAGTTGCTGGCCCAGCTGCGCGCCCTCGGAGAGCTGGACCTGGACCGCTGCGCGGTCGACGGCTCCCACGTGCGCGCGCTCAAAGGGGGGATCACGTCGGCCCGTCACCTGTCGACCGTGGACGGCCCGGTTCCAAGCATCATCTGATCTGCGAGGCCGGCGGCATCCCGCTCGCGGTCAGCCTCACCGGCGGCAACCGCAACGACATCACCCAGCTGATCCCGCTGGTCGAGGCCGTGCCACCGATCCGCGGCCTGCGCGGCCGGCCGCGCCGGCGCCCGCGGGAGCTGTTCGCCGACCGCGGCTACGACCACGACATCTACCGCCGCCAACTGCGCGCCCGCGGCATCACCCCCCGGATCGCCCGCCGCGGCATCGCGCACGGCTCGGGTCTGGGCCGACACCGCTGGGTGGTCGAGCGTGGCTTCGCCTGGCTGCACGCCTTCAAGCGGTTGCGCACCCGCTACGAGCGCCGGGGTGACATCCACCTCGGCCTGCTTCAGTTGGCCTGCTCGCTGATCTGCTACCGCCACCTGCCGTCGTTCTGAAACGAGTTCTAAGACCGCGCTCTCGACGGGCCCGGCGTCCGCTCACAACTGAACTATCCCAGGCGACGCGTCCGCCGACGATCGACCTTGGGACTTCTTCGCCACCCAAATGAGTGGCGGATCGTTCTCCAAGCACCCCAAAATCGTTTCAAGATCATCGCCGACACACCTCATGCACCTCGGATGATCTTGATGCGGGACAGGTCTTCCTAGCGTCAGTTTGTGATGACGGTTCACAAGCTGACGGCGGGCGACGGGTACGCGTATCTGACCAACCAGGTTGCCGCCCACGACGTCACCGAGCGTGGTTCCGGCAGCCTCGGTGACTACTACAGCGAGAAGGGCGAAGCGCCTGGCGCCTGGATGGGACGCGGCCTTGCGGGTGTGCCGGAGTTTCCGGTTGGCGCGCAGGTCACCGAGGCGCAGATGGTGGCGCTGTTCGGGCAGGGACGTCACCCCAACGCCGAGCAGATCGAGCGGGCGGCTCGGCTTTCCGGCCAAGACCTCCAGCAGACCGATCGGGCCAGCCGTCTTGGCTCGCCCTACCTCGTCTTCGAGCGGGCCAACGAGTTCCGTCGTCGCTGCGCCGAAGAGTTCCGCGACTACAACATCGCCCGCGCATTGGAGCCTGTCACCCCGGTTCCGGACGAGGACCGCGCGCGGATCCGCACGGCCGTGGCCACCGCGATGTTCGCCGAGAGCTACGGCCGTCCGCCGGCCGGCGCCCGGGAGCTGTCCGGCCACCTGGCACGGATCTCCAGGCAGGCCACGACCGCGGTGGCCGGCTACGACCTGACCTTCAGCCCGGTCAAGAGCGTCTCGACGCTCTGGGCGATCGCCCCGCCCGAGGTAGCGGCCGTCATCGAGCAGGCGCACGCCGACGCCGTCGCCACCACCCTGCGATGGCTGGAGGACCACGCGACCTACACGCGGACAGGCCATCACGGGGTAGCGCAGGTCGAGGTGCGGGGCCTCATCGCAGCGGCATTCACCCACCGCGACTCACGAGCCGGCGACCCCGATCTGCACACCCACGTGGCCATCAGCAACAAGGTGCAGACCCTCGATGGCCGGTGGCTGGCGCTGGACGGCCGGCCCATCTACAAGAACAACGTCCCCGCGTCCGAGCGGTACAACACCCGACTGGAGGCGCTGCTCGTCGACCGGCTCGGCGTCCGCTTCGCCGATCGCCTCAGCACCGATCCGAGCAAGCGACCGGTACGGGAGGTCGTCGGTATCGACGGGCCACTCCCCCGGCTCTGGTCCTCACGACGGCGGGCTATCGAGGTGCGCCGCTCGGCGCTCGCGCGGCAATTCCAAGCCGACCACGGCCGCCCACCGACCACGGTCGAGGCGATGTCCCTGGCTCAGCGGGCCAACCTGGAGACCCGCCAGGCCAAGCACGAGCCGCGCTCCTCCGCCGAGCAGCGCGCGCACTGGCGTGCGCAGGCGTTGGCCACGTTGCGCGGCGAAGAGCACCTGCGTGCGTATCTGGACGGCGTCCTGCGCGGCACCCGCGGTCGTCCACACAGCCCGACGCGCGTGTGGGTGACCGAGACCGCCCAGCAGGTGCTGGCCGTGGTGAGCAGCACCCGAGCGACCTGGCAGGAGAACCACGTCCGTGCCGAGGCCGAACGCCACGTCCGGACCAGCGGGCTCCGGCTGGCCGACCTTGACCGGGCGGTCGACGCGGTCGTCACCGCCGCGCTGTCACCGCCGCTATCGATCCGGATGGACGGCGGGGTGACACAGGGCAGGCGCGCCGCGGACGAACCTGCCGCGCTGCGCCGCTCCGACGGCACGTCCGTGTACGTGGTCGCCGGCTCGGCGCGGTACACCTCGAGCGAGATCCTCGCCGCCGAGCAGCTCGTCCTGGCCGCGGCCGGCCGGCGCGACGGCCATGTCACCCCCACTGCGGCCGTCGAGGTCGCGCTGCTGGAGTCGGTGGCCAATGGGGTGACACTCAACCCCAGCCAGGCGCAGCTGGTGCGTGAGCTGGCCACATCCGGAGCCCGGGTGCAGCTGGCTCTGGCGCCAGCGGGCACCGGCAAGACCACCGCGCTGCGGGCGCTCGCGACGGCCTGGCGGGCCGGCGGCGGCGAGGTCGTCGGCCTGGCCCCGTCCGCGGCTGCGGCCACGGTGCTGCGCGAGCAGATCGGCGCCGACACCGACACCCTGGCCAAGTTCATTCACGCGCTGACCACCGGCATCCACGTCCCGCCGTGGCTGACCTCGATCGGCCCGGGCACCGTGGTCCTCGTCGACGAGGCCGGCATGGCCGGAACCAGCGACCTGGCCCGCGCCGTCGAGCACGTCACCGCAGCCGGCGGGTCGGTCCGGTTGATCGGCGACGACCAGCAACTGGCCGCGGTCGGCGCCGGCGGATTGCTGCGCGACCTCGGCGCCCACCACGGAGCGGTCGGCCTCTCCCAGGTCGTCCGCTTCACCGACCCCGACACCGGCGCGCCCAACCACGCCGAGGCGGCGGCGTCGCTGGCGCTGCGCGACGGCGACCCCGCGGCGCTCGCCTACTACGTCGATCAGCGCCGGGTGCACGTCGGCGACCTCGCCACCATCACGGATCAGGCCTACGCCGCCTGGGCGATCGACCGGGCCGCCGGCCGCGACGCCATCCTGCTGGCCCCCACCCGGGAGCTCGTCGCGGAGCTGAATGCCCGCGCCCGTGCCGACCGACTGGCCCGACAGACTGGGCCGATCGGCCGCGAGGTCACCCTGGCCGACTCGTTGTCCGCTTCTGTCGGCGACGCGGTGATCACCCGCCGCAACGAGCGCACCCTCTCGCTCGGCGCCACCGACTGGGTGAAGAACGGCGACCGATGGACCGTCACCGCCGTCCACGACAACGGCGCTCTGGACGTCGTCCATCAGCGCACCAGCCGACACGTCACCCTGCCCCCCGGCTACGTGACCGAGCACGTCACCCTCGGCTACGCCACCACCGTGCACGGCGCCCAAGGCGTCACCGCCGACACCTGCTACGCCGTCGCCACCGGGGCGGAGATGCGCCAGCTGCTGTACGTAGCCCTCACCCGCGGCCGGCACGCCAACCACGTCTTCCTCCTCACTGCCGGCGACGGCGACCCGCACAGCGTGATCACCCGCGATGCGCTGCTGCCTCCCACCGCCGTCGAGCTGCTGACCCGGGTCCTGGCCCGCGACGGCAGCCCGACCTCGGCGACCAGCCTCGAACGGGCGCTGGTCGATCCGGCCGCCCGGATCTCCGCCAGCGCCGACCGGTACTCCCACGCCCTGAGCACCGCCGCGGAGAACCGGCTGGGGCCGGACGCGTTGGCCGCGATTGACAGCGCCGCCGAAGCCGCAGTCCCCGGCCTGACCGGGCAGGACGCCTATCCGGTGCTGCGGGCGCACCTGGCGTTGTGCGCCGTCGCCGAGCACGAGCCGGTCGACCTGCTGCGCCGGGCGCTGGCCTGGCCACGCGGTCTGCACGACGCCCGCGACACCGCCGCGGTCCTCGACTGGCGCATCTACCCCACTGGACACCACTCGATTCGAACCGGTCCGCTGCCGTGGCTGGCCGCCGTCCCCGAGACCCTACGCACCGACCCCGAATGGGGCCGCTACCTCACCGACCGCGCCGACGAGGTCACCGCCCTCGCCGCCGCCGTCGCCCAGCAGGCCCACGCCTGGACCCCAGCCGCCGCCCCGGCCTGGACCCTGCCGCTGCTCGACCGCGACCCGGACCTGGTCGCCGACCTCGCCGTCTGGCGCACCGCTCACGGCGTCGACGACGCCGACCGGCGCCCCACCGGACCCGCGCTGCCCCCGGCGGCCGACGCCCGCACCCAGCGCCGACTCGACGACCGCGTCGTCCATCTGCTCGGCGAACCGGGCACGGCCGCCGCACAGTGGACGCCCCTCGCCCACGGCGTCGACCCGCGCATCACCGCCGACCCCTACTGGCCAACCTTGGCCGAGCGCCTCACCGCGGCAGATCGCGCCGGCGTCGACGTCACCTCGCTCGTCCGGGCCGCCAGTGACCGTCCTCTGCCCGACGAGCAGCCGGCGGCCGCGCTGTGGTGGCGGCTGACCGCGCACGTCTCCGCCGCCGCGGTCACCGTCGGCGAGTCCTCCGCGCTGCGCCCCAGCTGGACACCCGTCCTGGCGGCCGTCGTCGGCGACTCGTCAGCCGACCGTGTGCTCGCCGACCCGGGTTGGCCCGCACTGGTCGCCGCCGTCAGCTCCGCCGGGCCGCGCGGATGGCAGCCCGAGCAGGTGCTGTTCACCGCGTACGAGCTGCTGTGCGCGGGCCAACCGGACGATGAGCCGCTGCGTCCTGACGAGTTGACCACCGCCCTGGTGTGGCGAATCGGCGTGCTCACCGACCCGACGTCCACCGGGTCCTCGGCTTTGTCTCCTCCGCCGGTCGATCTCGATCAGCTCCCGACGCCGGACGGAGTCCTCGATCAGGACTGGCTGGCCGGCCTGTCCGCGCCCGAGGACATCGAGCTCGACCAACCGGGGTCGCCCGCCAACGACTCGCGTGACGCCGCTGACACCGGTCGCGCGATCGACCGGGCCCAGCAGGAGGACGGCGCCCGCATTGAACGGCGCCGTCTCCTCGAGCTCAATGAGCAGGCCGCCGCCTTCTTCACCGCCCGCTTCCCCGACTCCTGGGCGCCCGCCTACCTCGCCGGGCGGCTCGGCACCGACTGGGCCGACGACGACCGGTCCACCGTTGGCTATGCACCCGCCGACTGGACCGCACTAACCGATCATCTGCACCGCCTCGGTGCTACCGACGCCGAGATCGTCGCCGCCGGCCTGGGCAGTTTCGCGTCCACCGGCCGGGTCATCGACCGGTTCCGCGACCGGCTTGTCTTCGCCATCCGCGACGGCGCGGAGATCCACGGCTGGATCGGCCGCCGCAACCCCGCAGAGGACGGCGATGAAGCGGGCCGGGCCGTTCCCAAGTACCTGAACACCGCAGAGACCGACCTGTTCACCAAGGGCAACGAGCTGTACGGGCTCACCGAGGGAGCATCGGCGCTGATCGCCGGCGCCGTCCCAGTCCTCGTGGAAGGCCCCCTCGACGCGCTGGCCGTCACCCTGGCAAGCGACGGCGAGTACGTCGGCGTCGCCCCGCTGGGTACCGCGTTCACCGATGCGCAGGCCGACGCGCTCCGCCCGTTCATCGGCGGGGGGCGACCTGGCGTCATCGTTGCCACCGACGCCGACGCTGCGGGGCAACAGGCCGCGCAACGGATCTTCTGGCAGCTCACCGCGCGCGGTGACGACCCGCGTAACCTGGCCGTCGCGACGGGCAAGGACCCCGCCGAGATGTTTCAGACGGCCGGCGCCACCGCTCTACGCCAGGCCCTCGCTGCCTCCCCCAGCCTGGCCAGCACGCTCATCGACGCCCGCATTGCGCTCTACACCAACCGGCTGCACACCGTCGAAGGCCAGGTGCATGCCGCTCGCCGCGCCGCCGAAGTCATCGCGGCAGTCCCTGCCGCCAACTGGCCGGTGTACCTCACCCACGTGGTCGGCCGTACCGGAATCGCACCTGACATCGCACTGTCCGAGGTCCTCGACGTCGCACATGGCCGTCCTAGGGAGCGCTCCAGCGTCCGAATGCAAACCGGCCTAAGCGAGCGGCTGCCCGAGCGTGGCGCCCCACCTAAGGCGGAACCTGAAAGCACAAGTCCCGGGGCGCCTCAAAATGGGTGGGGAGATGGGTCGCCGTCCGAGAAGCTCGCGGGCGGCGTTCGAGCGCCTTACCGCGGCGCAGCCGCCCGGCGCCCTCCGCGCGCTCGACCCCAGACAGGCCCACGCGCGCGGCCGTATCCCTGAGCGTCCCGTCGCCCGCGAGCATCGTCCCGGCGCCCGCTCTGACGGCCCCCAACTGACGACACACGGAGTTTTATAGTCCGCATCCGATACGCTCGCCGTTTTGCTCATTTACCTGGCATGGATCTGCCCACCGTTCGGTGGCATGCGTGCAGCTTTCCTGAAAGAGGCTAGCGGAAGCCGGGCTAGCTCGATTGATGGGGTTTGGGTGACATGTCGATACGTGAATTGTTCTGGGGACGTTGATGATCATCGAGAATGCAGGTCCGACAGGAGAAGCAGAGCGGTCGATGCTTCGTCGCGTCGCGACCGGCTCGCCCCCCGGGCGCGGGGAGCACCAGCAGTACGCCGCACTCGGCAGCGACATCGCGTGGCTCACCCCCTCGGGCGTGGGGAGCACCGGTCGGCGTCGGAGATGCGTCGGAGATGACGTTGGCGGCCGAGGGCTCACCCCCGCGGGCGCGGGGAGCACCAGGGCAGTGCTCGGTACTGGCGTCACCCGCTGGGCTCACCCCCGCGGGCGCGGGGAGCACTCGATCAGCCCGGCGGCGCGCGCGGCGGCACCGGGCCACCCCCGCGGGCGCGGGGAGCACTCGGATGGCCGGTTGAGCTCGCACGCGGATCTGGGCTCACCCCCGCGGGCGCGGGGAGCACACCAGCGTTTGCCCGGTGTAGTTGAACAGGCAGGGCTCACCCCCGCGGGCGCGGGGAGCACTGGGTCGACAACGAGGTCACAACGGCCACGAGGGGCTCACCCCCGCGGGCGCGGGGAGCACCAGGCTTGAAACTTGTCACCCGTTAGGTCTAAGGGCTCACCCCCGCGGGCGCGGGGAGCACACCCTCGGCGGGGCGAACGACAAGATCCTCCTGGGCTCACCCCCGCGGGCGCGGGGAGCACTGCACGGTGACCACGATGGCTGCCGAGGCGGCGGGCTCACCCCCGCGGGCGCGGGGAGCACTCGGTCGCTCGTTCCTTGGCACGGATCGCCTCGGGCTCACCCCCGCGGGCGCGGGGAGCACGACTACGACCGCGGAGACCGGATGCTCGACCAGGGCTCACCCCCGCGGGCGCGGGGAGCACTACACCCTGACCGCCGACGTCCCCGACGATCAGGGCTCACCCCCGCGGGCGCGGGGAGCACAGGTGCCGTTCGGCCGCCTCGACGTTCTGCCAGGGCTCACCCCCGCGGGCGCGGGGAGCACGCTCCACAACTTCAAACCGGACCGGTCGAACAGGGCTCACCCCCGCGGGCGCGGGGAGCACAACCTGCATCGCCCCGGTGTGGATGGGCATGCGGGCTCACCCCCGCGGGCGCGGGGAGCACTGCCCGCCCCTGCCCCACGAGTCCGACCACGAGGGCTCACCCCCGCGGGCGCGGGGAGCACCTCCAGGCCTTCCTCACCAACGGCCAGTACCCGGGCTCACCCCCGCGGGCGCGGGGAGCACCGGCGCTGGTGGCCGTTGTGGCCGCCGAGGCCGGGCTCACCCCCGCGGGCGCGGGGAGCACTACGCCGGCCGCAGCAGGGACTGGCCGAGCCAGGGCTCACCCCCGCGGGCGCGGGGAGCACACGCCGGAAGGCCGTAGGTGAGCGCGGGAACTGGGCTCACCCCCGCGGGCGCGGGGAGCACGCCTCACCCATGGCGGTGACGAACTGGGAGGCGGGCTCACCCCCGCGGGCGCGGGGAGCACCACCGCAAGCTGGCCCGGCTGACGTCGGCGCCGGGCTCACCCCCGCGGGCGCAGGGAGCACCGGCTACATGACCGAGGCCGCCACCGCGATCCGGGCTCACCCCCGCGGGCGCGGGGAGCACGGAGGCGGGCTCTCGTCGAGCTCGACGCTGCCGGGCTCACCCCCGCGGGCGCAGGGAGCACCTGAATGACATGTACCAGGGAGTCTTCCGGCAGGGCTCACCCCCGCGGGCGCGGGGAGCACGTGAACCACCGGCCCTACGCCGCTGCCATCGAGGGCTCACCCCCGCGGGCGCGGGGAGCACGCCTCCACGGCGTCCCCGTCGGGGTCGTCCGGGGGCTCACCCCCGCGGGCGCGGGGAGCACCTCACCGGCCAGTGGCAGGTGGAGGCCACCCGGGGCTCACCCCCGCGGGCGCGGGGAGCACACGGCTCGGACCTGTACCTGTACCAGGGTGCAGGGCTCACCCCCGCGGGCGCGGGGAGCACGGCGAAGCAGGGCGTGCGTTTCCGGGGGACGTGGGCTCACCCCCGCGGGCGCAGGGAGCACGCGCCGGTCCGCGGGCCCACGTAGGCGGCGCCGGGCTCACCCCCGCGGGCGCGGGGAGCACAGCCCGAACCGCAGCGGAAGCCTGCGGCTGGGGGGCTCACCCCCGCGGGCGCGGGGAGCACGCGCGCCCGCCGTCCAGCCAGGCGGACACGGCAGGCTCACCCCCGCGGGCGCGGGGAGCACCTGCACCTTCTCCCGGCTGACCCGGATGACCACGGGCTCACCCCCGCGGGCGCGGGGAGCACGACGACCTGGACCGCCCGGTCGGCATGGCCCTGGGCTCACCCCCGCGGGCGCGGGGAGCACCCGCGCGTCGTTGGTGACCTGGCCGCCCACGGCGGGCTCACCCCCGCGGGCGCGGGGAGCACGTGGGGCTGCGGAAGTCCATCCGCGTCGCGCTGGGCTCACCCCCGCGGGCGCGGGGAGCACGAGATCCCCATTCGCCGGAAGCCCCAGCCTGAGGGCTCACCCCCGCGGGCGCGGGGAGCACCTGCCCCCGGCCGCCGCGTACGCCCCGATGAACGGCTCACCCCCGCGGGCGCGGGGAGCACACGTTACCGACCTCGCGGATGTTGATGTAGTTGGGCTCACCCCCGCGGGCGCGGGGAGCACGGCCACGTAGCGCACGCGCGTCACTCTCCCCGGGGCTCACCCCCGCGGGCGCGGGGAGCACAGCGTGTTCTGGCTCGTGCAGACGGTGCAGCCGGGCTCACCCCCGCGGGCGCGGGGAGCACAGCGACGCGGCCGGCGTGTTCGGTGTGCTCGAGGGCTCACCCCCGCGGGCGCGGGGAGCACGACGTGCAGGAGTACGGCGAGGACTTCCCGCTGGGCTCACCCCCGCGGGCGCGGGGAGCACGTCAACTGCCGGGCGCTGCGGGAAGCGGCCTAGGGCTCACCCCCGCGGGCGCGGGGAGCACGCGATGATCAAGCTCGTCAACCAGAACGTGAAGGGCTCACCCCCGCGGGCGCGGGGAGCACATGGTGGCGGGGGCGACGGCGTTGAGCACGTCGGGCTCACCCCCGCGGGCGCGGGGAGCACCCGGGCACGGGCATCTTCCCGTCCTCCTCCCTGGGCTCACCCCCGCGGGCGCGGGGAGCACCTCAACAACCCCATGCGTCACACGCGCTGAGAGGGCTCACCCCCGCGGGCGCGGGGAGCACACGTCGTCGACGACCTTCGCGATCGTCTGGTTGGGCTCACCCCCGCGGGCGCGGGGAGCACTCGCTGCGGCTGGTGGCCTGCGCGAGCTCCCGGGGCTCACCCCCGCGGGCGCGGGGAGCACCTTCAGCGACTGATCGATCGCGAGCTCGCCGAGGGCTCACCCCCGCGGGCGCGGGGAGCACAACCTGACCCCGATGTGGCGCAAGGCCGGGGTGGGCTCACCCCCGCGAGCGCGGGGAGCACACCTCGGAGGAGCCGGTGGCGCAACCCGACCCGGGCTCACCCCCGCGGGCGCGGGGAGCACCCGACGGTGGTACCGAGCCCGAAGGCGACGCTGGGCTCACCCCCGCGGGCGCGGGGAGCACCCACGAGTACGGACGGTAAGGGTCATGCTGAGGGGCTCACCCCCGCGGGCGCGGGGAGCACCTGGGCCAGCTTGCGGACGCGAGGACTCGGGTGGGCTCACCCCCGCGGGCGCGGGGAGCACCAGTGCCTGTTCGTGGAGCAGATGGCTCGCGAGGGCTCACCCCCGCGGGGAGCACGGGCGACCGGATCAAGCCGCTCGCGGGCGCGGCGGGCTCACCCCCCGCGGGCGCGGGGAGCACGTCTCCTGGGGTTGGGGTCTGCCGCCGTCGTCGGGCTCACCCCCGCGGGCGCGGGGAGCACGCGGCCAGGACCGCCATCGAGGCTTTCGCGGCGGGCTCACCCCCGCGGGCGCGGGGAGCACTAGCGGGCAGGTCATGTCGGTGTACATCCGGCTGGGCTCACCCCCGCGGGCGCGGGGAGCACTCGGCGGCTGACCTGTCAGGGCCGCTGCGGCGGGGCTCACCCCCGCGGGCGCGGGGAGCACAGGCGCTGGCCCCACTGGGCCCGCCGATGCTCGGGCTCACCCCCGCGGGCGCGGGGAGCACCCACATGAAGGGCGGCTACCGCCGCTGCGTCCGGGCTCACCCCCGCGGGCGCGGGGAGCACGCGGTCAGCCTCGCCGGGGTCGGCGCCGCGGTGGGCTCACCCCCGCGGGCGCGGGGAGCACGGGGTGGCACTGGTGAGCGAGGGCCGGCCGCTAGGCTCACCCCCGCGGGCGCGGGGAGCACTCTCACGCGCCCCTCCCGTTACAGCGGCGACTGGGCTCACCCCCGCGGGCGCGGGGAGCACCCATCGGGAGCCACCCAGAGGAAGCCGGAGCAGGGCTCACCCCCGCGGGCGCGGGGAGCACTTGCAGACGGCGCAATGCGCGTCGCTCATTCCGGGCTCACCCCCGCGGGCGCGGGGAGCACGCGGGCGCGGACCTCAACGTTCTCGTCGGCACGGGCTCACCCCCGCGGGCGCGGGGAGCACCTGACCACGGCCGGGCTGAACATCCGGGTCGAGGGCTCACCCCCGCGGGCGCGGGGAGCACGCGGCCTCACAGGGCATCGCCTCTGCCGCCCCGGGCTCACCCCCGCGGGCGCGGGGAGCACGAGGAACTGCGTAACCGACTTGGCCGCTGGCTGGGCTCACCCCCGCGGGCGCGGGGAGCACTCGCTTAGGTTTCTGTCAACTCGCGCGCTTCAGGGCTCACCCCCGCGGGCGCGGGGAGCACATGGACGTGCAGGAGTTCGATGACTTCCCGCTGGGCTCACCCCCGCGGGCGCGGGGAGCACCGGCTGGTGCCGCCGATGGTCTGGGGAACGCCGGGCTCACCCCCGCGGGCGCGGGGAGCACATCAGCCCGGCCGGCCAGTCGGCGACGTCGAAGGGCTCACCCCCGCGGGCGCGGGGAGCACGGCGTGTAGACCGGGACCAGCGCCTCCGACTCGGGCTCACCCCCGCGGGCGCGGGGAGCACAGGACTTCGGACTGTGACCGAGCCGACCGCCCGGGCTCACCCCCGCGGGCGCGGGGAGCACCCTTGGCGACGACCTTCGGTGTGCGCGGCACCGGGCTCACCCCCGCGGGCGCGGGGAGCACTACACCCTGACCGCCGACGTCCCCGACGATCAGGGCTCACCCCCGCGGGCGCGGGGAGCACCTGCCGCCCTGCACGCTGCCGCCGGCGCCGGCGGGCTCACCCCCGCGGGCGCGGGGAGCACTCTCTCCGCCTTCGTCGGGCCAGCTCCAGAGGGGGCTCACCCCCGCGGGCGCGGGGAGCACGAGCAAACACCGCGACGTCGTGATCATCGTCTGGGCTCACCCCCGCGGGCGCGGGGAGCACTCGGTCTCGGTGGTGCCGATCGAGGCGGCGTAGGGCTCACCCCCGCGGGCGCGGGGAGCACTTCGTCGTGGTCAAGGTGATCGTGTGCGTGGTGGGCTCACCCCCGCGGGCGCGGGGAGCACGCCCACAGGTGCCGGGTGCCGGCGGCGTCGGGGGGCTCACCCCCGCGGGCGCGGGGAGCACCTGTCCAGCACGCCCGAGGAGATCGACGAGGCGGGCTCACCCCCGCGGGCGCGGGGAGCACGCGTTCATCCCGATCAACAGCAGTGCCCGGTCGGGCTCACCCCCGCGGGCGCGGGGAGCACTGCATCTGCACCGACAGCGAGGACGACGAGGAGGGCTCACCCCCGCGGGCGCGGGGAGCACCGGTGGACGTTCACGGGCCCGGGGCAGGTGACGGGCTCACCCCCGCGGGCGCGGGGAGCACGTCGCGAAGGTCGTCGACGCGGTGCTGCGGGTGGGCTCACCCCCGCGGGCGCGGGGAGCACTTCGCGCCGGACAGGACACGGACGATGCCGTTGGGCTCACCCCCGCGGGCGCGGGGAGCACTTACCACCCCGAACTACCTGGCCGATCCCGGCGGGCTCACCCCCGCGGGCGCGGGGAGCACCAGATCGACGGTCAGATGACCTTCGACGACCTGGGCTCACCCCCGCGGGCGCGGGGAGCACCCTTGTTGACGCGGTATCCGACGGTCATTCCGGGGCTCACCCCCGCGGGCGCGGGGAGCACGCACCCTTCTCGGAGTGCCCGATGGCCACCGAGGGCTCACCCCCGCGGGCGCGGGGAGCACCACGAGCTGCGAGTCGATGACCGACAGATTCCGGGCTCACCCCCGCGGGCGCGGGGAGCACGGCGCCGTGGACGCTGCCCGCGTCGCCCTGGAGGGCTCACCCCCGCGGGCGCGGGGAGCACCGGGGCGGCATGTCCTATCGGGAGTTGTGGGAGGGCTCACCCCCGCGGGCGCGGGGAGCACCCTTCCTGACCTGCATTTTCGGTTCAGAAGTAGTGGCTAGTGATTCGGTTTCGAAGCGAACGCTATGGGATCGGTCGGCGACCGAACTTCCGTCGCCTGCTGGCTGCGCTCCAGCCCGGGGGCGGCGGTTCGTCGCCCACTGGCGTCGAGGGCTCGGACGCCGGCCGCATCATCAACGTCAGCCCATCGAAGTCGGTAGGCACCCAGTAGTGGTTGTGCACGCGAAAATCCATCCGCTGCTCTCCCGGCACGCTGAACACCATCAACGCCCGGCCACCCGACGTCATCTCGCAGACGTTGAGCCACAACAAATCACGCACACGAGTGGACACGTGGCCGACGAAGACACCTGCAGAGATCTCGAGGAGCCATCTCGTCAGGTGCCCCCGCAACCCCGCCGGACACGCCGACAGGACGATGACCACCATCAGAAGTCGGTTCCGAAGCCGGAGTCGCCTCCGTAGTCTGCTCCGGCAGCGACCGCATCTCCCTTTTCGTCCCACAGGTAGACGACGTCGGCGTCCGGCACCTCATCGCCCGGTGCGTCCCCCGGGATGGCCAAGAGCCGCCGCACGTCCCGCACGCACTGCTCCAGCACCTTTCCGTCGTAGAGACGGTCTCGCACCGCTCGGCGTGCATCAGCCGGGATGTCGTCGGTGTCGCTCGCGGCTACCTCGAAGGCCACCGGGATGGAGATCTCGGCCTTGTAGAGATCCGCGACGTCGTAGACGAACGAGAGCTCGTGCCCGCTGTGGACGAAGCCGAGCCCCGGCGAGCAGCCCAGCGCCACGATGACCGCGTGCACCACCCCGTACAGCGAGGTGTTCGCCGCCGAGAGCGCCTGGTTGACGCGGTCGCCGGACGCGAAGTCGGCGACGTCGTAATCCCGACGTTTCCACTTCACCCCAGTACGAGCTGCGTACTCCCGGTAGATCTTCCGGACCCGCGCCCCCTCCCGCCCACGCAGCTGCTGCATGGTGAGTGCCTCGACGTCCTCGTCGGCGAATCGCATTGCGTACATCTGCCGGGCTACGGCGAGCCGGGAACGCTTGTTCGTCACCAGCTCCGCCTGGGCTTCTAGCAGTCGTGACGACTTCGCCAGCGAGCGGCCGTGTGCGTAGCAGCGGACGCCCCGCTCCCCCACCCACACCGCCGTTGCCCCGCTCTGTCCCAACAGCACCATCGCCTGGTGGCTGACGTTGGTCCCAGGGCCCAGCAGCAGCGCACCCAGTCCGGCCGCTGGGATGTGCATGGTTCCGCGCTCGTCGGTGGCGGTGACCGCGTTCGCGTCCCGGTGGACGATGCAACGCTCCACGTACACGAACGACAGCCGGTCCTCGGCGCGCACCAGCTCAGGAAGGGAGGGCGGCGGCGGTCCAGGGACCTTCCGGCTCATGCCGTCACCGGCGCGAGCGTGAGCAGACCACAGCCGTATGCCTTCGCTGATCCGAGGCCAGCGGTCAACGTCGTCCGCAAGGCATCCGGGTCGGCGACCACGAGCTGCCCCTCGAACGTCGCCCGCGACAGGGTCACCGTCGCGTCCTGCCGGCGAAACCGATCCACCGTCCGGTTCCGGATAACGAGCCCGTGTTCCGGCCGCTCTTCTCCGTCCGGCCCGGGCACGGGAGGAAGCTCGAAACCGGCCGGCTGCGCACGGTTCACCAGCCACTGTTGCTGCTGGGCCACCGTGACGTGTCCGAACCGCTGGGACGGCGCCCCGTCCTTAAGCGGTCGGGAACGGGTGGGGTTCGCGGTGAGCCGGAAGGCCCATCGTTGTCCGAGGGCCAATCGGTCGAGCAACGGTGCGTAGTCGCGGCTCTCCCAGGTCTGGAGTGTCGGCCAGCCGGCCTGCTCGATCAGGTGGGTGAAGTCCGGCTGCTCCGGAGACACGACGTACAGCAGCGTCTCGCCGTCGCCGGGGTCGAGCCGCCACAGGACCCGTTCCGTGGTGCGGTCGGCGAGCCGACCGGGGAATGACGCGAGGACGGCGGCGTGCATCGACTGCGGCGACCCGAGCACCTCTCTTGCGGCTCGGCGTGCGGGATTCAGCTTCACACGGCTCAGGTAGGTCACCAGGCCGCCATGGGGTCGTGCGTGTCCTGCGAGATCGCGCGAGCGCCGTTCGAGTGCACCTGCACGCTGGCGTAGCGGACGGTGCGCCAGCCGTACTCCCGGCGCTGCGGGTCGAAGCTGATCGGCTGATCCCGGACCGTCACCGCCTTGGCCGTGCCGGGCAGACAGTCGATGACCGTCTCTACGTGCACCTCTGCGAGCGTCGCAACGGCCGAGCTGCGCCGGTACCAGGCCTGGGCGGCCCAGGGCTCGGACGCCAACGCCTCCTCGACGGTGCCGTCCACCACCTTCGGCACCAGCGGTCGGGAGGGTGGGCACGAGCGTCGGCCTAGGTACAGCGGGAACGTCGGACGGCGCAGCGCCTCGGCCAGGCCGTCGAGCAGTCCCGTGTCCCCCTCGACCGCCGCCACGAACACCGCGTCGGCGAGGTAGAAGCGGTAGCTCAGCGGCATGGTCTGCTTGCCGTCGAGGCTGCGGGCGGTCTGGAAGTCGCGGACCAGACGCCCGGGCTGGTCGATCCGCACGCCAAAACGCAGCTGGGCCAGGTCCTCCAGGGAGTCGGTGCGTCGGCGACCCTGGGCGGCCGCCAGTAGGCCCAGCACGCCGCTCTTGGTCGGGGCGGACTCGGTTCCCCGTCGGACGAAGCGGGATGACGTCCCCCAGGCCTGCAGCGGGCCGGTGAGTGTGAGCACCAGGGCGCTCATGCCACGACCGCGGCGCCCTCGGCGGTCAGCCGGGAGGCCACCAGCTCGCCGACCGCGGGGAGGACGTCCGGCCACGGGCACCGCTCCCCCAGCTCGGCCAAACCGTGGGCGGCCGGGCCGGCGACGAAGGTGGCGACCGGCTGCAGCCCGTAGGCGGCGGCCAGCTCCCCGGCGTGTGACGCCATCCGCTGGACCGCCTTGCGCACCCGGCCGTCTGCGCTGACGATCGCTTCCTCGAAGGCGCCAACGTAGCTGACGGGCTGGTCGTCGCGGACCTGGACCAGGATCGCGTCGGGCAGGGTGCGGTTGGCGAAGGTGTTCTGCTTGCCGGTCGGCATGCTGGTCACGAAACTATCGAGGAACACCTCGACCGCCCGGCGGACGGCATCCCGGTCACCGAGGTTCCGGGCCAGGCAACCCAGGTCGATCGTCGCGTACCGGTAGAGGGTGGAGGAGTTGAACTCCACCGTGCCGATCATCCCGGCGCCCGCGTCCTCCTCCTCGTCGGCCGCTTTGTGGTCGTCGACGGCAGTGAAGTAGTCCGACTCGTCCTCGACCGCGTGCACGCTCAACGCGTGCGCCACCTGGCAGGCCGCGTCGACGTTGAGGTCGGTCTGGTCGGCGACCATCCGGCCGAACAGGGCGATGTCGACCGAGTGCTCCCGGTCCGCGAGCTTCTTGACGTCGGTTGCGTAGTTGCCTTCGTCGCCGGCGGCCAGCGCGGCCTCAGCCAAGTTTTCGATCTGCCGGCGAGAGAGGAAGTAGAGGAACTCGGACTCCTTGGGCGCTTCGGGCTTCGCACGGGCCGCCTTTAACTTCACGCCGACCTTCCCGAGCACCTGCTCGGCCAAGGTGGTCGATCTTGATCCATCCACCGACGGATCGATCCGGTGGATCTCGTCGGCGATCAACTCGACGACCCGGCGGCTGCGGACGCCGAGGCTGCTCGGGTCCAACTGGTCGGCGAAGGCCTTACGCGCCGCCCTTTTCCAGGCCTGGCTGGACACCCGAGCCCGTCGGACGCCACCGAAGAACGCCGTCTTGGGGCTGCCGGTGTCGTCCCGGTTGAGGTTGCTCGGCGGCACGGTCTGCAGCACGTGGACGTCGATGTAGGTGCGTGTCACGCGGTCTCCTTCGGATTGGTCGAGGGGTCGGTTCGTGCGGCGGCAGAGGACCCGGCGGCGTCTGCCTGCCGCGCCCGGTGGTACTCGCGTCCCCAGCGCAAGCGCACACCCGCGGCGGCGGCCGGGTCCTGGAGCATGGCGAGGTCGTCGGCCAGTCGGCCGTAGTCGAGCGGGACGTCGGCCGAGCGGAGCTGGCGCACGAGCCCTCGCGCGTGCTCCATCAGCTCGGCGAACGTGTTCGCCGAGCCGAGCGCTTCGAACCGGCGCCGCACCGCATTCTCGTTGCTTCTGTCCGGGAGAACGAGTGCCCGCACCGACCGGCCCAGCCCGTAGCCGGCACGGTGCATCGATGCGGTCTGCGACTGCTGGTGGATCGCGTACAGCGTGAGGGCGGCGTGGGCGGCGCGCTCCTCGTCGGTCGGCTCGTCGGACGTTCCCGAGGGAACGTCGAGACCGGCCACCGTCAGCTCCCAGACCCGCGGGTCACTGCCGGGCGATGCCGTGCTGGCCCGACGCAGGGCGGCCAGATCGGACACGCCCGAGGATTCATTGCGGCGGTACCGCCCCTGCAGGTCCCGCACCCGATCGTCGACCAAGGTCCCGAGTCGGCGCAGGGGAACCCGCCGACCCCCGGCCGGGCCATCGGGTGCCCTTGTCGTTCCGTCGGCGCTCACACCGGCTCCTTTGTCAGTTCCATCGGGTCCTGCTCGGTGGGCGCGAAGGCCCGAGGGACCGCCTTGACCAGGGCGGTGGAGAAGAAGACGTCGGCCAGTGCCGAATCCAGGTGGCGCTGGTTGACCAGCCGCCCGCGCCAGGCAGCCGGACCACTGCTCTGCAGCAGCTCGTCGGCGAGCCCGCGGACGACCCGCCGCACCTGCCGGTGCCAGCGCTCCTCGACCTCGACCAGGTCGCTGTCCGGCCCCAGCCCCGCCACCCACTGCCGGAACGGGGCGTCCAGCGCGGCGAAGCCCTGTTCTCTCGCTCGGTCCGCGGCACCGGTGCCGTCGCCACCGCCGGCCTCCTGGAGGTTCCTGGCGAGCCCGCCGAGCGCTCGGACCGACGCCTCAGCCGCACTCACGGCGTCCACCGCCGTCAGCCCCAAGGCGCGGTGCTCGGACCGGAGGACGGCGAGGGACAGCGACAGCTCGTCGTCGATCAGCTCGTCGACCACCGAGTTGTTGCTGCCATAGATGACGCCGACCGCCCGGGTGCGCAGCACGTAGGTCGACGGCACCAGGCGGTGCACCTGCAGTACAGCCAGCCACTCGCTCACCGCCGGCGGCAGGGTGTCGGCGCCGGAGGACCGCTGGGCCGTCCCCGTCGGAAGCAGCGCGGCGAGACCGCGCCAGAATGCCCGGTCGACCTGATGCTCGCGCGGCATATAGACCAGTGGGCGGCCGAGCTTCTTGGCCTGCGCCTGGCTCTTCCGCCAGGCGGTCATCGGCTCGAAGGTGAAGGCGTCCTGCACCGCCAGGGGGTCGCCGTTGGCGATCAGCACGCCGGTGACGTGACGGTCACCTGCTTGGAGGCGCAGCCGGCGGCTGGGCCAGGTGTAGAGGTCTGCGGGTCCGTGCGGCGACGTGCTCTCCCGCTCCACGGTCGCGGTGAGTGGCGGCCGCTCCCAGACCGGGAGGTCCTCGTCCGGCTCGGTCCAGCTGAGCCCGAGCACTTCTTCCCGGTAGGGCAGCAGATTGACCAGCAGGGTGTCGCGCAGCGTCGGCCCCTGCACCAGCACGCCGCCGAGGTTTCCCGCCCAGGCGATGCCGATTGGGTAGCCCTTGCCGCCCTTCACCCGGGGATCCCCGACGGCACCGGACTTGATGCCGGAGGGATCGAAGGCGTGCGCGTGCACCAGCCAGCGCGCCGCCTCGGCGAAGCCGATCCCCCGCAAGGCCCGGCCGGCCCGGGTGGTGAAGTACGGGTGCCCGTTGGGCACGTCGGCGATCAGCTTCTCCAGCCCGGAGAACTCGCCCTTCGCCGTGGCAAGATCCGCCACCTGGAGGAACGGCGCATCGGCGGAGAACAGGTCGAAGCGGTGCCGCCAGCGGTCGAGATATCGGGCGACGGCATCCACCGGCAGACCAGGCTCGTTCCAGAGTCCGGCCCAGTCGGTCCGGTTTTCCGGTCCTTCCACGGCTCGGTGCAGAATCGCCAGCAGCAGCCGGGTCAGCGCGAAACCGTGGGTGGGCAGCTCACCGCCGATCGAGACCAGCTCGTCGGCGCGGGCGAACACGTCGATCGGGTTCAGCTCGTGTACGACGCCGTCGAGCCCGAGTGCCAGGATCCATGGCTCGACGGTCAGGTCGAAGTGGGGCAGATCGGTCATGGGCGCTGCAGCTCCAGGCCGTGCTCGCGGGTGTAGTGCAGGTCGCGGCCGGCCACCCGGGCCCGGCCGTCGGTGTCCAGGACGAGCACGAGCTGGCCGGCGAGCAGCGGTGAGCATTGCCAGGCCGCGACCCAGCACTGCGACTCCAGGTCGGTGATCGTGGCGTCGATGACGCCGGGGGCCGACAGCGATGGGGGCAGGCGCAGCGCGCACGAGGCCATCAGTCGTGCCTGCCTGCCGCGGATTTCGAGGTTGGTGTCCAGCAACTCTCGCTCCTTCGTCACCCAGGGCGGTACGACCAACCCATCGACGTCGCGGACGACGACGAGCACCTCCAGGCTCATCGCGCCGTCGCGGACCTGGGCCTCTCCGCCGGGTCCGTCGTCGGCCTCGCCGATCCCGGCCTGCACCCAGTCGAGCAGCGGCCCCGAGCTGCGATCCACAGTGCCTAGGCGGAAGGTCGCCGCTCGGTGACGGGCCTCGTCGGCATGCTGGACGGCGACGACGTGGGCCTCGGCCAGGGCGGGCTGCCAGTCGGCCGGCCCGACGGCACCGTCGCCGTAGGCGACCTGCACGAGCGGCGCGATGCCATCGGGCAGCACCACCGGCGCTTCGTCGTCCAGGTGCGGCCGAAGAACGGCGAGCCCGCGCAGCAGCGCCTCCTCCTCGTAGACCAGTCGAGAACCCCGGACCGGCAGGGGTGGCGTCGTGCTCCAGTCGACACCGGTGAGCACGCAGCGCGGCTGACGGACACCCGCCGGCCGTGAGCGCTCGTGCCGGTGCAGACGGCCCATCCGCTGCAGCAGGAGGTCGACCGGGGCCAGGTCGGTGACCAGCAGGTCGAAGTCGACGTCCAGCGACTGCTCGACGACCTGGGAGCCGACCACGATGTGCTTGCGCGGTCGTTCTCCCTCCCGCCCGAACCGGCGCAGGAGGTCGGCGTCGTTGGCCGCCCGGTCGACGGCGAGGAAGCGGGCGTGCGTCACCGTGACTGCGGCTTCGCCGAACCGCTCGGCAAAGAAGCGGCCGGTCTCCTGCACCCGAGTGACGGTGTTCCGGACGACGAGCGCGCAGCCGCCCTCGGTCAGCGCCTCCTCCAGCATCGCCGCCAGCGTGTCGAGGTCGTCGTCAAGGCGCTCCAACCGGACCTCGCTACGTCGTCCGGACGCCGGCATCGGGAGCCGGACCACCTCATCGAGCCCCGAGGTCGCGGTGAGCAGCGGGTAGTCGACGGCACCGACGGCGGCCTGCCTCGGCTGCTTGCGGCCGGCCGGCGCCGCCTTGCCCTCGCGGTAGGCGGTGACCATCTCCTCGCGCCGCCGGGCCGGAAGGGTCGCCGAGAGCAGCACGACCGGTACGCCGTAGGCGCCGAGCCAGTGCAACGCCCGATCGAGGTAGGAGGACATGTAGGCGTCGTAGGCGTGCACCTCGTCGATGACGACGACCTTCGACGCCAGCGCCAAGTGCCGGAGCATCAGATGCCTGCTCTTCAGCGCCGCGAACAGCGCCTGGTCGACGGTGCCGATGACGAACGAGGCGAGCACGCCCTTCTTCCGCCCCTGCAACCACTCGTGGACGACCGTCGTCAGTGCCAGCCGGGGAGCGAAGCCGGCGGCCTCGGTGCGCCGGCCGGGTCGGGCACCCCCTTCGTCGTCCGGCGCGATGGCCACGACCCGCGCCTCGCGCATCAGCCCCTGATACTCGTCGTTGAGCGAGGCCTTGCCATGCGCGAGGAAAACCGTCCGCGCTTCACCGGCCGGTAGCGCGTCCATCCAGTCGCGGACGCGCCCGAACATCGCGTCGGTGGTGGCCTGGGTCGGGAGCGCGATGAAGCACCCGCCGGCGCCGGTGCGCTCGGCAAGGATCTCAGCGGCGAGCAGGGCAGCCTCAGTCTTGCCCTCCCCCATCGGCGCCTCGATCACCATCAGGCCCGGCTCGTCCAGGGACGCCGCCGCCTCGACCGCGCGGGCCTGAACCGGTCGGGCCGCACCCGAGAAGCCAAAGCGCCGGTCGACCAGCTCGTCGACATCGGTGCCCCCCAGTTCGGAGCGCCACGGACTCGGGAAGTTGAGGTCTCTCCACGCCCGGTTGAGGCGGGCCTGCGTGTTCTCAGTCCGGGTGTAGGGGAAGAGGTCGGCGTTGCTGGCGATCCAGTCGGCCACGATGACGACGGCGGTCAGCAGCACCTGCGCCGGCTGCGACGGGAGGACCACGCGGGCGAGGTCGCCGTCCTGGAGAAAACGCGCCTGGCGGTCGAGGTACTCGTCCTGTACCTCGGTCCAGCGGCCCGCCCCGATCAGCGGCGTTCGGAAAGGCGCGTCGAGCACCTGCTGGAACGTCGGGGCGACGCCGTGGTGACCGCCCACGACGACGGCAAGCCGATGCGCATCGACGTCGGCCCAGCCGTGCCGCGCGTCGAGCCAGCGCACCAGGCAGACGTGTCCGGCCAGCTCGTGCCGGAGCTCGCGCCGGTTGGCGTAGGGCCCCTTCACCGGCAGTCCGGCGCGGGTCATCTCCGCGGCGAGCGGTTGGCACTGGAACGCGAAGACCGGCGTCGCCTTCCCGACGTCGTGAACGCCTGCCAACCAGACAGCGAGCCTTCTCGCGCGAGCCTCATCGCCGTCGACGGCCGCGGCGATCACCCGTCGCACGGACGCCGGCAGCCACTCGTCCCAGAGCCTCCCGGCGACCGCGGCGGTGTCGTCGAGATGCCGCCACAGCGGCATCCACTCCGGCATATCACGTTGATCGTCGCGGTCGTAGAGGGTCTTGGCCCAGACCGATTGCGCAGCAGCGCTCAACGGAACTTGGACGTCGTCGTCCATCCAGCGCCCCCCGTCGTCACCGACGGCGAGATTGTCAGTGCTCGAACACGTTCCGCAACCCTGCCGCTGCAGGGAACACACATCTCCCTCGGGAAGAGAGGGCTCACCCCTGATTCCAGGGACATCGACACAGCCGCTACTTCAGGCCATCCCGGACATTCCGACGCAATCGACGTTCGCGACGGAGCAAGGAGAACCCGGGCACCTCGATTCGGATCATGGTCTCCGTCGTCGACACCTCACTGTCGGTCGAGACAGCCACCGTCGGATGGCGTCGACGCATATGCCGAGAGCCCATGTCGAGACTGTCCTCCCGTTCGCGGTCTTGCGGAAGCGGTTTCTCCATCAGGTAGAGAGTTCATCAAGCCGTCAGGAAGAGAGCCCGTCCCCTGCGCTTGGCCCCTGTCGGGACGACAACAGCTAGGGCGTGTCTCCCAAGTCAGGCGGGGCGGGGCGGGTTTGCTGCGGATATGTCTCGTGAGCGAGTGCTGACCGACGCTCAGTGGGAGCGGATCGAGGCGTTGATGCCGTCCTCGGACGGAGTGAGGTCGCGGCCCTTCCGCGATCACCGGCAGGTGGTGGAGGGGGTGATCTACCGGTTCCGCACCGGGATCGCGTGGCGTGACCTGCCCGTCTCGTTCGGCCCGTGGCAGACGGTGTGGAAGCGGCATCACCGGTTCAGCACCAATGGCACGTGGGACACGATCCACGCCCGGCTGCTCGCCGAAGCGCAGGCCGCAGGGGACATCGACTGGATGGTCAGCGTGGACTCCACCATCAACCGGGCCCACCAGCACGCGACCAACGCCAGTCGGATCGAGGAGCCCGCCGGCCGCCGCCCGGTGCGCCGCACAGGGGGCTGAGTCGAGTTACAAGAACCCGCGGGACGAGCCGCCCGATCACGCGCTCGGCCGCTCCCGGGGTGGCCTATCGACCAAGATCCATCAGCTCGTCGACGGGCGCGGCAGGCCGCTGGTCATCGCGCTGACACCCGGGCAGGCCGGTGACTCCCCGATGCTCCAGCCGCTACTGGCTCAACTCGCGGTGCGCCGGCCGGGGCCAGGGCGACCACGCACCCGCCCCACGGCGGTGATCGGCGACAAGGCCTACTCCTCCCGCGGCACCAGGATGATGCTTCGCGAGCGCGGCATCACCGCGGTCATCCCGCAACCGTCGGACCAGATCCGGCATCGCACCCACCGCGGCTCGGCCGGCGGCCGACCCCCGGCCTTCGACCCAATCGCCTACAAGGGCCGCAACGTCATCGAGCGCTCGTTCAACGACCACAAGCAGTGGCGCGGCATCGCCACCCGCTACGACAAGCTCGCCACCGTCTACCGCGGAGCCGTCGTCCTCCGCGCCATCACCATCTGGCTGACAACTTAGGAGACACGCCCTAGCCCGGCCGTGGCCGGAAGCGGCCATCAGTAGTGGTAGCAAGCCTGGAGTACGACGGGCCGCTCTAGCGAGCCTCTGTCCGGCTCCCCAGAGCCAGCCCATGCTTGCCGCCGCAGTGTCGGGGCAAAAGTGTGCCGCAGGCACATCGCGAACCGACGCGCCAGCGCCCTTGCCCCTACCAAGGGGGCAGGCACCCTGAGCTGGTGGGGAGCGCCGAAGCGACGGGCTGGCGCGCCTTCGAGGCTCGCCTCAGTGAGCAGTCAGTCCGCAAGAGGTCCGCTCCAGCCCCTCAACGGTCATGCTCGGCAATCGCCGTTCGTGCAGGTCAGCGGCTCAATGTGACGAGTCTCCGCAGGCCAAGAGGGCGGTTCAAATCATGTCCGGGGTGACGACGTACCGCTGAGCGTGTCGTCAGCATGGCGAGATCCAGCCGTCGCTCGACTCTGCATTTGACACGGTGGCGTCGAGTAAGGCTGCGTAGCGACTCGCGGCCGGCCAGTCCTGGTGTCTGCCTGTCCGACAGGTGCTCTCACCGAGGCGGTCAATCATGCGGTCGCAGAACATTGGGAAGGCGTAGCGGTTCCATTCCTCCACCACCTCGGGACCGGCCACGTTCTCCGCTGTCCAGCGCAGCACCGCCAGCACGGGCAGCTCGCGGGCGATGTGCGGGTGGCGGGGCCAGCAGGCCGGGATCATCTGGGCGGGCCGCCACGCGTACTCGTGGTTGATCCAGGCGACCACGTCGTCGCACCAGCTCCACACCGCGGCTATGAGTTCGCCGCTGCAGCTGGCCGGCTCCCAGGGGCGCTCCAGGTCCGCCAGGACACCGGATCGGGCCGCTCCCCCGCGATCACGTCGCCGCAGATCCTGCAAGAGCTCGAGTGCGTACTGGACCGCGAGCGGTGGCGGTGGGAAGGGCAGGACGATCACCGGGACCACTCCTCGGGCGGCGATGCGAACAGCGTGTCTGCGGGACCGGGGTGCTGGGTCGGGGCCAGTCGGTGGTCGTGGGCATAGGCGAGCGCGGCGGCGGTGCGCTCGTGGACGTCGACGGTGTCGGGGCGGGCACGGGTGACTCGCGCGCGGGCGGCGTCCAGCTCCGCCTTTAGTCGGTCCCCGTCCTTGCCGTCGAGGCAGCGCCGCAGCCTGGCGATGATCGGCGGCGCGGTGCCGGCGATGACGAGGGCGTGGCGTTCGGGGATGCGGCGGATGTCGCCGGGCCGAAGCACCCGCACGTCCTCCCCGGAGCGGGAGGTGCCGACGCCACCGGGCCCGTCGGTGACGGTCTGCCGGCTGATCCGCACGTCGTCGAGGAGGTCGGACAGTTCCCGGTAGAAGTGGATGTCCTTGCCGCCGCCGAAGATGACGAGGTTGTTGGTGAGCCCGAACAGCGAGCGGGCCTCGTCTTCGCCGTAGGAGACCACCATCTGTTTCCAGGTCTGGGCGGCGTAGATGAACGACAGGCCGAGCGCGCGTTCGTTGGCCATCCGTACTCGCAGGGTGGGAAGCGGCGTGGTCGAGGGCAGTTCGTCGAGACAGGCTAGGAAGCAGGGGGTCAGCCGCCCATGCGGCGAGGTGCCGGCGGCCCGAAGGGCGGTGTCGAGCACGTGCTCGGCGACGGCGGTCATCAGCGGCGCCGCCGAGGCGTAGGGGTCTTCCCGGCCGAGCAGGTACACCGTTCCCTGCCGGGCGATAAGGTCGGCGAGATCGGTCGCCGGTCGTCCGGGCGAAGGCACGCAGCGAGCGCGGATCTCGGGCTGGAAGAACAGCGCCATCGCCTGCTGGACCGTGGTGACGGTGTTGCCGACGGTGTCCGGGCTGCCGTGCAGCGCACCGGCGAGCAGACCGTCCCAGAACCGGGCGGCGTGCGGGTGCTGCTGCAGGATCTCGGCGGGTTGCTCGGCGGCGACCGGGTTGGCCACCCACTCCAGGACGTGCTCCAGGGTGCGGCCGGTGAGCGCGGCGGCATGCAGGAAGCCCTGCAGGACCTTGGCGGTCTCGGCGGCGTAGAACCGGGCGGCGTTGTCCTGCCGTCCGCCGGTAACCGCGCCGGTGACCGTCCCGGCGGCGAAGGCCTTGGCGCGGCGTTCGGCGATCCGGGGGTCGACGCAGCCGGCGATCGGGTCCCACACCAGCTCGGGCAGCCCCGGCGCGGCACCGAACGGGTCGAGCACCGCAATGGGGCGCGGCGGACCGTCGGGGCGTAGTGCCTTCCGGCGCCGTCCGGCGGTCAGCAGCAGATCGTCGACCTTGGTCAGCGTCGCCAGCCCACCGCCGCGGTGGGCCAGCAAGGCCGGAGCCAGCAGGTCGAGGGTCTTGCCGGACCCCTGCTCGCCGTAGACGCCGGTGGTGCGGTCGTAGCGGCACCACAGCTCCACCCCATGCGGAAGCCGGGCCCGGCCGAGCCGCCAGCCGACATCGGTCGGGTCGAACGTTGACCTGCGCATCCCGCTGCTGCCTCAGCGCGCCCGACCGGGGCCGGGCCGCTGGGCCCGAGCCGACTGCACATGCTGGTACGCCTCCTGCATGGCCTGGCTGAGCGCAACCGGCGTCTGCGGGTGATCGAGGACCGTCCGGTTCGCGACCCAGGTCCGCTGCGGAAAACCGACCGTCGCGCGTACACCCGGGTCGGCCACCCGGTCGGCGACCGCGAGGGAGAGCAGCCGGGCGTTGTGCAGGGCGCCGGCGACCGGTTGGAGGTCGTCGGCGTGGACGCGGACCAGCCCACCGGATTGGTAGCCACGCAGGTACGCGGCCACGCGCTCGTCCCGGGGCGGCAGGTCACAGGCATAGGCGATCAGGGCTCCGGTGTCGGCCCAGGATCGAACGGTGCGATACAGCAGCTGGCTGGCGAGGGTGGGCAGGTGTTGGGCCCCGGCTGCGACCGATGCGCGCAGGGACGCCGTCCCCGTGGCCGGGTCGGACTCGACAGCGCTCAGGACGGCATGGAGCCGTCCGGCTGCGGTCACGCCGAAAGGCGTGTGCTCGTGGGGGTGACGACTGCCGTCGTCGTAGGGACGCAGCGCAGCGCGGACCGCGCGCCAGGCGTCTCCCGCCCTCGGGCGCTCCGCATCCGGCGCATCGGCCGGCCCGAGGCGCTCCGCCGTGGAGCTGAGCGTCTGGGCGGCGAGCGTGTAGGCCAGCACCTCCGCGACCGACGGCGGATCGTTCGCTCGAGCGGTCGCGCGGAGAAGGACGCCGACGCTGTCGGGAACTACGAGTGCGGGATCGATTGACGTTCCGGCCGCCGGGCCTGGTACGGGGCGGTCGAGGAGTACCGCATCGGCGCGGGTCGGCGGTTGGAGCGCGGCGGCCTGCTGCACGAGGACCGCCTGGTGCCCGACCTCGGTGAGCCACTCCGCCGCCGGTCCGGGGGGCAGGTGCTCGCCGATGACTTTGACCAGCGGTGTCACCGTTTCGGCGACTGCGGTGGCGGCTGCCCAGCGGCTGGCCACGGTGGTGTCCGGATGCAGCACGGCGAGGGTGTCGGCGGCGGCGGCCGCGAGCCGACTGAGGGTGCCTTCGGTGGCGGGGGCGCGAGCGGCCAGCTCGGTGCACGCGGTGGCGAGGGCAGCGACGCGTTGTTCGCGCTGGTCTCCGGCGATCGGGGAGACGCCGTCACGTCGGAGCTGGGTCAGCGCTCGGCCGACCTGGCCGAGCGCGGTAGCGGCATCGGCACGGACGGCGGGGCTGTCGTCGAGGGCGCGGGCTAGGTCGGCGAGGGCGTCCAGCAGCTGCCCGAGGGAGGTGGCCATCAGCGCGGCGCCCGCAGGGCGCGGTGGCCGTGCCGGGCGGCGGCGAGGATGTCGGGCTGCGCGAAGTCGTGAGCGGGCAGGTTGCCGAGGATGCGCAGCGCCTGCTCGACCAGCCGGTCGGGATCGGCGCTGTCGGCCGTCGCGGGCACGGGGCCGCTGGGCGCCAGCAGACTGGTGGCCGCGGTGAGGCAGTGCAGCTGTGCTGTGGCGCCTGCCTTCTCGTTGCGGCCGGCGGCGGCGAACAGCGCCGCGGCCTCGGCGCGGGCGGCCATCAGGTCGGAGTGCTGGCCGTTGTCGGTGGGGGTGGTCATCAAGGAAGCTCCCTTATGGTGCGGACAGGTGGGCGACGTCTCCGGGTCGACGGTGCCGGGGACGTCTGCCGGGAATCGGTGCTCGGGACGGATCTGTGGGCATGACCGCGGATTGCGTCGCCGCCTATGGACAGCAGGCGATAAAGGCGGCCTCGGCTGCCTGCGGACGGGTAGCGGTCTGGGCGGATCACTGCTCGCCCGGCGCGGAGCTGCCGCAGGCCGAGGGCTTGCTCGGCTTCCCTGCGGGTGGCCATGCCGCCGCGGGCGTCGCCGGGACGCCGGTACCGAGAAATCAGGACAGCGCTGATGACCGCGGTGATCACCAGGACGAGCTCCACGGCGACGACACACGTGTACACCGGAACGGGGCCGGCGACCTGGCGCAGTTGGTCCGGCGGCAGACCGCGCCCTGGGTCGCCGTGCAGGAGTCCACCGAGGACGTGGACGATCGTTTCGGTGCCGTACGGCCACACCCAGCCCTCGCCCCACAACGCCGAGGCAAGCCCGAGACCGGCCAGGGCCGCCAGCGCGACGGCGATCAGGGCGCCGCCGACCGCGGCGGCGGCCAGTTCCCATCCCCGGCTGATCGGCTGGGGATCGCGGCGACGCTGGGGGGGCGTCGTCATGCGCCGACCGTGGGTCGGTGGTCGAGGTCGCTGTGCACGGATTCGCCTCGCTGTTCATCCGATGTGGCGGACGGCGACGATCTGGCCCTGCCAGCGGGTGGCCTCGGTCAGCTCGACCGGGATACCGGTCATCGGCGCCTGGATGAGGTAGAGGTGGCGGCCGTCGGATGCGTAGACGTAGCCGGCGACCAGGCCGACGTGGCCGGGCCTGGCGGCGGTGCCGTCCGCACCGGGGATCATGACCAGGTCGCCGGCGACGGCCTGGGACAGGTTGGTCGGAGAGGGGACGCCGGAGGCTGTCTGGGCGGCCGCCTGGTGCGGCAGGGCGACGCCGGCCGCGGCCCAGGCGGCCATGGTCAGCCCGGAGCAGTCGAAGGCGTCGGGTCCGGCGGCGGCCCAGACGTAGGGCTTGCCGAGCTGGGCGAGGGCGTACAGCACCGCGGCGGTGCCCTGTGGCGACCCGTTGATGACGAGCCCGGCGGGGACGGTGGTGGTGCCGGCGACGTTGCTGCCGTACTGCCCAACGATGTTTCCGGCCGGGATGGCTCCGCCGGCGCCGGCGCAGATCGCCGGCCCGGCGTCGAGTGCGGACCTCGCGTCCGCGCCCGTACCCACGGGAGACGAGCCGGTGAGGATCCGTGGTGTTGCGGCGGCGGGCCAGAACTGGCCGACCAACTGCTGGGCGAGCGTGACGTTGGGCTGCACCCGCTCCGGATAGCCGGACCGCTGGACGGCGTCAGAGGCCTCGCCGATGGGAATGGTGTCCCAGTCCGGTACCGCGGTGAGCCGGTCGAGGAAGGCGCTGGTGGCCCGGACCGGGTCGATGGCGACCGCCTCGGTGTAGATGGAGACGCGCTGCTGGAACAGGCCCTCGGAGTCGTGGTCCGTCTGCACGGCGGAGTTGCGCAGCCTCGACTCGGTGTAGGCGGTGGCCGCGGCGATGACCGCGGCGCGGACAGGTAGCTGCCGCCTCGCGGTGACCGTGACGATGGTGCGGGCGGAGCCCATCTGGTCGGCGTCCAGCGAGACCCTGCCGACGGTCTGGCCGGTGCCGCCGGCGCCGCAGGTGGGGTCGAAGGTCGTGTCGTTGCTCGCTGCCCCGCCAAGCAGCAAAAGGACAGCGCACAGCGCAAGCAGGGGCAGCGCGAGGACACCAGCGACCGCCGGTGTCGCCATCCGCGCGGCGTCCGATCCGGCCATCGCCTACGCCACCTCCGCGCCGTTGGCGGCGATGGCGTCGTTCGTGTCGGTCAGGGCGACGTCGATGGAGGTGCGGACGGTCTGCACCTTCGCGACGTGGTTGCCGACCAGCCACAGCGCCCGTCCCTTGGCTGACGCGGCCCAGTCGGTGACGATGCGCTCGGCCATCGGGTTGAGCCCGAGCAGGTCGGAGAGCTCGTCGCTGATCTGGTCGTCCTGGCCCAGCAGCACCTTGGTGGCGCACAGATGCAGCAGGTCCTTGGCGATCGCCACGGCCTGGCTGCCGGCGTCGCCGACGGTGAGCATGTCCGACGGCTTGTGCGCGACGACGATCTGGATGCAGCCGTCATTGCGGGACAGCCGCAGGTCGGCGTCCAGGGACTTGACCGCGTCGGCGCCCAGTCGCATCTGCTTCCAGCACTCGTCGCGGATGACGATGCGCAGATCGCCCGGTTCGGCCAGCTGGGTCATCGCCCGGCCCCACGAGTTCAGGCAGGTCAGGGCCACGCCGACGGCCTCGTCGCCGAGCGGATCGAGTCGAGACAGCGACAGGGACTGGATAGGCGCGCGCCAGTCCACCGCGACGGTGGTGGGCGCGTCGAACAGGCCCGCCAGGTGCCCGGTGACCAGCGCTCCCAGTGCGTCGCGCACCGGTCGGGTCTCGTCGAGGAAGGCTTGGCTCGTCGCGTAGCGGCAGGAGTCCACGAGCTCGGCCGTGGGGGCGCGCAGGGCCTGCCACAGCTGCGGAATGGTGATCTCGCGCATCCGGTCGGCGCCGGCCGTGTAGCCGGTCAGGTCGCGGATAACCTGGCCGACGGCGGTCTCGGCCGTCGGCCCGAACGGCACGTGCTGAGAGCCGACCAGACCTCGGATGAGCAGCAGCCAGCGGGAGAACACCATCGCCGCGCGGCGTTGCGCCTCCGCGCGGGGCAGCCCGGTCCAGTCGTTGCCCAGCGGGCCGAAATCCAGCGGATTGATCCGCGCGGGCAGGCCGTGGCCCACCGCATGGGGCGGGACTCCCAGCGCGCGGCACAGCGGCTCGTACTCGTCCTTGACATCCCCGAGGATCAGCGTGCGGTAGCCGTAGGCCATCTGCCGCAGGGCGAACATCTTGACGGTGCCGGACTTCCCGCGCCCCGGCGCCCCGAACAGGATCATGTTGGGGTTGGTGACGCCGGCGATTCCTCCCAGCGTCCAGCCGATGGGATCGACGGAGAACGCGCCGCCGGAGAGGTAGTCGATGCCCAGCAGCGCACCGGTGGCCGGCAGCCCGTCGCCGGCGATCAGCGGCCACACTCCCCCGGCCTGTTCCGACGTCATCCGGTAGACCGCCAGCGGCGCGGGCACCGGGCACCAGCCCGCCGCCTGTCCGGTCCGGCCGCCGCGGCCCACCAGAAAGGGAAACGGGTCGGCGTCCTGCGGCCGCATCGGAGGCCGGGCTAGCGGCGGCAGCTGGTGGCCGAAGTCGGCGACCAGCTGCGCCACTCCCCTCCCCCGCTGGCGCCCGGCGCGTCGGCGGATCACCGCGCGCCTCGGCGTCGCGGCAGACCGACCCCGAGCGGAATGCAGGCCGCGGCGAAGCCGGAGTCCTGGGCCAGGTCCAGCCGCAGCGGCTTGAAGCCGCTGCCGGTGATGCTGGCCTCCAGCCGGCGGCCATAGTCGGTGATCGACCACGTCCCGGGCACGGTGACCGCTGCGGCGATGCCGACGCGGACCAGCGTGTTTCCTTCGGCGAGCTGGACATCCTGGCCCTCGACGCGGGCAGCGTCGCGGCGGTGGGACGCGCGGACCTTGAACCCGCCGCGGCGCCGGATCTCGGTGGCCAGCTCCGAGCTCATCGACTCGTTGCCCACCAGGCGGTCGGCCTTCGCAGCGTTGATTGGCTCGAAGAACACCGTGGCGCACCGCCGCTCCCCCGCCGTCGTCGGGGTGAGCACCGGCGCGAGCGCCCCCATGACGGCGCCCTTGTCGGGCAGCAGGACGGTGCAGGTGACCGAGTGCCAGGCGTCGTGGACGTAGTGGCGGCGCTCCGGCTCGGGGCCGACGGTGGGCCCGGCGGCGGCCATCGGCAGGGCCGCGGCGACGCGTGGGTCCCGGCTCGCGGCGAGTGCGGCGGCCATCAGCCCGGCCCGGTCGCCGGGCGCGAACCCGGTGCGGATGGCGGCCGCCAGACCGGGAGAGTCCAGCCAGGTCACGTTCGTGCAGCCGACCGGGCCGACCAACCGGGCCTCAATCTCGCTCATCACCCCATACAGGACACGGGCGCGACCGTCGATGCCGCCCCCGGCGTCCTTGGCCGCCCGGGCGATCCGCCGCTCCGGGACGACCACGGTCACGAACGCCTCGTGCCGCACGCCGGCCGAGGTCATTCCCGCGGCGAGCTCGGCGTCGACCGCGAGCGCCAGCGGCGGAGCGGTCCGGCGCAGCTGGGTCTGTTGCCACGCCGTCCGTTCGGCGCCGTCGTCGGGCAGCGTGCGGATCTGCAGGGCGATGACCGACACCAGCTCGACGGTGGCCGCGCCCTCGAGCAGCTCGGCCAGCCCGGCGCCCATCCGCGCGCGAGCGGCGGCTTCCGCGAGTCCGATCCCGGGGTGGGTGATCCGGGCGACGACGGCCCAGGTGTGTTCCCGGTGGTCGGCCACGGTCGCCGGGCGGGTGAGCAGCGGCCCGAACGGTGGGCCGTCGTGCGTCCGGATACCCGACAGCACGCCGGGCAGGTCGGCCTCGCCGAGGTTCTCCGCGGTGCCGGCGACGGCATTGGACTGCCACTCCGTCCAACCCATGGCGGTTCCCGTCCAGCGACGCACGCAGTCGAGGGCCCAGCGCAATGCCGAGCGGCCGCGCACCGGGACGGCGACCAGCACGATCAGCACCGCCCACACGGGGGCCCAGCCCAGCGCCAGCAACCACCTGGACGTGCCGGCGGCCAGGAGCATCGGCAGGCCGCCGAGCCCGATGACCGCCCACGCCCCGCCGCCGAGGCCGAGGAACCAGCCCTGCTTGTCCTTCGACCAGGACCCGTAGCGGACCGGCCCGACCGGGGCGGTCACAGCGCCACCGCCGCAGCCGTCTCAGCAGCCGCGGCGCCGTCCGCACCCTCACGGGCCCAGCCCGCCAGGCCACCGCTCGAAGCCGGTGGGGTGGGCAGCGGTGGCCCGTTCGGCAATCCTCCGTCGGTCGGCGGGGAGCCGGTCGGCGGAGTGGGTGGTGCGCCGCCCCAGTCGGCTTCCGAGCCGCCGGCCGAGCCACCGTCACCGGAGGCGTGGCCGGGACGGCGGTTGGTGCCGCTCGACGACCGGCTGCCGCGCGTGTCGGTCAGGGGCATGCCGTAGCCGGGGTGGCCTACGCCGGCCGCGCCAAGCACGTCCGTTCCGATGCTGAGCGCCCGGTGGGCCAGCGAGGCGGCCACGCCGGTGCCGGTGCCCACCGCAGCGCCGACCGGACCGAGCATCGCGACCAGCCGGAAGGCAGATTGCGCCTCGGCTGCGGCTTCCCCGCCGGACCGCCCGTCGCCGCCGCTGTGCGCCGCGGCACCGCTGCCGACCGACTGCTTGCCGCCGCCGGACAGAACGCCGGACAGACCGCCCGCGTCGGTCCACGACTGGCGCAGCGCCGTACCGGAGGCGGTGCCCGGCTCCACGAACGCCAGCAGCCGGAACAGCACCAGCGGGCAGATCGAGCCGATCGCGATCATGACCGCACCAACGACCGCCATCCCCGCCGCCTGGGCGGTGGAGTCACCGTTCCCGGCGACCACACCGGCGGAGAGCTTGACGCCGATGCCGAGCACCAGCGCCGCAGTCGGCGAGATGAGCAGGCAGGAGATGAACCAGCGCAGGCTCGTCCAGAACCACGTCCTGGTGCTGTCACTGACCAGCCCACCGGCGGAGATCGGTGTCGTGGCGGCCAGGATGATCAGCGCCGCCTCCCGGACGAACATGATCACCAGGTAGAAGAAGGAGGCGGGGATGAGCAGGAGCAGCGACGAGAGGCCCAGGACGGTGGCCACCGTCGTGTCGACCACCTCGCGGGGCCAGGAGCTGCTGGGGTCGAACGCCGACAGGCTGTCGACGTTCAGCATCGCCTGCAGAATCCCGCGCGACAGCCCCGCCGCGGCGGAGATCAGGGCGCCGGCCACCCCCAGGTAGCCGGCCCAGACCAACCCGAACTGGCCCACGCCGAGCAGCACCCGGCCCAGCGACTGTCCGTCGCGGCGAATCAGCGCCACGGTGAGCTGGACGAAGATCATGGTTCCCGCGACCGAGGCGCCGATCCACAGCGTCGTCGGCAGCACCGCGCCCATCGGTCCCTGAGCGGACAGGTCCGGAGTGGTGAACGCGTCGACGACCTTGAAAGCCAGAGTGAGCAGCCACAGCCCGGCGGACCAGAGGGCGATCATCGCCGCTTTCCAGGCGTCCGCGACGGCCGCGGACGCGGCGTCCCCCAGCCAGCTGATCGGGTTGAGGTCGATCATCGGCAGCAGACCGCCACCGGCCAGTGGGTCAGCCATGACGGAGATCCCGGTAACCGACGCTGAGCGCGAGATCGGTGTCGGGCCACACCGACGGCGGCTGTGCCGGTTCCTCGCCCGGCCCGATCATCCAGCGGTCGAGGTGCCAGACCATGCGCTGGCAGTCGGCGGCCGCCCCGCGAGCGGTCTGCTGCAGGGTCACGTCGAGCTCGAAATCCACGCACGGGACGACGAAGTCCGGCCCGACGCTGCCCTTGATCTGCCCCATGAGCGGCGTGAGGACGGCGGCGAGCTGCGGGGATCCACCGCCGGACAGGCCGGTGGCGTTCAGCAGCGTGCTCATCGCCCGGACCCCGGACCAGCTGCTGGTCGTCGGGCCGCCCGGCAGCGCCCAGGCGGCGATCACGGCCCCGGCGCCGGACAGCGAGCCGGACTGCAATGCGGTCTGGTCGATTGCCGCCAGCTGCGCCATCGCCCCCTCGGGCGTGTGTGGAAAACCGGCCGGCACTCCCGCCGGCCCGGTGTCGGTCGCCGGCGGCAGCACGATCGGCGGGCCCGGATCGCGGTCCGAGACCGGGGCGGGATGGGAAGCGGACTCCGGCACGACCGGCATCGACCGGGCGGCCAACGCATCCTGGGCGTCGGCGGTGACACGCGGGCCGGTCTCGGCGGGCGCCGCCGGCGGGCCGGCGGCGGTCCCTATCGAGCCGCCGGCGTTGCTGGCGTCGGCGCCGTCCTGAGTCGTGTTGAGCGCGTGAGCCGCGGCCAGCACCAGGCCTGCGATCAGGACGGCAACCGTCAGCACAGCCATGGCCAGGAGAGCGAGGATCTTTCGTCGCGACCACTGCGGGCTGCGCGGCTCTCGGCCGCCTCGGCGGGGCGCCATCAGCAGCCGGACCCGACGATCGACTGGACGATCACGTATCCGACGACGTAGAGGATCGCGCCGACCAGGCAGATCAGGATGCCGTCCATGCCGAGCCGGGCACCGCGGGGATGGTGGGTGACCCGGCCCCAGATCAGCATGCCGACGCTGGCGAAGAAGCAGATGCCCAGGATGGCCAGGACGCCCCACTTCACCCAGGACTGGATCTCGTCGGCGTAGACCTGCACCCCGGGCGGTGCGGCCGGACAGACGGCGGCCGCCGTCAGGGTGTCCGCGAGCAGGGCGGTCATCGACGGGTGTCCTCTGGGGTCGGCACCGGGCGGGTGGTGGGGGCTAACGAGCGGGTTGCGGCGCCTGGATGGGTGTCGTCGAGCAGCTCGAGCAGCGAGCGGCCGGCCGCGTGGAGCGGCCTGGGCAGCGGGGAAGAGGTGGGGCCGGTGACCTGGAGGCGCCGATTCATCGGCACGGGCACGACGCGACCGTCGGCCCGCAGGGCGTGCAGTCGAGGGCCCAGGCTGGCGGTGACCTCGCCCGGCCAGCGCGTGAGACCAACGGCGGCAACCACGACCGATTGCCCCGCCACCTGCGCCAGCAGCTGCTCGGTCAGCCGCACCCCGGGCACGGTGGGCCGGCAGACGACGACGGGGCGACCGCGGTCGGCCACCAGACGGGTCAGCTTCTCCGGAGCGGCGAGACCGAGGTCGACGACGGTCAGCGCCGGGTCGTCGCCGACCGGCGAGATCGGCCATCTGCCGGGTGCCGTGTCGGTGGCACGGCGGTCGATCGTGACGCCGGTGCGCAGGCCGCGATGCCACGCCCCGGTGACGTCCAGCCCCAGCTCCTCCGAGGCCGCGGCGACCAGCCCGGACCGGGAGGGCTGGGCAGTGTCCACGAGATGCACCCGACGGCCGCCGGCTGCCGCGGCGTCACAGATCACCAGCGCCGCCGTGGAGGCACCGGCGCCGGCGTGCGCGGCCAGGATCCCGATCCAGCCGGCCTCCAGCTCACCGCCGTGAGCGGCGTGCTGTCGGTTACCGGCAGCAATGTCACCCCCTCGGGCAGGCCCCTCCTCTCCGGTGTCACCCCAGTCTTGAGCCGGTGTGCTGGTCTTCGTCCTTCTCGGACGTCGCGCAGGTGGGACCCGCTCGCCCTCGAAGGGAGGCGGCTGGGAGTTGCGGTTCTCGGGGCGCTGCGAGGTAGCGCCGATCCCTGCTGCGACAGGTCGCGAGCCTCGGGCCCGCAGCTCTCGTAGCACCTGCTGAATCTCGGCGACGGACAACAACCGGCGGTTGCCTTCGACATCTCCGGAGTCGTGGCCGCCGCCATCGGTCATGTCGAGGGTGGACGGGGGCGCGGTCACGCGACGGCCGCCAGGTACTGCGGAGCGATGTTGCGCAGGGCTGTGAGCGTGCGGTGTCGCCGGCGGTACAGGGTGCGGGTCGTGATGCCGTGCGCGGCGGCTACGTGCTGGTCCGCGCGGCACTCACGGAGGTCTCGCCGGCATTCGGTGGCGACCAGCAGGGCCACGTCAGCGGAGTCGACTCCTGACCGCACCGCCCACTGCAGCAGGTCGGCGACGTCGAGGTCCTCCCGCTCGTCGTAGGCCGTGGCTTGCACCAGCCGGGTGACGTCCCCGTCGACGGCGAGGAACTCGCCTCGATCGGGATGGCGACGGCTTCGGGGACGTAGCTCAGCGAGCACGGCCCGTCGCGTCTCGGCCCGCAGGTTGGCGGCCACCGCGCGCGGACGCCGCCGCCAGGGGTAACGCCGAACCTGGCAAGCGAGCTCGCCGACCACCACGGTGACGATGTCGGAACTGAGGTCCCTCAGCTGCGCGACCATCGTCCATACCAGCCCGCTGAGCAGATGCAGGATGAGAAGAAGCGCGTCGTCGTCCCGACCACCATCGACGGCGGCCAACCGGACCAACGCGGCAAGGACCACGTTCGTACGGTCGTCCCCGCCGTCCTCGGACCAGACGGCGAGCAGCTCGGTGACGGTGGTGAGTCCGGTCAAGTCCGGCTCGGCTGCTGCCCATCGGGCAAGGACGGCGTCGTCGTCCAGCCGTGCGGCGAGCGCCGGCCAACTGCCGACGATGGTGGGGTCGTGGAACATCTACGGGTCCTCCGGCATCGGTGTGATGCCGTCGACGCTCCGGAGAGACGTTCAACGAACCGTCACCCCTGGGCGGGGGTGACATTGGGACGGGCGTGGTCATCCAACGCTCGTCACGACAGTGAGGCTCCAACACTGTTCCGCGCTGGCGCGGGAAGGGGTGACGAAGCGAGTCACCAGGGGTGACGTGCGCCAGCGTTGACGTGAACGAACACCTCGACGCAGCGCCACCCCGACTGCGCCCCAAATGACCCCCCCCTCAACAGGAATGGGCATCGGGCGGGTCTACCGGGACAAGCTCACGCGAGCGGCGCGTCTACCTGCCCCATTCCCGGGAGACGGTCCCCTTGTGCGCGCCCCGCGCGGCGGTCGTCGACGGCTACGGCACCGGAGCTCGCGAGGGCGACCGGAGTTCGATCTCCGAGGCTCGGTGGGACCTCAGCCGACCCGGCGGCTCCCGGAGAGGGATGCGGGGGCGGGGATCGGGGCGAGCCGGTCGTCAAGGCGGCGGGCGAGCCCGACCAGCAGCCGGGCGCTCCATGCGCGGAGCCGGCTGGGGGGCCGCTCGGCCGTGCGGGCCGCTCGGGCAAGCCGGGCCTGATGTGCCTGGTCGGTGAGGTCGTTCGCGTGCGCCTCGACCAGCATTTGGATCAGTGTCGGGTGGGTGGACACGGCGTCTCCTTTTCGGGCCTGGGGGTGGCAGCTCGCGGGTGGGCCCCGTGGAGGCTGGCTGCGCCGTCGGCGGCCCGCGGGTCATGGATCGCTGGGGTCGCTGTCAGCGCCCGCCATGCGTGCGGCCGTCGGGCGAGGTGCCGGCCCCGGCGGATCAGGTTGTGACTTCTCCATTTGCTGAAGGCAGCAGCGGGTGACGCGTCCGTCCCGCTAGCCCAGCGACTTCTCGAGCCAGTGGTCCGCGAACGGCTCGCTGTTGAACGCGGGGACCTCAACCCAGCCGGTTGAGCGGTACAGGGCGGGGGCCTCAGTGAGGACTGCGCTCGTCTCGATGTGTGCGATGCGCGCGCCCCCGGACAGCGCGCACGCCTCGAGCTTCTTCAGTAGAAGGCGGCCGAGCCCTAGCCCGCGCACTTCCGGCGAGATCCACATGCGCTTGATCTCAGCGGGCGAATCGGCGTGATGCTTGACAGCGCCGCAGCCGATCGCCTCACCATGCAGGTAGGCGACGAAGAACTGACCGGCGGGTGGGCGGACCTCCTGCGGAAGGGCGGTTGCGCCGATGGAGGGATCGAAGCCGCGCGTCGAGCGGCGGTTGAGTTCGGCGACGTACTCCGCGAGGCAGTGCCGTCCGTCCGGATGCTCAGGGTCGACAGGCCTGATCTCTACGCTCGCCGCGATCAGCTCGCGGCCGCCGACCTCGACTGGGTCTGAAGGGCTGCTGACTTGGGCCATCGTGAGCCTCCTGGTCGACGTGTCCGACGGTTGAAACACCGACCCCCAGCCAGATTGAGCGATGAATCTGGGAGCGCGACGGTGTTCCAAGGTCCAGAGAGGGGTGTCCAGAGAGCGGAAGGGATCACCCGATGACCGATTCGGTGCTCGCCCGGGCCCAGTTCGGAGACAGCGACGCCTTCGCCGAGCTCACCGGCCCCTACCGCCTGGAGCTCCGCGTGCACTGTTACCGGATCCTCGTGTCGTTCCACGACGCCGAGGACCTACTCCAAGAGACTCTGTTGTCAGCCTGGCAATCACTCGATCGCTTCGACGGTCGCTCGCTTCGGGCGTGGCTCTACCGCATCGCTACCAACCGTTGTCTAAACTACCTCCGTGACACCTCGCGCCGGCTACGGGACGCCGAAGTGGTCGATCCAGGCTCGTTATCTGCCGGTGTGGTGCACTCAGATGTGCCGTGGTGGCTCGAGCCATACCCCGACGCTCTCATCGGAGATGCCGAGTCGAATCCCGAGGCTCGGTTCGAGGCCCGAGAGTCGATAGCCCTTTCGTTCGTGGCCGGGCTCCAGGGTCTTCCGACCCAGCAGCGCGCTGCTCTTGTCTTACGCGACGTCCTTGGATTCTCGGCGGCCGAGGTGGCCGAGATGCTCGGCTCGACGCCAGCGTCGGTCAACAGCGCGCTTCAGCGGGCGCGCGCTGCCTTTGAGCCCTCCCGAGACCGCGATCATGTGTCCCTTCCCCGATCTCGCAACGAAGTGGAAACGGTCGAGCGATTCGTCGACGCGCTCGAGCGCGGTGATATCGAGCGGGTGGTCGCGCTGCTCACCGACGACGCCAGGATGACCATGCCTCCCGAGCCTTTCGAATTGCGGGGATCCCGCCCCATCGCCGAGTACCTCGGCCGGGTCTGGGGCGAGGGCGTCAAGGTGGTTTCGACGCGAGCCAACAACGCTCCGGCGTTCGGCTATTACCGTCCAGATCCGCACGCTGAGGTCTATCGAGCGAGTGGGCTCATGGTGGTGTCGGTCGCCGACGCTCGCGTGTCGTCACTCGCAAGGTTCGATGACAAGAGCCTGTTCGCCACCTTCGGCCTCCCGCGGACCATCACGCACAAGTAACGAGATTTCAAAAGGCCACTCATGACCGACGACATCGTGACGCCGCGCGGCGATCCCTTGTGCGCGTTCCGCGCGGCGATCCCATTCGAGACCGCGGGGAGTGGGGGAGAAGCTCGCGCCGACCGTCCCGCAGGCCGGTCGTCCTACAGGACGCTGCTCCCCTCCTGCTTGGGCTCCCGGAGCGGCTGTTCAGGGGGCTTACGTGCAGCCCCGCGCGTACGAGCGGACGACTTCGCACTGGCTTAGTTCCTCCCCGAGGAGCGCCTACTCCATCTCGCGGAGTGCACGCCTCGCGAGCGCCGTGACGTCCCGTATGTACGGAACTCCCTGGTTGTACTGACAGCGATGTACCCGGCCCGACTGAACTCATTGAGGATCGCGGTCACAGTTCGCCAATGGATGCCGCGGTAGTCGTACCAGTCGGTCGGCTTGGGACCGGTCGGCTCGTTCACGATGTCGGACAGCATCTTCCGCCTGAGGGCATCGACGTCGAGTCCTCCACGGGCTTCTTCCTCAAGCCAGACGTAGTCCGGAATACCTTTGAGCTGCCAGCGAGGACCGAGCATCTTCTGCGCATTGACGAGGTGCTGGCGCTCAAGGATCTCGATGCTGTCGAGTACCTGCTCGTAGCTGATGCCCAACGGTTCGACCGCTTCGCCGATGCTGTTCGAGAACGTTATCCAGTTGGGCGAGTCCAGCCGTCGGAAGTGCTCAATCAAGGCAGCAAAGACAGCCGTGTCGATCGGGTCATCGAGCTGTCGCACGTTCGGCAACGAACCGACAAATGGAGGCGGCCTGCCTAACGGTGGTCGACGCGAGACGTTGAACATGTCGCGGACGACCTCCGCGGCTACATAATCGAAGCCCTGCCTCGGCACGTTGTAATGGAACAAGTGCTCGATCGCAACAGGGACGTTGAGGTCATTGTCCAACAGGATCGGGATGAGTCGCGTCTTGCCCGCGATGCGTCGGACGACCGCTACGTCAAACTCCTCCCGCACCCAGGGCTTCGCCAAGGCCACATCGGACAAGACGCAGAGCACCGCGTCGGACTGACCGATGCCCCGATCGAAGATGCGCTGAGGCAGCGAGTCGCCACCTCCGAGTTCCCACTTGTCCAACCAGACCTGCACGCCGTTGGTAAGCAGGTGGCTGGCGAACTCCAGGACGAAGCGCTGCTTATCGTCGCTGGCGTAACTGATGAACGCCCTCGGCGGTCGTCCGGCTGTAGACATCTGCCCCACTAAGCGTTGACCTCCTGACGGCCGTGATTCTGCCCGACGAATGCGACAGGTCATCGACGTAGACGCGCGCGATGGGACGAACCACTCGAAGCGAGTCAACGACTCGTCGCGCTGAGCGATTGGTATGGGCGTAGGTCCGTGCGTAGATGCGACAGCAGATCGACGGCTCGGCGCGCGCGGACAAGCTTTGCTGTGTTGACGTTCCGCAAGGGGATCCCCTTGCGCGCGTCCCGCGCGGCGATCCCCTTGCGCGCGTCCCGCGCGGCGATCCCCTTGCGCGCGTCCCGCGCGGCGATCCCCTTGCGCGCGTCCCGCGCGGCGATCCCATTCGAGACGGCGCCGGAGAGCGGCAGTGCTCGGGCCTCCGTCTGGCAGGCCGGTCGGCCTTCGGGACGCTGCGGCGTCATGGCGTCGCCGCGGCTCTTGCTCATCTACGCCGTCCATGCCGAGCAACCGTGGCGGCGCGACAGCGGCGCCCGGCTCGGGAAGCAACGGCCTGTCGGGGACGTCGCGTTGGTTGCCGAGGCGCGCGATCCGCCCGTTCAGACGCGGGTGTCAGATGGTCGCCACCATGCCGCCGTCGATGACGAAGTCGGCGCCGGTGACGTTGGCGGTGCGGCCACCGGCAAGCACGACGATCAGGTCGGCGACCTCCTCGGGGCGGGAGAACCGGCCGCTCACCATCCCGGCGGCGGCAGCGGCCGCGACGTCGGTGGCGCTCTGGCCACTGGCGCGGCTGACGCGGGCCGCCACGCCGTCGTCCCCGAGCCAGAGGTCGGTGGCGACCGGGCCGGGGTCGACGTTGTTGACTCGGATGCCCCGCCCGCCGAACTCCTTGGACAGCGACTTGGCAAAGCTGACCAGGGCGGCCTTGGCCGCGGAGTAGTCCATGACCGTCGGATCGGGCAGCCGGGCGTTGACCGAGGCGACGTTGACGATGGAGCCGCCTCCGCCGGCGAGCATCACCGGCAGAGCCGCGCGGCAGGCCCGCACGGCCGCCATCAGGTCGAGGTTCCAGGTGGCGTGCCACATGTCGTCAGTGATGGCCAGGAACCCGTCCAGCCGCGGCGGTGCCACCCCGACGTTGTTGACCAGGACGTCGATGCGCTGCCCGGCCGCCGCCACGAGCTGCGCCGGACCCTCGGCCGTGGACAAGTCCAGCTCCACCACGGTCACGCCGTCGAGCGCGGCCAGCTCCGTTGATGTCCGCAGCGCGCCCGCGACGACGTGCGCGCCCTCTGCGACGAGGGCCCGGGTCGTGGCCAGCCCGATGCCCTTGCTGGCCCCTGTCACCACGGCCACCGATTCCTGCAGTCCCATGTCCATGGGCAGACGCTAGGAACCCGGCCGGTTCGCTCGCTTGGGTCATCTGACCGAAGCCGCCGCCCGTCCCACGGCCGGACGATCGCCTCGGCAGTGATCGTGATCTCCCGAGGAGCTACCCATGCCCGATGCGGCAACCCCCGTCCTCTTCCTGCATGGCCTGTGGCTGCATGCCACGTCCTGGTCGCCGTGGATGGAGCTGTTCGGCGAGCACGGCTACGACGCGATGGCGCCCGGCTGGCCTGGCGACCCGGACACCGTGGAGGAGGCGCGGGCGAACCCGGACGCCATGGCCAATCACGGGATCGAGGACGTCACCGAGCACTACGGCAAGATCATCGACGGACTCGACCGGCCGCCGCTGCTGATCGGCCACTCCTTCGGCGGCATGATCGCGCAGAAGCTGCTCGGCCAGGGCCGCGGCATCGGCGCTGTCGCGATCGACGCGGCGCAGATCAAGGGGGATCTGCCGCTGCCGCTCTCGGCGCTGCACGCGACGCTGCCGGTGTTCAGGAACCCCGCGAACAAGCACCGGACGGTGGGCCTGACCGCCGACCAGTTCGCCTACGCGTTCGGCAACGCGATCCCGCGCGAGGAGTCCGACGCGCTGTTCGAGCGGTGGACGATGCCCTCGCCCGGGCGACCGTTGTTCGAGGCCGCCGCGGCGAACTTTGTCCTCCATTCACCGGCGAAGGTCGACACCCGCAACGAGCAGCGCGGCCCGTTGCTGCTCACCATGAGCGGCCAGGACCACACGGTTCCGGAGGCGGTCACCAAGGCGACGCTCAAGCAGTACAAGCACTCGACCGCGGTCACCGACCTGGTCGAGTTCCGGGACCGCGGGCACTCGCTGACGATCGACTCCGGCTGGCGGGAGGTCGCCGACGGCACGCTCTCCTGGCTGCGCGAGCACGGTCTCTGATGTCAGGACGACGTCGCGGCGCCTCGGTCGTCCCCGGGCGAGGCGCGGCTCAGCGCGCGGGCGAGCTGGCCACGGGAGGTCACGCCGAGCTTCGGGAAGACGCGGTACAGGTGGCTGCTCACCGTCCGGGGTGACAGGTACAGGCGCTGGCCGATCTCCTTGTTGCTGAATCCCTCGACGACCAGCTCGGCGATCTGCGCCTCCCGCGGCGAGAGCTGCTCCCACCCGAGCGTCGCGGGCGAGCCAGGCCCGGAGCCTGCCTCGCCGGCGGCGCGCAGCTCGCGTTGGGCCTGCTCCGCCCAGGGGACGGCGCCGGAGCTGGTGAACTCGTGCAGGGCCGCGCGCAGCTGCACGCGCGACTCGGTCACTCGCTGCGAACGGCGCAGCCAGGAGCCGTAGCCGAGCAGCAGGCGCCCGTGCTCGAAGGCCCAGTCGCTCCAGTCGGCGTCCAGCGCGACGGTGAAGGCGTGCTCGGCGTCGCTGGGCTCCGCGAGGAACGCCCGCGCCAGGCGCAGGGCCACCTGGACGCCGTCCGCCGGTGTCCGGGCGGCCAGGGATTCGAACCGCGCCAGCTCCGCCCGGGCCGCCGCCGCGTGCCCGGTCCGGGACGCCGCCTCGGCGAGGTGGCCGATCGTCCGGCAGGCCTGCATCCGCTGGGCGGCCGGGTCGTGCGGCGCGTAGAGGTGCCAGAACTGCTCGAAGGCCTCCTGCTGGCGCCCGCGACCGGCCGCGGTCAGCCCGCGCGCGAGGTGCGTGACGGCCAGGCCGATGGTGTTGCGCGTCGCCGTCGCCAGCTCCTCGGCCTGCCCGGCCAGCTCGTCGGCCGTCGCGACGTCGCCGCGGATCCCGGCGATCGCCGCTCCGGCGGCCAGTCCGGCGGCCTCGGGAACCGGCTGCCGGATCTCGCGCGCGATCCGCACGCACTCCTCGGCTGCGGGGGCGGCGACCCGCCACCTGCTGCGGCGTAGGGCCGACCAAGCCAGCAGGCTCAGCGCCTCCGCCAGGAGCGTCAGCCGACCCTGCTCCCGCAGGCCGTCGGCGGCGGCCCGGCAGTAGGTCTCCGCCTCCCGGTAGGCGCCGGTGCAGGCGCCGGCGTAGCCGTACATCAGCAGGTCGGCGGGGTCGTCGTCCGGCTGGGGGGACCGGCCCGTGAGGACGTCGAGGACGGTCGCCGCGCACTCGAAAGGCGAGGCATAGGCATAGATGACGAGTCGTCGCGGATCGTGCACGCCGGCGCCCAGCCGGTCGGCGGCGGCGAGTACCCGATGTTCGACCTCGGGGCCGAAGTCCAGGTGCCAGCAGCGCATCGCCGCGCGGAGGAGGAAGCGCAGGGCGAGGTCCTGGTCGTCGCGGATCCGGGCGTCCTCCGCCAGTCCGATCAGCGCGTCCACCCGCGCGGCGCCGCCCAGCATCGCCCCGTCGGTGATCTCGTCCACCGCGTCCAGCCGGAGCCGGTCGTGCGGGTCGGCGAGCAGCGGTCGGGCCCGCCCCAGGTAGCCGCGGCTGTCCGCGGGGCGCCCGGCCTCGGCGGCCAGCTCGGCGGCCCGGAGTAACCGCCGGCCACGGGCCGTGCCGGAACCGCTGAGCTCGGCGGCCCGCTCGAGCGCCTGCAGCGCGCCGGGGACCGCGCCGCGCCGTTGTGCTCGCGCGGCGGCGTCCGCCAGCTCGGCGGCCACCGCCTCGTCGCTGCCGGCGACGGCGGCGGCCCGGTGCCAGACGCGCCGGTCGGGCTGGTCGATGACCACCTCCGCGAGCGCGGTGTGCGCCGCCCGCCGTCGCTCCGCCGGAATGCCTTGCTGCACCGCGGAGCGAACCAGGGGGTGGCGGAAGGCGATCGTCGACGGGTCCAGCCGGATGAGCCCGTCGGCGACGGCGGGGTGCAGGTCCTCGACCCGCAGGGCCGCCTCGGCGAGCATGCCGGCGGCCGCGAGCACCTCGGCCAGGTCGTCGGAGTCGTTCACCGCCGCGACCAGCAGCAGGTCGCGGGTGGCCGGCGGCAGCTCCCTCGTCCGGCCCAGGAAGCCGCGCTCCAGCCTGCGGGTCAGGTGCACCGTTCCGCCGGGATCATCGCGGCCGGCGCCGGACAGCGACTGCGGCAGCTCGAGTAAGGCCAGCGGATTCCCCGCGGCCGTCTCGAGCACACTGCGCCGGCTCGCGGACTCCAAGTTCGGTGCGGAGCGGTCCAGGAGGGCTGCCGATGCTGGGCCGTCGAGCGGCCCGACCTCCAGCTCCGGCAGGCCAGCATCGGCGAGCGGCTGGTCCGGTCCGAAGCGGGAGGCGGCCACCAGCAGGACCGGGTCGGCCTCGAGCCGACGGGCAACGAAGGCGAGCACCTCGGCCGACGACCGGTCAAGCCAGTGCGCGTCGTCTACTAGGACGACCATGCGGGCGGATCGCGCCAGCGCCGAGAACAAGTCGAGGCAGGCCAGCGCCACCCTGTATATGTCTAGATCGGCCTGCGGGAAGCCAAAGGTGCCCTCCAGCGCCTCGCGGGGCCCGCCGGGCAGCAGCTCCGGGATGCGCGAACGCACCGGCCTCAGCAGCTTGTGCAGGCCGGCCAGCGGCAGTCGCTGCTCGGCCGGGGTCCCGTCCGTGCGCAGCACCCGCCAGCCCTGCGCTGCCCCGATCTGCCCGACAGCCTGGAGCAGTGCGCTCTTACCGACGCCCGGATCGCCGCGCAGGAGAAGGGCTTGCCCGGACTGTGCCGCCTCCTCGACGGCCCGCCTCAGGGCGGAGAGCTCCGCGTCGCGGCCCACGAACGGCCCCACCAGGAGCGTCGACTCGATGGCCACCAGGGCAGCATGCCGAAGAATGAGCGCGGCCCACTAGTGGCCGATGTCCCGCAGGGGGATCCCCTTGCGCGCGTCCCGCGCGGCGATCCCCTTGCGCGCGTCCCGCGCGGCGATCCCCTTGTGCGCGTCCCGCGCGGCGATCCCCTATCGAGACGGGGATCGGCGATGCGGTAGCGCGACATCACGCCCGCGGCTACGGCTCACGCACACGATCGGTTGGGGATGCGCCCGTCGTCCCGGAAAAGCAGGTCGATTTCAGCCCGGTCGATGGGTCCAATGTCGTCGGAAGAGGATTTCCGCAGTGCGAGGTGGCAGGTCTTCCTCCACCTCGGCGTCGTGGTTGGCCAGGATGCGTGAAACGTAGGCATCGGCCTCTGCCCGCTTGCCCTGGGCGTCGCAGGCCGCGACGAGGTCGAGCAGGGGGACGTCCTCGTAGCTCCCGGCCTTCAGTGCCACCTGGGCAGCGACCTCGGCAAGCTCGGGCCGGCCCGCGCCGAGGTGGTGGGTGGAGACGGTATGGGCGACGTCGACGATCATCGCGGCGTACTCGAGATCCAGCCGGGCGTCCTCGTCGATCAGCCAGCCGTAGCCGCCGGCGGTCCCCTGCCGAGGGGTCGGCAGGTCGAAGGGCCGACCGGTGACCAGGTCGAGCGCCGCGCACAGGTCGGGGATGCCGTCGGCCCCGCGGGCCAGGCCACGGACCCGGAGCCGGCGGAAGAGCTCGGCGTCGATGAGGACGTCGCCAATGCGATAACGCCCGGCTGCGGCTGCGGTCAGCCCGGAGGGAAGGTAGTCAGTGCCGGTCTTCGGGTTGGCGCCGAGCCAAGCCCGAACCACGGAGATCGACTGGCGGACCTTGGTCTTGCCGATAACGTCCGGTTCGTTGGGCCAGATGGCTGTCGCGTAGCGCTCGCTGGTCACGCCGCGAGGCCGGGTCGCCAGATAGGCGACGATCTCCGTGTAGAACTGCCGCCGCGGGTTGCGTGCGGGCAGCGACCCCTGGGCTCGTACCTGGACCGGCCCGAGCAGTGTCAGCTTCGGCCGCGGGCAGGACGGGTCGGCCCAGTCGGCCAGGTCGGCGTCCAGGGTTGGGTCGGCGGTCTCGACATGGTGACGGATGCCGTCGTCGGTGTCCGGCGCCAAAGCCTGTAGGTCCTCTTCGGTGGTTGCCGCCTGCTCCAAGTAGGTCTGCGGGGAGAGCGGCAGCACGGAGTTCTGCGTCGACGGGGAAGGCGTCGACGCGCCCGGCGAGGGGTTCGGTGCCGGCTGTTGTGATCCACCGATCGGGTCGACGCGGAGGCCACCGCAGGCATCAGCGTGCGTGTCCCAGGGCTCGCGCCCGTGGGCCTGTGGGACGGGTCGGTCGTCGGTGACGGACGCCAGGGCGAGGACTTGAGCCAACTGCTCGGCCTCCTCGGCGGGGATCTGCTGAGCATGCAGCTCAAGTCCCAATCCGGGGATGCGCAGGATTCCCGCGTCGTCGATGGTCAGCTGCCAGCGGGCGTCGTGGGCGTGGTCTGTGTCGCCGACCAGCACCAGCGCGACCGCGCTGCGGGCCGGCCGCTGCTTGATGGTCCTCAGCAGCTCGGTCAGTCCGGTGCTGTCCTGAGCCGCACCGGGAGCGATGAGGAGCAGGTGAGGCGCCCATGCGTCCGCCGCGATGTCGCGCAGCCGACCTGACAGCACGTCGGTGCCGGCGACCCGCATGGCTTCGGTGACCGACTCCAGCCGCCCGGTGAGCGCCGCGATCGCCTTGTCGACGTCCTCGGTGCAGGTCAACCGGTCCGGGTTGATGTCGGCCAGCTCCTCCCCGAATCCGACCAGGGTCACCTGGAGCATCTCCGACCAGGTGTTGTGCGCAAGCTCGGCGGCAAGGAACCGGGCCAGGTTCAGGCAGCGTTCGGCGTCCCCGGACAGGGAGACTGCACCGACTCGTTCGAGGTCGAGCAGCCAGTGCTCCCCCGCCGCCGTGCAGCCCGCGGACGCGAGGGTGGGGAACGGTGCGAAGGAGCGTCCGCGCTCGCCCTCGTCGTAGGGCAGCGGGTCGCTGCGCCGGATCGACCAGCGGGTGCCGGTCTGATCGACCGTCCATGGGTGCGGGACCAGTGGTGCCGGGCTGGTGAGCACCAGGGTCAGGAGGTCGTCGGTCATGGACACCGCGACGACGTCCGGCAACTGAGCACCCTCGACCCTCGCCAGGCCATGCGCCAGGCTGCGCAGCGCTCGATCCAACCAGCTGACGTCGGCGCTGCCGGCGCTTCCCGCTGACTGCAGTTCTCGTTCGGCGCGGAGAAGTTCGGGTGGCGTGCTGCTGATGACGCGGCCGGGACGCCGGTGGCGGAACTGTCGCCGGCGGTAGCGCAGCAGTGCGGTGAGTGAGACGCCGGCCAGGAGTAGCCCACCACCCGCGTAAGCGACCACCGGCAACGCTGACGTGTCGTTCGCCGGGCGGTCGCTCTGCTGGGTGGGTGACATCTCGGCGGTCGGCGCAGCGGTTCCGGGCGACAACGGGGTTGCGGTGACTGGACCCGGCACGGACGTGGTCGGCTCGTCAGTGGATGGTGTGGTCGGTTCTGGCGTCGGTGCGGGCTCGGGAGTGCCCACCCCCGTCGGGATGCTGAGCGTCCACCCCGGTCGGATCAACGAGGGGTCGGTGAAGGTTGCTCCTCCGGGCTCGGTCCGTTCCCGGTTCAGCTCCCAGGCCTGCCGCCAGTTTCCGCCGTCGCCGGTGACCTCCTCCGCGAGGTCCCACAGCGTGTCTCCGGGCTCGACGGTGACCTCCTCGACGGAAGGCGCGGCGGACGGCGCCGAGCTGTTCCCGGGCGGCGTCAGGCCGGTCGCATCCGACGGCAGGACCAGCACCGTGCCGGGATAGATCTCGTTGTCCGGACCGACCGCGGTGGGGTTGAGCGCGATGATCTCCGGATAGCGCAGCGGGTCGCCGAGATGGCGCTGGGCCAGCGCCCAAAGGGTGTCCCGGCGTTGCACCTGATAGGTCAGGGGCGGGGAGGTCGGGGGCGGTGGCTCCTCTCGACCCGAGTCCGCGGCTGCCGTCCGGATGACTGGTGCGCCGACGTCCTGCAGCACCGACGCCGACAGGACGCTGGTAACGGTCGCGACCGGTAGCGGTGGCCGGGCGGCTGCGGTGCCCGGCGGGATGGCGCCGGCGCCGGCTGGGGCGAGGGCCAAGCCGACGGCGACCGCAGCGACCAGCGCGGCCGCCGGCCGCTGGAAGATCCGCAGCCCCGGCAGCGCCGGGGCGGGTCGGGCACGGACCAGCGCGACGAGCTCCGCCACCGTGGAGGCGGTGAACAGCGCCCAGCACACCCACACACCCGTGGCGAGCACGACCTGGACGAGCTGCCCGTCGTCTCGAACGCGCAGCAGAGCAAGGACGTCGCCCGGCGACGGCAGGCTGTGCGGCACCAGGTGCAGGGCCGCGAGCAGCAGCGGGACGCCCACGATGACGGCGATGAGCACCACCAGTGCGCCCGCGGCCTTGAGGAGTCGGACGGCGTGGCCGGTCACGGCAGCCCCTCCCCGTGGGTGACGCCGACCTGCAGTTGGGCGGTGTGGATGCGGGTCTGGCTGACCGGGATCCCGAGCAGGGGTGTTGAGGCGGTGACGGTCACGCTGACCTGGACGACGCCGGGGCCGAGGACATCCACCGTTCCGGTGGCGCCGGCCTGGTCGAGGTAGGAGCGGGCCGCGGTCACGGCCAGCTCGGCGTCCGCGCTTCCTCCGGTGGGGACCGGGCCGACCGCGATGCTGGCAGCGCGCGCCGCCTCGGCCGAGTACGTGTCGGCGCGGTTGGCCGCCTGGATCGCTGTACCGGCGTCGACGAGAGCGGTCACCAGAACGCCGGCGATCAGGACGAGGAAGCAGAACAGAACGGCCACCGACCCCCGGTCCTCATCGCGGAGCCGGGCGTGAGTCCGCACCGAGCGGTTCATGACAGGTCCCGGGCGGGATCGAGTGGGCTGGTCGCGCTGTCGCGCAGAGTTCGTGAGCCGGGCAGTCCGGCCACGCCGATGTCCGACAGGTCGACGGTGCACGCCACGGTCACGGTGACCGCCGCCGGTGCGCCCGGGGCGCTGCCGAACGCGGAGGTGTCCACGCTCACCTGGACGTCGGCACAGTGCAGGTTCCGGTCGGCCAGCGCGTTGGTGGCGCTGGCGGTGGCGATCTGCTGGGCGGCCGCAGCTGAGCGGGCAAGTGAGGCGTCGCGGGCGGCGATGCCGGCGACGCCGCTGATGCGGTCGCCGGCCAGTGCGATCCGGGCGCCGATGACGAGCATCGCCAGGATCAGAACCCCGACCGGCAGCAGGATGGCCAGCTCGACCGATTCGGAGCCGCGGTCGTCCCTGCACCGCCGGCCGGGTCGGGAGGAAACCAGCCGCGTGCGGCGGCTCATGGCGAGTCCGGTGTGGTGAAGCGCTCCTTGCCGCGCACCACCGTGACGTCGACGGTCGGGCTGAAGCCGGGCAGCGGGATCACGTTGGGTACCTCGGCGGTGACGTGGATCGAGACCGTCGTGGCGGTGTTCTGCTCCACCACGGAATAGCGGGTGATCGTGCCGGTGCCGAGCCGGACGAGGTACTCGTCCGCTGCGTGTTGTCCCGCTTCCCCGGCCGCGCCGGCGACGCTGGCCGCCCGGGCACCGGCGTGCGCGGCGGCGTCGGCGGCTTCACGGGCGAAGTACCACAGCGCCAGCTGCGGCCCGGCGAACAGCAGCGCCACGATGATCGGGAACAGGATGGCGAACTCGACGCTCGACGAACCCCGATCGCTCTTGCCGCGAGGGGTCGCCATGCCTGGGCGCGCGCGCGGACCGCACGGCGGCGCTGCCGTGCGGCTCCGAGCGGGTGGTCCGGGCATGGCGCTGCTGATCCGCTCTACTTGAACAGGGCCGTCTTGCTGGCCACGAAGGCCACCGCGGCGACGGTGACCGCGCCGCCGAGGGCGATGGCCAGGATGATCATGAAGGCCTTCTCGGATGAATCCGAACCCCGGTCGTCTTTGACGCGCTCGGCGCGCAGCCACCCGAGAGTTGACAGCGCCCAGGCGTACAGCGTCGCCTGCACGGTCAGGACGCCCTGAGGGCGGCGGTGGTGGATCGTGGGCTGGGTCATGGGAAACCTCCCGGTTGGCGGTGTGCTCAGGCTGTGCCGGTGAACATGCGGACCAGGAATGGGACGAGGACGAAGAAGGTCAGTCCGGTGACCAACAGGGCCAGCGGGCGCGACATTCGCTCGCTGACCTCGTTGGCCTGGCTGCGCGCGTCGGACAGCTCGGCGTGCCGGAGGGTGCGGGCGCTGGCCAGCAGGGTGTTGTAGACCGATGCCCCGTCGGCGGCCACCGCCGCGATATCGGCGAGGCTGCGCAGCTCCGGAACGGCGAGTTCGTCGCCGAGATCGCGCAGGTCGCTCCAGGGTTTGCGGCCGGACAGTGCCGCCCGCCGGATCGCGCGGCGCATGCGGACGAACGGCGGGCTTCCGGAGATCTCTGCGGCTTCTTCGAGGGCCTGCTCCACCGAGCCTCGTGCCCGGCGCTCGCCGGCCACCAGGGTCAGGAAGGACTCGAGGTTGCTGCGGAACTCCGCCCGTGCCTGCCCCGCCGCTTCGCGGGCCTCGGCCGAGGGGAACAGCCAGCCGACAGCACCGAGTCCCAGCGCGACGGCGCCGGGCAGGAGGAATGGCATCGGGACGTCGAGCAGCGCGAGGACCAGGCCCAGTACGGCGGGGGTGAGCAGCCCGGCGAGGGTCAGGGTCAGCTTGCGCGCGGCAAGTTCGCTGCGGGTCCGGCCGAGGATTGCCAGGTGGGTATCGGAGACGCCGAGGCGTTCCTCGACCGCGCGGACCACCGCGGACGGCAGCCAGGTCCACCGGTTCCCCGCGGAGTTCCACGGCACCGTTCGCGTCGTGCCCGGGCCTCCCGCTGTGGGACTCGCCGAGAGCTGCTCGAGCGCTGCGGTCAGCGATGGCGGCGCGGGACCCAGCGAGCGGACGGCGAGGACCAGGCCCAGCGCCAGCAGCATCCCGGCGAGGGTGGCCGTCTGTAGCCCGGTCACCGGTCCTCCGGAGCCAGGTCGGGGTCGACGAGCACACGGGCAGGCCTGGGCGGGTCGGACAGGCGGCGCATCCACCGCAGCGCCGTCCCGAAAAGCGCGACGTCCAGCAGCAGCGCGACCTGCCCGAGGGGCGTCGAGTAGCCCGACAGGAAGGTTCGGGCGAACAGCACCATCCCGACGACCAGGACCAGGGTGACCACGACGATGGTGCGCATGTTCGCCCGTGGCTTGGCGCGCTCGGCCTCCACCTCGCGGACCATGCGGGAGCGGTCGTCGAGGTCGGTGGCCAGCGCGGTGAGCACCTCGGCCAGCCCCGGCCCGCCGTTGCGCTCCCGCAGGATGAGCACCATGGCGATCTTGTCGGCGGCCGGATCATCGACCTCGCGAGCGAACTGACGCAGCGCCGGCTCGACGCCCTGCGGCCCCATCCGGGTCACCAGATTGCTCACTACCGGCGCGATCGCCTCCGGCGCCGAGCTCAGCGAGCGGCGCAGCGCATCCCGGGTCGATCCGGCGGCGCCCGAGCTGATCAGGTCGGCCAGCCGTCGCGTCCAGTCCGCCAACGCCTCTGAGGTGGCGATCACCCGCTTCGATGCCTTGCCGCCGCCGAGCACCTGGGGGACGAAGACGACGCCGGCGGCCGCGGCCAGCGCGGCGACCGGCCAGCCGGTGATCAGCAGCACGACCACCCCGGTCGCCAGGGCGCCGAGGTGCAGCGGCGTGATGCGCGGTCGCCGGGAGCCGCGGGCGGACGGCGACCCAGAGAACAGAACGCTGACACCGCGGACGGCTGCGACGGCGCCGACGAGACCGCCCGCGACGAGCAGCCCGGCCAGGACCATCAGCAGCACGCCGGCGGTCACGATGCCCGCTCCTGGCGGCGCGGCCCGGTGGGCCAGTCCGAGGCGTCCGGGTGCAGCCAGTTCAGGTCGAAGCCGACCGCGGTCAGCCGTTCGGCCAGGGCTTCGCTGAGCATCCCCGCCCCCGTAGCTCGAGCACGGCCGTCCTCGGGGCGGGGCGCGAAGATCGGCTTGAGGTCGGGCCGACCGGAGTCGCCGATGGCGCCGAGTTCGTAGATGCCCGACACGAAGCGGGCGTAGCCGCGGTCGCGGTGCACGTGCACGACCAGGCCGAGGGCGGCCAGCGAGCGCAGGACCAACTCCGGGGACGGGGTCGGATGCGCCTTGAGCGCGTTGATCAGCACCTTGTCGAAGACACCCTCGGCCGACGGGGAATGGAGGGTGCACATCATCGAGGCGATGCCGCTGGTCGCCGCCTCCAACAGGGAAGTGACGTAGGCGCCACGGACCTCACCGACCAGCACCCACGTCGGGGACGCCCGCAGCGCCAGGTGCAGCGCGTCCCCCATGTCGAACCCGCCCCGGCCCTCGGCATTGGGCAGCCGCGACTCGAAGGGCCGGCAGACGGCGTGCCGCTTAACCAATTGCTGCCGGTCGGGATCCCACCGCGGCAGGTGCAGTCCCAGCTCCCGCTCGTCCTCCACCGTGACGACCACGTTGTTCCATGGGATCGCGTTGCCCAACGCGCGCAGCAGCGTGGTCTTGCCGACGGCCGGCGCTCCGGTCACCAGCGGCGAGACGCCGGCCTCGACCGCCGCGTGCAGAAAGGCGCGCACCGGTGAGTCGACCATGTTCAGCCGGTGCAGGTCGTCCAGGCTCGGATCGGAGAACCGGTGCACCCGGATCACCCCGGCCGGACGGGGCAGCACGTCCATCGCCGCCTGCAGGCGAGCCCCCAGCGCGGTGACGCCCTTGAGCCGCACGTTGAGGACCGGACTGGCCGAGGAGAACTCGCGGCTGCTCTGCCCGCCGTCCGAGCGTGACCCGATCGACCGCAGCAGCTGCTCCAGTTCCTCATCGCTGGACGCGATCGGCGGCCCGGGAACCAGCCGGCCGTCCACCGTGCGCAGCATCGTCGGGTCGCAGCCCTCGAAGTGAATGTCCTCCACGTCAACCCGCGCCAGCAGCGGAGCCAGCCGCCCCAGCCCGTCGAGCTCGGCGAGCACCGCGGCGAAAATCCGGTCCTCGGTCGTCACCGCCGGAGCCGCCCGGCCGCGGTTGGCCTCGTGCAGCAGCCAGGAGTCGTACTCGTCGCGGATGAGCGTCTTGGTCAGTTCCCGTCGCGGACCGGCCGCGTAGTTCTTGTCCTCCGACGTCAGGCGCGTCGACACCCGGTCCCGCAGCTCCGCCACGACGCGGTACTCGGCCTCGCTGAGTTCCGGGGCGTCGGACGGAGCGGCGTTCGCTGGATGCACCTGCCCGGAGTGGTCCTGTGGCGGCGTCAGGATCGGCGACCACGGTGGCCGTGGGTCCGTGGGGCTCACCCGGCCACCGCCTCGACAACTGAGGAAGCTCCGCTGGAGTCACCGAGCTTTCCGGCCAGGGACGACGCCGCCCGCATCAAGGCCGCGCGCCGCAGTGTCTTCGGGCTCGCCAGGGCACCGTCGGAGAGGATCTCCGCCGCGGTGCGGTCGTAGGGCAGCACGCCGGCCAGGGGCAGCTCCAGGGCCCGGGCGACCTCCCCCGCCGCATACGGCCCGTCCCCGACGACCAGTGCGGCCGCCTTCTCGAGATCGCCGAGCTCCTGACGCAGCCGTTGCACCGCATCGTGCGCCGCGTGTACCGACCGCACGCTGGGCCGCACCGCGAGCAGCACCCGATCGGCAGCTCGCAGCACCGGCCAGCACCCGCGGTCGGTGACCAGCCGTCCGGCATCCACCAGGACGTCCCAGCCGACAGCGGCCGCGAACTGCTCCAGTGCCACCGCGAGCCGTTCCCACGTCTCGGGGGTGAACGACGTGCCCTGGGTGGCCGTCGCGAAGCCGGGGATCAGCGAGACCTGCGGTCGCTCCGGCACCTGAACGGCGTGCTCGCTGAGCAGTGTGGCGGTCGCCGTCGCCGTCAATCCGCGGCGCGCGGCCGTCGACCAGGAGAGCAGCCCGCGGTCGAGGCTGACCCGACCGGCGAGCAGCCCCGGTGCCATGTCCCCGCCGGCCGGATCGCAGTCGGCGACCAGCAGCGGTCGGGGCCAGCACAGGGCCAGCGCCCACACGGACGTGGTCACGCCGGGAGCCGCCTTGCCCGAGGCCACGACGGTGAGCATCCGGTCACCGCCCGGCCGGCAGCAGGATCAGCGCCAGGCGACCGGTGGAGGCCAGCTCGGCCAATGTCGGTCCGTCGGCTTCGCGGACGCGGACGTCGACGACCGTCACCTGGGTGGTCGGGTTCGGGGCGCCTACTTCGGCGACGGTCCCCTCGACCGGCTGACCGGGCGTCCCGTTCGTGGTGGCGGTCCCGCCGGTCGAGCCCGTGCTTCCGGACGTCGGGACGATCAGCACCTGTTGCCCGGGAGTCAGCCCGCGGGCGGGGAACTGCCCCTCCTTCAATGGCAGGGCGACCAGCAGCTCCCCCGCCTTGAGGCCGCTGCCCGTGCCGACCTGGGCGCGGGTCAACAGCTCGCCGCGGGTCAGCGGCACCTGCGCGACCATCCCGACGACCCGGGACTGCTGGGCTGCCGGGATAGGCGACAGGTTCGGGTCCGAAGGAACGTTCGCGACCGTCAGGTCATCGGCCGTGATCGTCGAGCCCACCTGCACGTCCCGGGCGACCACGAGTACCGCGGTGTGGGCGGTCAGCATCTGGCCCGCGGCGAAGGCAATCAGGCCACCGAGTAGGACAACGAGCACGCTGAGGACCAGTGACCTGCGGCTCGTGCGCCGTCTCGCCGCGGCACTGCGCAGTGGAGCTGCCGGTGGCGGAGGAGCGATCTGCGGCGAGGCAGCCGCCGAGTGCCCGGCCGGCGTCGCCTCTTCCTCGACCCGCGCGGTCACCTGGTCACCACCGCTTCCACCTCCGCTACGGCGAACGTCGCGTTCGCCGTCGTCGTCAGGTCCGGCAGAGTGCCGCGTGCCCCCGTCGACGACGTCCACGCGACGGACCAGCGGATGCTGTAGGTGGCCGACACCTGCCGGTCAGACTGGTGGATCGACGAGTGCGGATAGCGGTAGTCGCAGCCCGCCGGGGACGGCGCCCACACGCCGTCACTTGGCCGCCAGGCCACGCCGGGTCCCGGACACGACACCGTGCCTGGACCATCGCCCGGGGTGAACGACAAGGCGGTCGGCGTCACCGTCACCTGCGCCCACAAGCCGCCGGCGTCTGCACGCGCGGTCAACTGCCGGAACGATGCCGGATCGGTCCAGAACCACGTGTAGGCGTTCACCAAGGTGAACGGCTGTCCGTCCTGCATGGTCCCGGCCGGGTACCGGCCGGTCGTTGGCGGGGGGACCGTCACGGTCCGCAGCGCCTGCTGGGCGAGCACCGCTGGGTCGACGACCGCGGGTCCGGCCGGCGCGGTCGCTGACCAGAACGAGAACCCGTTCGTGCCGGGAAACGTCCGGCCGCCGGTGTAGAAGGTGCACAGGTAGATCGCGCCATCGGTGTGACCGCCCCAGACGGGCGAGTCCTTGGGAGGGTGCTCAGGGCTCACCTGCGCGTAGCACTGCATGCTCTGCACCCACCACGCCGATCCCTCCTGGCAGGAGATGGCGGCGCCTGAGGCTGTCAGAGTGCAAGCGGCTCCCGGTCCGGTCGCGTTGCCGGAGCCCATCGCGACCGGCTGGGTCTCCACCTGTCCGCCAGGTGCGCCGGCCTGCACCACGCAGATGCCATGCGAGTCGTACTGCTGGCAGGCGGCCGGGTCGGCCTCGGCAACTGACGAGCGCATGCCCTGGGCACAGACGCCGAGCAGCGCACCCACCAGAACGATCGTCACCCGTCGCACGACTGCGCCTGCCTGTTCGGAGCCTCGCTGACCCGCCACGACGAGGGGCCCGGGTAGTGCGGGTTGACCACTGTCAGCCGCGCGACGAGATACCTCGGGCGGTCTGCGGGGATGACCGAGGTCCCGGAAGCATCGGTCGCCTGCACGTGGCTCACATCGACGCACGCGGTGACGACAACGGTGGGAAGGGTGAGTGACGGCGAAGCCGCTGCACCGGTCGCGAGGTCGACGCTGTCCGCGGACGCCCTCACCAGCTGGGACCGGCCGACTTGCCGGTAACCCCGAGAACGGAACGTCCCGATGGCGGTGGCCTCGGCGGTTGCTTCCGGCGTGACTGCCACCTGGTAAAGGTCGTCGAGAGAGCGTGACGGGTCGAGGTAGAGGTCGTCGATCGTCCCGAGGTAGGTGGGGACCAAGGCGACCGCCTGAGACTGTGCGTTCTGGGACGCGTCCGCCGTGGTGGGTGCAGCGCTCGACGACAGCGGACCTGAGGGCGTAGCTGTCGGCGCGGTCGAGGAAGCATCGCCGGAGGACGAGCAGCCCGCGACCATCAACCCGAGCACCGCCGTGGCCGCTGCCGCCGTTGCCCGTGTCACCGCCACGCTTGAGCACCTCCGCTTACGTCGCTGTGGGTGAATCGAGACTCCCTGTTCCGCGGGGACGCTGAGTGACGTCCGACACCTTGTCACCCCATCGAGTGACCCTGGGTCACTCGTCTTTCGCCTTCTGTGCACGAACGGGTGTATCGCAGCGCTCTGTCAGGGCTCGGCGTCGCAGACTCCGAAGCCGGCCCAAGCTCGGCATGTCGGCGGGTGATCGGCGGGGTGACAGCCGTTTGCGGCCCACGGAGGAGGCTGCTGGCAGGACATGGTCTGTAGCTGGGTGGGAGCCGGCGTCGCCGCAGCGCTGCTCGGAACGGTGACCACCCCGGTGCTCGCTGCGCGTGGGCTGGCGGAGTTGGCGCGCCAGGACGCCGTGGGCGGAGGTCTCCGCCTGGCTGGCGCCCTCGGCGGTGGCGTGGCCGGGGCAGCGGCGGTTGCGACGTCACAGCGGACGGGGAACTGGTGGCTGGCGCCGATTCTGCTGCTCTGGGGATGCGCACTTGTCGCAGCCGCTTGCTGCGACGCGGTGACCCATCGCATCCCGACTCCTCTGGTCCGGCAGGCCGGGATCGTGACCTGTGTACTGCTGACTACCGGGCTCGCTGTGCAAGGTGACTGGACGGCGCTGGTGATCAGCGGGGTCGCTGCCGTGGCGTCGGGTCTGACGTTGTTCCTGTGCTGGCGGTTCGCGGGAGCAGGCTTCGGCGACGTCCGCCTGGCGACGCTCGGCGGGCTGGGCCTCGGCCACGCCACGCATCGCGGCTTGCTGGTCGCCCTCACCGCGTTCACGTTGATCACCGTGACGCAGGCCGTGATCACCTTGATGCGCGGCGGGGACCGGCGGAGCACTTTCCCCTACGGTCCGGCCCTCGCGGTCGGCTTCCTGCTCGCGGCCACTCTCTGACATCCGTCCGGAAGGGCTGGCGGTCGGATCCTCCAAGCAAGATCTCCGGCACAGCAGCAGGTCGCCGGGCCGAACCGGCGTTCCTGCTCACCTCCGACCTGCAGGAGCGAGCCGGGACGCGCTGCCTCACATGCCGAGCTGAAGAGCTGTCGATACCTGGCCCTACCTTGCGGTGCCGGGCCTACTCGGCCCGCCTCACGAATCACCGGGAGGATCGCCATGGACAGCCCCGATGACCTGCTGACCACGGCCGAGGTTGCCCAGATCATGCGCTCACCGGTCTCCACGCTGAGGTACTGGCGGCACTTGGGCACTGGCCCGCACAGCTTCCGGCTGGGGCGGCGCGTCGTCTACAGGCGTGCCGACGTGACCGCATGGCTGCTCGAACGGGCGGAGGCAGGCCGTGCCGAACGAGCGGGGTGAGCGGGGGGAAGCGACCCCCGCCCCGGCGTCGTGCCAGGAATTTGCATCCCCGCAGCTCAAAAGTCCAGAACGCGCGCCGCCTCGGCGCTGACGACCTGTCGGCCGAAGTAGACGTCCAGCGTCATCGACGGGTTGGCATGGCCCAACTGGTCGGCCACCTGCCGAGGGGTGAGCCCAGCCTCGTCGAGACGCGTGGCGGCGGTCTTGCGGAAGGTGTGCGACGTGACCCACGACCACGGTCCCTCGGCACAGCGAATCCGTCGCACACCAGGCTCGGTCTTGGGGGAGTCGTCGTTGTTGAGGTGGTGCCCGGTGCCAGCACAGGCTGAGCAGTCAAACGAGTCGAGCAACTGGCGCAGGTCCCCGGAGACGTTCGACGGATCGCGCAGTGCGCCGCTCAGGGGCGGAAGAAAGACCACACTGGAGTCCTTCTGCCGGTCAGGCTTGGCCCGCCGGTTCGCCAGCATCCGAACTGCGACGTCGGGCAGCGCAATGACCCGCCAACCAGCGGTGGTCTTCGGCCGCGGTTGGATGGTCAAGCCGGCGCCTCGCAGGCGTACCACTGTGGCGTTCACCTCCCACGTCCTGGCGTCAAGATCAAGAATCGGCTTGCCGTCACGGTTGGTCCCGTAGCGCAGGGCCAGCGCCTCGCCGATCCGGCAGCCGGTGGCGAGCATCCAGTCGACAAGGTCAGGTAGGTCGAGCCCGATCGCGCGGTCGCTGGACCGGAACAGCTCGCGCAGCCGGGACATCTCGGCCACAGTCAGTGCCCGCGGCGCCCGCTTGCTGGCGCTGATCTTGGCGTTCGAGTCCCGCACCGGGTTCGCCGCGATGGCGCCGTCCTCGATCGCCACCGAGAACATGCCGGACAGGCAGGCGCGCGCGGACTTGGCTGCGCCCGGCCCGCTGCTCTTCGCTATCGCGGCCAGCGCTCGACTGACCACGCCCGGGCTGACTTCGCGGACGCACAGCTGCCCAAAGGCTGGCTTGATCTGCTTGTTGATCACTGATCGGTAGGTGCGCTTAGTGCCGGTCGACCAACCGTGCTCGGCCTCCATCCAGACGTCTGCCAACGCGGCCATGCGGGTCGCCCCAGTGATGGCAGAGCCGCCGCCGAGGGCCTGGCGACTTGTGAGCTCCGCCTTGAGGGCCCGCTCGGCGGCCGCCCGCGACCGCCCGACCTTGGTGACCATTCGGACGCGGCCGTCGTAGTCGCGGAACCTGGTTCGCGCCTGAGTCTCGCCACTGGGCTGGTCGACGAAATAGATCCTGCCGTAGGTGCCCACCGGCTGGGGGGGCCGTCCCATGGCGACACCATCCTCATCAGTTTGTGATGAGTAAATGATGCATGGGCCCTCTGACATGATCCCGTCTGCGAGCGCGGGATCCATGACCTAGCTGGTCAGCGCGATGATGAAGCTCCCCCGAGTGGACTCGAACCACTAACCCTGCGATTAACAGTCGCATGCTCTGCCAATTGAGCTACGGGGGACCGGCGGGTGCGACCCGCTCGCCAATCGAGGGTACCGCACGGGCTGGCCATGTCCCGGCAGGGCCCGTGGACCTCACGCGGAGTCGCCGTCACCGGTAGCGTGACCAGCAGTTCCACCGGTCGCACCTGGAGGTCTGCGTGGCCAAGCTGTCGTTCCTCGCCGGGTTCGGGGCCGGCTACGTGCTGGGCGCGAAGGCCGGGCGCGGGCGCTACGAGCAGATCCGGCGCGGGTGGGAGCACGCCAAGGACGACCCGCGGCTGCAGGGTCTGGCCGGTGTGGCGCAGGCGCGGGCGGACGCCGTCCTCTCCTCCGTCCGCACCCGCATGGGCAGCGGCACGCCGCGCTGAGCGGCCACGGTCAGGACGGGCGCTCGGCAGCCAGCGCCTCTTCCAGCTTCTGCCGGGCGACCTCGCGGGCCGCGGGATCGTTGCGGTCGGCGTCGTGGTCGAAGACGACGGTCCACTCCCGCTCGGCCTGACCCGGGATCCGGCGGCCGACGACGAGTACCGCACCCCCGCTCGGCAACGGTGATCGCCGGCTGGCGACGACGGTCTGGTCCACCCGGCGGCGGACCACCGCCGGCAGCTCCCCGGGATCGACGACCACGAGCCGGCGCACGGGCTCCCGGCTCTGGACGCCGGGCTCGACCTCGCGCAGCGGAGTGACGGTAAAGCTGCCGCCGCCGTCGGCAGTCGCCTGCCACCGGGCAGAGCCGACCTCGTGCCAGCGCAGGAGGTCGCCGCCGGCGTCGATCGGCACTGTGCGCAGGCCGAGCGACGTCGCCACCAGCCAGCCCGGCTCCCTGCCGAGCACGCCCCAGGCCAGCACCCGCTCGTCCGGATCGGACGAGGCGGCCACGGCGGCGCGCACCGCCTCCGGCGGCCGGGCGAACCGGCGGCGCACCCGGTCGAACACGTTCACGGGGTCAGCCCGCCCATCGCCCGCTCCCGCAGAGACCGCGCCTGCTGCTCGAGCGCGAGCAGCCGCCCGAAGCCCCGGGTGTACGCCTCGGCCTCCTCGACGGGGTTCATGCGCTGCAGCCTGCCCTTGAGGGCAGCCATCTCGCGCACGGTGGCCATCTCCTGGAGCCGCGCCAGGATGGCGTTGACGTACAGGACGTCGGACTCGCCCGTGACTGCGCGCAGCGGCTCGACCGCGAGCGCGGTCAGCTGGGCCCGGGCGCTGTCGCGCGCGCAGTGGGCGGCCAGCTCGTCCAGCCAGGCCGGCCCGGTCACCCGAGTGGCGGCCGCCCCTCCGGCAGCCGCGACGGCGGCGGCCACGGCCGCGTAGTCGGGGTGGGTGTAGGCCTCGGGCGGGATGGCGTCGAAGGACGGGCCGGCCATCTCCGGCACCTGCAGTGCGGCCTTGACCGCCTCGCGCTCGACCTCGACAGCGACGTCGTCCGGGCTGCGCCGAGGCATCCGTGGCCGGCCGCGGGACGGTGCCCTCTCTGCGTCACCGGTCAGCCGGCGGACCCGCTCGAGCACCTCGGACTCGTCGGTGTTGCCGATCAGGCCGGCCAAACGACGGGCGTAGGCCGGCCGCAGCGCGTGGTCCTTGATCTGCGCGAGCAGCGGCGCCGTCCGCTCCAGCGCCGCGACCCGACCCTCGACCGTGTCCAGGTCGTACTCCCCCAGCGTCGTCTTCAGCACGAACTCGATCAGCGGGGTCCGCCGGGCGACCAGGTCGCGGACGGCGGCGTCACCGTGCGCCTGGCGCAGCTCGCAGGGGTCACGGCCCTCGGACTCGACGGCGACGAAGGTCTGCGCGACGAAGCGCTGATCCTCCTTGAAGGTCTTCATGGCGGCGGCCTGGCCGGCAGCGTCGCCGTCGAAGGTGTAGACCACCTCGCCGCGGAATTCGTCCTGGTCCATGAGCAGCCGGCGGAGCACGCCGATGTGCTCGGCCCCGAACGCGGTGCCGCAGGAGGCCACCGCCGTGGTGACGCCGGCCAGGTGGCAGGCCATGACGTCGGTGTAGCCCTCGACGACGACGGCCTGGTGGCGCCGGGCGATGTCGCGCTTGGCCCGCTCGATGCCGTAGAGCACCGAGCTCTTCTTGTAGAGCGGGGTGTCGGGGGTGTTGAGGTACTTGGGCCCCGGGTCGTCGTCCATGAGCTTCCGGGCGCCGAAGCCGATGACGTCGCCGGTGATGTCGCGGATCGGCCAGATCAGCCGCCGGTGGAAGCGGTCGATCAACGAGCCACGCGAGGACTCCTTGGCCAGCCCCCCGGTGACCAGCTCCTGCTGGGTGAACCCCTTGCCTCGCAGGTGTCGGGTGAGCGCGTCCCAGCCCGCGGGTGCGAACCCGCAGCCGAAGTCGACGGCGACCTGACGGTCGAAGCCCCGCTCGGCGAGGAACTGGCGCGCCGGTGCCGCCTCGGGGGTCATCAGTTGCTCGGAGTAGAACGCCGCCGCGGCGGCGTTGGCGGCGACCAGCCGGGCCCGCTGCCCCGCACCGGCCCGGTCGGGGGCGCCGGTGGGCCGGCCGCCGTCGTCCTCGTAGTGCAGTTCGACGTTCGCCCGCCCGGCCAGCAGTTCCACCGCCTCGGAGAAGGACAGGTGGTCGATCTGCTGGATGAAGGAGATGACGTCACCGCCTTGCCCGCAACCGAAACAGTGGTAGAGGTTGCGCGCCGGCGTGACGTGGAAGGACGGCGACTTCTCGTCGTGGAAGGGGCAGAGCCCCTTGAGACTGCCGCCGCCGGCGCGCTTGAGCTGCAGGTGCTCGCCGACCACCTCGTCGATCCGGCTGCGCTCGCGCACCAGCGCGATGTCGGCCGCGCGGATGCGTCCCCGCCCGGCCATCAGCCCGCGGCCCCGGCCGCAGCGGCCGCACCCGCAGAGCGACGGCGCAGCGTGAGCTCCAGCCACAGCAGGAAGACCTGGGCGTCGAGGGTCAGTGGCGCGTCCAGGGAGAGGGTCGGCCGCGGCACCCACCGGCTGGTGTTGCCGCTCGCGCCGACCTCGCGGCCGTCGACCAGGTACGTCCGGGTGCCCTTCCACCACGACCCGGGGCGGATCTCGACGGAGGTGCCGTCGAGATCAGCGGTCCAGGTGCCCTTCCAGAGCGACACGGGCCGGGCGGAGAACCGGACGACGTCCTCGTGCTCCGCCGCCCGCCGGCCGACCAGCTCACGGCCACGGCGGGTGAAGACCCACTCGCGCTCCCCGGTCCGCGCGGTCGCCTGCTCCCGCCACGGGGCGGCGTGCAGTGATCCCACCACCGAGCCGTCGCGCAGTACCGGCATGCTCTCCCGGTCCACCCCCGAGGTGCCGGGCTTGCCCAGTTCGATCATCAGCGCCTCCTCAGTTGATCCCGGGTGCACCGGCGACGCTGCGGCCGGTCAGCCGATAGACGAGGTAGGCCGCCGTCTCCCGGAGGATGTAGCGGAACTGCGTGTTGCGGGTCTGTACGGCGGGCCCCTGCCGGGTGGGCGAGCTGGCCGCGACCAGCCCGGAGTCGTCCGCCATCTTCTGCGCCCGCATCGAGTGCCAGGGGTCGGTGACCAGGACCGCCGTCCGCCAGCCGTGCTCCTGGAAGACCGCCGCGACGTCCCGCATGCTCTGCAGCGTGTCGGCCCCCTGCGGGACGGCGAGCAGGGACGTGGTGCCGACGCCCTCGCGGGCCAGGTAGTCACGACCCGCCTGGGCCTCGGTGAACTGGTCACCGGCCTGCTTACCGCCGACGGTCACGATGACCGGCGCGATGCCCTCCCCGTACAGCGCCCGGGCGTGCTCCAGCCGGGCCGCGAAGATGGGCGACGGGACGCCGTTGTACTGCGCGGAGCCGAGCACCACGATCGCATCGGAGTGCGGGCGGGCATCCTGCCGGGCGCTCCACCAGATGGCCAGCGCCGTCGACCCGGCAATGAGCACCACGGCGAGGATCAGGGCGGCGATCACCCTGCCGACCAGGCTCCCGAACCGCACCCGCACAGGTCATGGGTACCACGCGGCACCGACGCCGTGAGACCCCTGGGGACGATGTGCCGGACACGCCCCGTGACCATCGGCAAGTGGCTGGGCGACACGCCGGTGAGGGCAGCCATTCGCCGATGATCGCGACCGGAAAGGGAGCGGCCGGAAGGGAGCGGCGCTCAGGAACCGGCGCGGTCTCCCCCGAGCGCCGCCCGTCCCGCCTCGAGCCGGGCCACCGGGACGCGGAAGGGCGAGCAGGACACGTAGTCCAGCCCCACCTCGTGGAAGAAGTGCACCGAGTCGGGGTCGCCGCCGTGCTCGCCGCAGATGCCGAGCTTCAGATCCGGCCGCGCCGCCCGGCCGCCCTCGACCGCGATCTCGACCAGGCGTCCGACGCCGGGGATGTCGAGGGACTCGAAGGGCGAGATCCCGAAGATGCCCTTGTCCAGGTAGGCATGGAAGAACGCGGACTCGACGTCGTCCCGGGAGAAGCCCCACGTCATCTGCGTGAGGTCGTTCGTGCCGAAGGAGAAGAAGTCGGCCGCCCCCGCGATCTCCCCGGCGGTGAGCACCGCCCGGGGCACCTCGATCATGGTGCCGATCGTGGCCGGGACGTCCACGCCCTGCTCCTCGGCGACGTCGGCGAGGACCTTCTCCGCTTCCTCGCGGATCGCCTCGAGCTCCTGCACGGCGCCCACCAGCGGGATCATGATCTCCGGATGCGGGTCGCCGCCGGCCTTCTTCCGCTCGGCCGCGGCCTCGGCGATCGCCCGCACCTGCATGGTGAACAGGCCCGGGACCACCAGCCCGAGCCGGACGCCACGCAGCCCGAGCATGGGGTTCTGCTCGTGCATCGCCTGCACCGCGGCCAGGAGCCGCAGAGTCCCCTCGTCCTGCTCTCCCCGCTCCTCCGCGACGGCGACGCGGACGGACAGATCGGTCAGGTCGGGCAGGAACTCGTGCAACGGCGGGTCCAGCAGCCGGATCGTCGTCGGCAGCCCGTCCATGGCCTCGAAGATCTCCAGGAAGTCCTGCCGTTGGAGGGGCTCGAGCGTCTCCAGCGCGTCGTTCCGGCCCTGCTCGTCCTCGGCCAGGATCAGCGCCTCGACCAGCTGCCGCCGGTCGCCGAGGAACATGTGCTCGGTGCGGCACAGCCCGATCCCCTGCGCCCCGAACCGCCTGGCGCGGGCGGAGTCCTCCGGGGTGTCCGCGTTCGTCCGCACGGCCAGCCGCCGCACCTCGTCGGCGTGGGTGAGGATCCGGTGCACGCTCGTCACCAGGTCGTCGGCCTGGTCGGAGTCCGGGTCGATCTCGCCCTCGAAGTAGCGGACGACCGACGACGGCTCGACCGGCACCTCACCCAGCCACACCCGGCCGGTCGATCCGTCGATGGAGATGACGTCGCCCTCGCTGACGACCGTGCCGTCCGGGGCGGTGAACCTCCGGCCCTTGGTGTCGACCTTGAGCTCCTCGGCGCCGCACACGCAGGTCTTGCCCATCCCCCGGGCGACGACGGCGGCGTGCGAGGTCTTGCCGCCACGGCTGGTGAGGACGCCCTGCGCGGCGATCATCCCGGAGAGGTCGTCGGGGTTGGTCTCCCGGCGGACCAGGATGACGTGCTCGCCCTTCTGCGCCTCCTGGACGGCCGTCTCGGAGGAGAACACCGCCTTTCCGACCGCCGCACCCGGCGAGGCGTTCATGCCCTGGGTGAGCTGCCGGGCGTCGCCACCCTCGACGAACCGCGGGAACATCAGCTGCGCCAGCTGGTCGCCGGTCACCCGGCGGACCGCCTCGTCCATGTCGATGAGGCCCTCGTCGACCAGCTGGGTGGCGATGACGAACGCGGCCCCGGCCGTCCGCTTGCCCACGCGGGTCTGCAGCATCCAGAGCTTGTTGCGCTCGACGGTGAACTCGATGTCGCACAGGTCGCGGTAGTGCGACTCCAGCCGCGACATGATCGACATGAGCTGGTCGTAGGCGCTCTTGTCGATGCTCTCGAGGTCCTTCAGCGGCACGGTGTTGCGGATGCCGGCGACGACGTCCTCGCCCTGCGCGTTCTGCAGGTAGTCGCCGTACACGCCCTGCGCGCCGCTGCCGGGGTCACGGGTGAAGGCGACCCCGGTCCCGGAGTCCATCCCGAGATTGCCGAAGACCATGGCGACGACGTTGACCGCGGTGCCGGCGTCCTCCGGAATGCGCTCCCGACGTCGGTACAGGATCGCCCGCTCGGCGTTCCAGCTGTCGAAGACGGCGTTGATCGCGAGGTCCATCTGCTCCCGCGGGTCCTGCGGGAAGTCGCGGCCGGTGTGCTCCCGCACGATGGCCCTGAACCGGCCGACGACGTCCCTGAGGTGCTCGGTGTCGAGGTCCAGGTCGAGGTCGGTGCCCTGCTCGCGCTTCACCTCGTCGAGCGCGTGCTCGAAGTGCTCGCCGTCGATGTCGAGGACCGTCTTGCCGAACATCTGGATGAGCCGGCGGTAGGAGTCCCAGGCGAACCGCTCGCTGCCGGACTGGGCGGCCAGCCCCTGCACGGAGTCGTCGTTCAGGCCGACGTTCAGGACGGTCTCCATCATCCCGGGCATCGAGGCGGCGGCCCCCGACCGGACGGAGACCAGGAGGGGGTCGCCCGGGTCGCCGAGGATCTTGGCCATCGCCTTCTCCAGGGCGGTGAGGTGCTCGGACACCTGCGCCCCGAGATCCTCCGGCGTGCTGCCGTGCTCCAGGTAGTAGCGGCAGGCGTCGGTGGTGATCGTGAATCCCGGGGGTACCGGCAGCCCGAGGTTGGTCATCTCGGCGAGGTTGGCGCCCTTGCCGCCGAGCAGGTCCTTCTGGTCCTTGTTGCCCTCGCTGAAGTCGTAGACCCACTTCTTCGTGGTGGACCCCTGCCCGTTCCCGCTCACGTGCCCCTCCGCGCTCCCCGGCCGCGGCGCCGGCAACCCGGATGCCGGCACCAGACGTCTCGGACGTCATCTGTAGTACCGGCGATCTTGTCCTACGGGCGGGCCGAACGCGAGAGCAACCGGCGAACGCCGTCAGCCGTCCGGGTGGGTCCCGCAGACCTTGGCGCCACCCTCGCTGACGACGGTCACGGTCGAGGTGCCGCCGCCCGCCCAGCGCACCTGGACCAGCTCCACCGGCTTCCCGCCGCGGCGGGTCGACGAGCTGTGCACCACGGTCCCGGTGCCCTGGCCGAGGTAGGCCCGTGCCAGGTCACCGGGCTTCAGCCGTGCCCGCTCGGCGTCGCAGAGCAGGCCGTAGGAGGTCTCGGTGTCCCCCGCGGCCAGCGCCTTGACGAAGACGCCGGTGACCTCGCGCGACTGCTCCGACTGCGACCCGGTGATCAGCGGCAGCGCCACCACCGCCGCGACCGCGACCACCGTCGTGCCGCCCAGAATGCCGGCGATCAGCCCGCGGCGACGGCGACCCGTGCCCGTGTGCAACGGTGCGGGGCCCTCGTCGTAGAGGAAGGGGCCTGGTGCGCCGGTCATCCGCCGCTCACCAGAAGCTCGGCTCCGACCGGCGGCCGGGGGTCGTCGCGGTCGGCCAGCCAGCCCTCGGGCAGCGCGACCGGCCGGGGGCTGCTCGTGCGCCCGCGCGGGCCGCCCAACACCTCGGTCGGGTAGGGCTGGTCGGGGATGCGGTCCAGCAGGGCGGCGAGCTCGTCGAGGCTGCTCACCATCGCGAGCGCCCGGCGGGCGTCGGACCCGACCGAGAAGCCCTTGAGGTACCACGCGACGTGCTTGCGGAAGTCGGTGCAGCCGTGCCGCTCGCCCTGGTCCGCCGAGAGCAGCGCCGCGTGCCGGTGCATGATCGCGGCGACCTCGCGCAGCGTCGGCAGCGCGCGGCGGCCCGACCCGGCGAAGGCCGCGGCGAGATCGGCGAACAGCCACGGCCGGCCGAGGCACCCACGCCCGACGACGACGCCGGCGCAGCCGGTGGCCGCGACCATGGCCAGCGCGTCGTCGGCCTCCCAGATGTCGCCGTTGCCGAGCACCGGGATGCCGACCTCGTCGACCAGCCGGGCGATGTGCGACCAGTCGGCGGTTCCGCTGTAGAGCTGGTCGGCGGTGCGGCCGTGCAGCGTGATGGCGGCGGCCCCCTCGCCCTCGGCGATCCGGCCTGCGTCCAGGTACGTGACGTGCCCGGCGTCGATGCCGACCCGGGTCTTCACGGTGACCGGGACGTCGCCCGCGGCACGGACGGCGGCGCGCACGATCCCCTCGAACAGCCGGCGCCGCCAGGGCAGCGCCGCTCCCCCGCCCTTGCGGGTCACCTTGGGCACCGGGCAGCCGAAGTTGAGATCGATGTGCGCCGGCCGGGTGCCGGCCACACGCTCGTCGACCAGCATCTCCACCGCGCGGCCCACCGTGACCGGGTCCACGCCGTACAGCTGCACGGAGAACGCGTCCGCCTCGTCCGTGGTCGCGCGGACCATCTGCAGCGTCTTCTCGTTGCGCTCGACCAGCGCGCGGGTGGTGATCATCTCGCAGACGTAGAGCCCGGCCCCGAACTCGCGGCAGAGGGTGCGGAACGCCGGGTTGGTGATGCCGGCCATCGGCGCCAGGACGACGGCGGGGTCGACGGTCAGCGTGCCGAGCCGGAGCGGGGCGGGGCCTGCCGCGGCGACGTCGTCCTCCCGCTCGAGCGTGCTGGTCACACGACCCAGGGTAGGCGGACCCGTCGCGGGGGCCGGAGGCCTCCCGACGCGGACGATCGCGATGTCACAGCAGCCAGCCCTGCTGCTCGGCAGTGCGCACCGCCTCGGTCCGGTTCCGGGCCCCGGTCTTGCCGATGGCCGCCGAGAGGTGGTTGCGCACCGTGCCCTCAGACAGGTACAGCGCGGCGGCCACGTCGGCGACGGTGCCGTGGTCACGCGCCGCCCGCAGCACCTCGGTCTCCCGCGCGGTCAGCGGGCTCGCGCCGGAGACGAGGGACTCCTCGGCCAGCGCGGGGTCGAGCACGCGCAGGCCCGCGTGCACCCGCCGGACGGCCTCGGCCAGCTGCCGGGCCGGGGTGTCCTTGACGACGAAACCGCTGGCACCTGCCTCCACCGCCCGGCGGAGGTAGCCCGGACGGCCGAACGTGGTGACCATCAGCACCCGGCACGAGGGCAGGGCACCGCGGACAGCAGCGGTCGCCGCGATCCCGTCCAGGCCTGGCATCTCGACGTCCATCAGGACGACGTCCGCCTTCGCCTCCACCGCGGCGGCCACGACCTGGTCCCCGCGGCCGACCTCGCCGACGACCGTGAGGTCCGGCTCCAGGTCCAGCAGCGCGGCCAGCGCGCCGCGGACCAGCGCCTGGTCGTCGGCGAGCAACAGCCGGATCACGCCGCTCCCCCGCCGGCGACGACCCGCAGCAGGAACCCGCTCTCGGGTGCCCGCTCGATCTCGACCCGCGCACGGACCTGCTCCGCACGGGTGCGCAGCCCGGCCAGGCCCGAACCCGTGCCGCAGCCACCCGGTCCGCGGCCGTCGTCGCGGATCTCGACGCAGTCGGCGGTCAGCCGCACCCCGCACCAGGTGGCCCCGGAGTGACGGACGACGTTGGTCACGCCCTCGCGCAGTGCCCACGCGAACAGCTCGCGGTGCCGGGCGGGGACGACGTCGACGGCCGAGGGCAGGTCGGCCGCGATGCCGGCGGCGGCCAGGGCCTGCCGGGCGGTGGCCAGCTCGCCGGTGAGGGAGACGTGGCGGGTGCCCGACACGGTGGCCCGGACGTCGGCCAGTGCCTCGCGGGCCAGCCGCTCGACGTCGGCGACCTCCGCGCGGGCGCGGTCGGCGGCCGGGCCGGCCGGCAGCTCCTCCAGCAGCCGGCCGGCGAGCTCGGTCTTCACGGCGATCACGGTCAGCGAGTGGCCGAGGATGTCGTGCACATCGCGCCCCATCCGCTCGCGCTCGCGAGTGACGGCGAGGTCGACCAGTTGCTCCCGGGCCCGGGCCAGCTGTGCGTTGCGCTCGATCACCTGCGAGATCCCGTACGCCGCGAAGCAGGCCAGGAGGAGGCTCGTGACGAAGCCGTCCTGCGGCGTCCACCCCGGAACGACGCGGGGCAGCCCCACGGCGAGCAGGACGAGGGCGGCGACGACCGCCAGGGACCGCCGCAGCGGCAGCGTCATGGACGCGGTCACGCCGAGGTAGACCAGCCCCCCGAGTGTCGACTCCCCCCCTGCTGGCGCGGCCAGCGCCAGGAGCACCGAACCGATCGCGAGAGCGAGCCAGACGTCAGCCGGCCGACGCGACCCGTCGGCCGCACGCCGGCTGCGCCACCAGACGAAGAAGGCGAGGAAGCCGCCGGCGAAGGCGAGCAACGCCGCCACGGCGAGGACCCGCCACGGGAGGGGTGCGGTCCGCGACGACCACGCGTCCCTGAGGGGCTGCAGGAGGTAGAACAGCCAGACCGCGGCGAACACCCAGCCGAACCGCCCGGGTCTGCGGCCGTCCTCGAACGGCGCCGGACGTCCGGCGGGCGACGCCGCGCCCTGGGCCGTGCCCTCGGAGCCGGCGGTCACGGGGAGCAGTCTCGTCTCCGTCAGACCCGGCCGGTGTCCCGGCGGAACCGCCAGACCGCGCCGAGGCCGAACACCAGCGTCCACACCACCACGTTGGCGACGGCGCCGACCGTCACCGCGTCCCCGGTCAGCGGGGCGCGGGCGAGCACGCCGACGCCGTACGCGGGGGTGTACTGCGCCAGCGTCCGGAACCCGGCCCCGAGCACCGAGAGCGGGACGAAGAGCCCGCCGAAGAAGGCCAGCAGCGCCAGGACCGGGCCGAGGACCTGCATGACGTTCTCCGACGGCAGCAGGTAGCCCATGAACAGGCCGAACGCGGCGAACACCAGGGCGCAGGCCCACGCGACCAGTCCCGAGACCACCCACGCCCAGGCGGGCATGTGCGCGCCGCCCAGCGTGCCGACGGCGTAGACGATCGCCACCGACAGCGCCCCCAGCACCATCGCCGTCAGGACCTTGACGACGACGTAGGCGGCGGGGTCGAGCGGGGTCAGCCGCAGCTGCCGCGACCAGCCCACCGCGCGCTCGATCGCGACAGATGCCCCACCGGCCGTCGTCGCGATCATCGCTCCGTACACCGCCAGGCTGATCATCACGTAAGCGGTCACGTTGCCCCGACCGGCCGCCTCGCCGCCGTGTCCGGTGCCGAACGCCCAGAAGAACACCGGCGGGACGACGAGGGTGAAGACCACCGTGCGGCGGTTGCGGAGCAGCCGGCGGATCTCCAGCCGCAGGAAGGTGAGGGAGAACCCGCCGAGCGGCGGGACGCGGCGCTCGGGGGCCCTGCGGACGGCGGTGGTCATCGGGGGTCTCCCGTCGGGGCGGTGGGGTTGGTGAGGGCGAGGAAGGCATCCTCCAGCCCGCGCGAGGTGATCTGCAGGTCGTGCGCCGGGGTGGCGGCGAGCAGGTGGCGGGCGACGGCGTCGGAGTCGACGGCCGTGATCAGAACGGTGTTCCCGCGCAGCTCGACGTCCTCCACGCCCGGCAGTCCCCGCAATGCGGCGGCATCGACGGAGCCGACGTCGTTCCACGTGGCGGTGACCCGCCGGCCGGCCGACAGCGCCTTGAGCTCCGCGGCGGTGCCGTCGGCGACCACCCGGCCGCCGCTGACCAGGACGATCCGGTCGGCGTAGGCGTCGGCCTCCTCGAGGTAGTGCGTCGCGAACAGGACCGTGCGGCCCCGCTCGGCGTCGGCACGGATCGCGGCCCAGAACTCACGGCGGCCCTCGACGTCCATGCCGGTGGTCGGCTCGTCGAGGATGAGCAGCTCGGGCTCGGGCAGCAGGGCCATGGCGAACCGCAGCCGCTGCTGTTGCCCGCCGGAGCAGCTGCCCACCCGACGGCCGGCGATGTCGGTCAGGCCGGCCCGCTCCAGCACCTCGGCGACCGGCCGGGTGTGCGCGAACAGCGCCGCGGTGAGCTCCACCGTCTCGGCGACGGTGAGCTCCTTGAGCAGGCCGCCGGTCTGCATGACGGCGGAGACCAGACCGTGTGCGACGGCGGTCCGGGGCGCCATGCCGTAGACCTCGGCGCTGCCGGCGTCCGGTCGGGACAGACCGAGCACCATGTCGATCGTCGTCGTCTTGCCGGCGCCGTTCGGGCCGAGGAACGCGACGATCTCGCCGGGCCGGATCGTGAGGTCGAGACCGTCGACGGCGGTGACCGAGCCGAAGCGCTTGGTCAGCCCGCTCAGGGCGACGGCCGGCGCCGCAGAGCGCGCCGTCCCGGAGGCGGCCGCG